>RGDC01000061.1 GCA_009918005.1 Actinomycetota bacterium
ATTTCCGCACTATTTTCTCGACGCGGATACAACATTGAGTCTTTGGCAGTAGGCACAACCGAAACTGAAGGTGTCTCCCGTATGACTGTTGTTGTCAACGTGGACGCGCATGCACTTGAGCAAGTAACAAAGCAGTTGAATAAATTAATTAATGTTCTCAAGATCGTTGAACTTGATGACAATTCTGCAATTGCTCGAGAACTAATGCTCATCAAAGTAAAAGCTGATGACAATTCCCGCAGCAAAGTGCTTGAGCTCGTTGAGCTGTTTCGTGCCAAAATTGTGGATGTCAGCGGAGATGCAGTAACTATCGAGGCAACTGGCTCGATCGACAAGCTTGAGGCATTTCTAAATGTCCTAGCCCCGCATGGAATCAAGGAAATTGTGCAGTCTGGCGTTGTGGCACTAGCACGCGGCGGTCGCTCAATTGCCGATCGTTCCAACAAGAATTCCGAACGCTCAATCTAGAAATTCACACAATCCAAAGAATCTGACAGACTTACCAAACTAGCGAAATAGGAGAGCCCAGTGGCCGAATTGTTTTACGAAGATGATGCAGACCTTTCAATCATTCAAGGTCGCAAAGTAGCCGTTATTGGTTATGGAAGCCAGGGCCATGCCCACGCACTTAGCCTGCGGGACAGTGGCGTTGACGTTCGCGTAGGTCTTGCGGATGGTTCAAAGAGCAAAGCAAAAGCTGAGTCTGAAGGACTTCGCGTAGTAGATCCAGCTACTGCAGCTGCAGAAGCTGATGTGATCATGATGCTGGTTCCAGATCACGTGGCTCGCAAGGTTTACGCCGAATCAGTTGAGCCTAACCTGAAGGCTGGTGACGCTCTTTTCTTTGCGCACGGCTTCAACATTCGTTTTGGTTACATCACACCTCCAGCGAACGTAGATGTTTGCATGGTTGCACCTAAGGGTCCAGGACACTTAGTGCGTCGCGAGTATGTTGCAGGCCGTGGTGTTCCTGCCATTGTTGCTGTTGAACAAGATGCATCCGGTAACGCTTGGGCGCTTGCACTTTCTTACGCCGCTGGTATTGGTGCACTTCGTGCCGGCGGAATCAAGACCACATTC
Organism: Actinomycetota bacterium; assembly: GCA_009918005.1. Classification (GTDB taxonomy): domain Bacteria; phylum Actinomycetota; class Actinomycetes; order S36-B12; family UBA5976; genus UBA5976. The sequence goes on from RGDC01000061.1 coordinate 1,081, forward strand.
ACCGAAGAAACCGAAACTGATCTATTCGGTGAGCAAGCTGTTCTTTGTGGTGGCGCTTCAGCATTAGTTCAAGCTGGTTTCGAAACTCTTGTTGAAGCCGGTTACCAGCCAGAAGTTGCTTACTTCGAGTGTCTACACGAATTGAAGTTGATCGTTGACTTGATGTACGAAGGTGGCATTGCCAAGCAACGTTGGAGCGTTTCTGACACTGCTGAATATGGCGATTACGTTTCTGGTCCACGCATCATTAACTCAGATGTCAAGGCTGCCATGAAGGATGTCTTGGCTGACATTCAGCAGGGCAAGTTTGCTCAGCGCTTTATTGATGATCAGGATGCCGGCGCACCAGAGTTCAAGTCACTTCGCGCTAAAGCAGAACAGCATCCAATCGAAGCGGTTGGTCGCGATTTACGTAAGTTGATGTCATGGGTTAAGACTGGTGACAACGACTACGTTGAAGGCACTGCAGGTCGCTAAGAAAAACATGCTTGCGATACAGGTAGATCAGCCCGGTGGACCAGAAGTCCTAAAGGTAACTGATCTACCTGTTCCAGTTTGTGGCCCAGATCAACTCATAGTTGAGTTGGCATTTAGCGGTGTTAACTTCATTGACATTTATCAGCGTCAAGGTATTTACCCAATGCCTAGCCCGTATGTTCCAGGACTTGAAGGCAGCGGCGTTGTCACCGAGGTCGGTTCAGCAGTAACTGGCTTTACTGTTGGTGACAAAGTTGCTTGGCCATCCTCATTAGGAAGCTACTCCCAAGTTCATGCCGTTGATGCGACCTCTGTCGTGAAAGTTCCAGACGGTGTATCGCTGGACGTTGCTTGTGCCGCTATGTTGCAAGGGATGACGGCACACTACTTAATTACTTCACTGTTTGAAGTGAAACCAGGGGATACAGCTTTGGTTCATGCCGCAGCTGGTGGAGTTGGACAGCTGCTTTGCCAAATGATTTCTAATCGTGGCGCAACTGTTATTGGCACTGCATCAACAGCGGAAAAAGCAGAAATTGCTCGCCAAGCAGGTGCTAGCCATGTGATTCGCTACGACTCCGAAGATGTAGCAGCGAAAGCCAAAGAACTAACTAACGGAATCGGCGTAGACGTTGTGTATGACGGTGTTGGATTAGCAACATTTGATGGCAGCCTGGCATCTCTAAAGCGTCGCGGCATGATGGCACTTTTTGGCGGCGCAAGTGGCATGGTTCCACCGTTTGATCTTCAGGCACTAAGTCGAATGGGTTCACTATTTGTTACTCGTCCAACTTTGGCAGATTACATTGTTGGTCCAGGGGAAATGCAGTGGCGAGCAGACGAGATCTTTGCTGAGCACCTTGCTGGCAAATTGAATTTTGCAATTGGCGAAATTTATTCATTACCGGATTCTAAAGAAGCACACACGGATTTAGCAGCACGTAAAACCACGGGAAAACTCTTACTAGTCGCCAAATAGTGATATTTTCTAGTGGCCATAAACCCAGATAGGCTTTGAAGATGCCGGCCGCACTTGTAACTGGAACATTTAATCCACCGCACATGGGTCATGTGAAGCTCATTAAAGCTGCGATTGAAAAACGTGATCACGTTGTCGTAGTTGTTTTAGCTGCACCACATGATCGATTGCCTGCTAATGACCGGGCTAGAGCACTTCTGCAGGATTGCGTTGCTGAGGGTGTTCATGAATCGGCAATGACAATTGTGCATGGCTATGAATCAACACCATATGATCCAGGTAATAGTGCAGTTGCTAAATCCAACGCCCGCGTAATCGAAGCCCACTTGCGTCACACCCCACCTGTTGATCTATTAGTTACTTCAGAAACCAATGGCGATGAGTTTGCCAAGCTTTTAGGTCTGCATCATCACAGCTTTGATCCAGAGCGAACCCAGGTTCCAGTTTCGTCAACTCAAATTCGCGAGGACCTAATCAGTAACTGGCATTTACTTGGTCCAGGTTCCCGAGAGCTTTTAGCCATTCGCGCAGTATTTATCGGCGCTGAATCAACTGGTACCACGACAACAACATTGGCAGTTCAAGCTGAATTAATGAAGCGCCAAGGAAACTTTTCCACCACGAACTGGATTCGTGAGTATGGTCGCGATCTAACTATGCGAAAAAAAGAACAAGCTGAAGCTATGGGATTAAGTGAGTATGCAGTTCCTTGGACCACGAATGACTTTGTCGAAATCGCTATCGTGCAACAACAACTTGAAGATGTCGCAGCCCGTACTGGTGGACCAGTTGTTTGTTGTGACACTGATGTATTTGCCACCATTATTTGGGAACGCCGATACCTAGGGGAAAAAGCAGCCCTGCCAATGCCAACAGATTCACAAAATCGCATCTATTTTGTGACGCAACCTGATGGTGTCCCATTTGTCCAAGACAAAATCCGAGACTCTGAAAACCTGCGAGTATCTATGACTCGAGAGTTTGAAGATGACTTGATCAGTACTGGCAGGTCTTGGATGGCACTTGATGGCTCTGTTGAAACCAGAGTGGAACTTGCCCTAAAAGCAATCGATGCTGCTATGGCTCAAGCCTTTGATTTTCACGTTCACTAGATTTACTGTTCCTGCCTTAGGCAAGGTTTCGAAAGCCTAAACTTGGTCTCATGCGATCAATCAAAACAATCCACGTAGTTAGTTGCCATGCTGAGGGTGAAGTTGGTGACGTAATTGTTGGTGGCGTAAACCCACCCCCAGGCGAAACTTTGTACGACCAATCTCGGTTCATTGCAACCGACAATGAGCTCCGCCAGTTTGTTTTGAATGAACCGCGTGGTGGCGTTTTTCGGCACGTAAACATGCTGGTGCCACCAAAGGATCCAAGAGCCGCAGTCGGATTCATCATCATGGAACCAGAAGATACTCCGTTGATGTCAGGCTCGAACTCAATGTGTGTGGCAACGGTGGTTTTGGAAACAGGAATTGTTCCAATGGTTGAACCAGAGACACATTTCTTCATGGAAGCTCCCGCTGGTTTAGTTGAAGTTTTTGCAACTTGCAAAGATGGTAAAGCGACCCAAATTAAAGTTCACAATGTTCCAGCATTCGCGGCAACTTTGGACACCAAATTAGAGGTGCCTGGCTTAGGAACTTTGACAGTTGATACCGCTTGGGGCGGCGACAGCTTCGTAATTGTTAATGCAAAAGATTTAGGATTCTCACTAGATCCAAGTGAAGCGCGCGATCTTGCAGTTATGGGTATTGGAATTACTAAGGCAGCAAACGAACAATTAACTTTCACTCACCCAACAATAAGCGGCTGGACACATTTTTCGTTCTGCCAAATGGCCATGCCAGTGTTCGAGGAAAACGGTGTATTGATAAGTCACAACGCAGTGGCAGTTCAGCCGGGAAAAATCGATCGCTCACCAACTGGCACTGGTGTTTCAGCTCGTATGGCAGTCTTGCATGCTCGTGGTGTTATGAAATTAGGCGATCGAATCCGCGGACGTTCAATTATTGGATCGCATTTTGAAGGCCGGATCGAACAAGAAGTAATGATCGGTGATAAGTCAGGCATCATTCCATCTATTGCCGGTCAAGCATGGCTAACGGGAACCCATCAACACATGCTAGATCCAACCGATCCATACCCACATGGCTACATTGTCAGTGATACTTGGCCGCGAATCGGTAAAGATTAACTCCTAACATGTCGAAATCTCCAACAATTGCACACTTAGATTTTTCAGAGACTGGATTTTCAATCCGATCTGATCAAGTTATGCAAGCACGCGAGCAGCATTGGTATGCAACGACGAATTTCGGGATCGCAATTCTGCGTTATGAAGATTCCAATGCCTTGCTGAAGGACAAGCGTCTCTATCAAGGAACCCGCAGGTGGCCCTCGCATTTTGATATTACGGATGGCCTGCTAGCCAAGTGGTGGCCCGACATCATGCTCAGCATTGAAGGTGAAGATCACCTTCGACTCCGCAAGTTATCTGGCCCAGCATTTTCCCCAAAAGTACTTGAACCACTGATTCCAACTTTTTCTGATCTTGCCCATGAGTTAATCGATGGATTTTGTGAACGAGGAACCGCAGAGTTCATGAGCGAGTTTGCCGAAGCTTATTCAGCTCGAGTGATTACTGGCCTCTTAGGTATTGATAAATCGCAGTGGCGAGAGATTGCAGACCTGGCAACTGAGCTTGGTTACGTCTTTAGTGTCACCATTAAGGATGATCTAGAAGTAATCGAACACGGCTTGTCTGGATTGTTGGACATTTCTAAATCGTTGATTCAGAGTCGCCAAGGAACTGATAGCGATGATTTTGTTGGTGCTCTTATCAGGGCAAATTCAGATGGTAAGAAGATAACTGATCATGAGTTGTTAATGCTGGTAAGTTTCATAATCTTTGCTGGCTTTGATACCACGCGAAATCAAATTGGATTGGGACTACAAACGTTTTCTAGCCACATGGACCAGTGGCAAAATTTAGGCAAAAATCCTGAACTTGGTCGAAGTGCAGTAGAAGAAGTAATGCGAGTTAACCCAACTATCACATGGGTCAGCCGCGAGGCCTCGGTTGATGTTGAGTACAAGGATCTGGTAATTCCGCAAGGCAAAACGATCCACCTGTTAACAATTCCTTCCGGCAGCGATCCACGTCGGTTCGAAAAAGTGGAGTTCGACATAACCGCTCAAAGGCCACCTCACTTTGGATTTGGGGGCGGCATGCATCATTGCCTAGGTCATTATGTTGCCCGCCTTGATATGGCTGAAGCATATAAGGCACTTGCCGAACGGATACCTGATTTCGAAATTCTTTCTGGCGCTACTTATCTTCCAGACAGTGGCAATACCGGTCCGATTGAACTGCCCATTAAGTTCACGCCTTCAGGTCGCAGGTCCTGATGACTGAAAAACCAAAAGCGCCGCCAAAACTCAAATCAATCAAATCAATTCAAAAGTATTTGGCCACGCAAGATAAGCGACTTGGTAGGTTTCTGGAGAATGCTCCGCTTTATCCAGTATCAAAAGAGCCAGCGCACAATTCTCATTTTGAAACCATCGTTTTCGCCGTGATTGGACAACAGCTTTCTGGCAAAGCAGCTGACACAATCACCCACCGGTTAATTGCTAAAACTGGGTCACCGGTCAAACCGGCGAAGCTTCTTAAGTTAGGTCATCTTGAGTTGCGTGAAGTTGGTCTAAGTAATGCCAAAGCTCGGACAATCTTGGAATTAAGTGATGCAGTAGTTAAGGGCTTTGACTTGGAATCAGTAGATGAGTTACCCGACGACGAAATCGTTAAGCAACTCACGCAGTTCTGGGGGATTGGTCGCTGGACTGTTGAAATGTTCATGATGTTTCGACTGGGCCGATTAGATGTTTGGCCAATTGGAGATTTAGGAGTCCGTCGCGGCTGGGGAATTATTCAAGGCCTGGGATACACACCTACTGAAAAAGAAGTTATTGGAGTCACCGACCACCTATCGCCGTACCGGAGCGTGGTCGCTTGGCATTGCTGGCGCGCAACTGATGAAGAACCAGACTTCTGGTAATCGCTTCCTGCTAATTCTTCGCAGTCTTCATTCTTTGATTTCATCTAGAATCAGAGCATGTCCAAGCCTGTTGTTCTAATTGCCGAAGAACTTTCGCCAGCCACAGTTGCAGTACTTGGTGATCAATTTGAAATTCGTAACTGTGATGGAGCTAATCGTCCAGATCTTCTCAGCAACTTGGCAACTGCAAATGCAGTGCTGATTCGTTCGGCTACCAAGATGGATGCTGAGGCGATTACTGCCGCACCAAACTTGAAGATAATTGCGCGCGCTGGTGTCGGCCTGGACAATGTTGATGTCCCAGCTGCAACGGCTGCCGGAGTGCTAGTTGTTAACGCTCCAACGAGCAACATCGTCTCAGCTGCCGAACTTGCAGTCTCGTTACTAATTGCAGTTGCAAGGAATGTTGTGCCAGCGAATTTAGCTTTAAAGAATGGCCAATGGAAGCGCTCGCAATTTGGGGGAGTAGAACTTCAAGGTAAAACTGTTGGAATCATCGGAATGGGCAAAATCGGAATGCTAGTTGCCCAAAGACTTGCAGGTTTTGATATGAAGTTCGTGGCTTACGATCCGTACGTCAAAACTGCACCTACCGATGGACCAGAAATCAAAATGGTTTCACTTGATGAGCTATTGGACAGATCCGATTTTGTGACGATTCACATTCCAAAGACTCCGGAAACCCAAGGTTTAATCGATGCGGATGCACTGGCAAAAATGAAGTCCACAGCGTTCGTAATTAACGCCGCAAGAGGTGGAGTTCTGGATGAGTCCGCATTATTCGA
>RGDC01000062.1 GCA_009918005.1 Actinomycetota bacterium
GGTGCCACCAATTTAACTTTGATGGGAATACCAACTCGAGGTGCATCACTTGCAACTCGTCTCGGCGAAAAAATTTCCCAAATTCAAGGCAATCCAGTATCAGTTGGTGCAATCGACATCACTATGTATCGCGACGACCTTAGGTCGCGCCCAGCACGCGCACTCCAGCCAACCACCATCCCACCAGAAGGTATCGAAGGACGCCTCGTGATCTTGGTTGATGACGTACTCTTCTCAGGACGAACCATCAGAGCTGCGCTCGATGCATTATCCGAGCACGGTCGTCCGGAACTTGTTCAACTTGCAGTGCTAGTTGATCGCGGCCACCGCGAACTTCCAATCCGCGCAGACTATGTGGGTAAAAACTTGCCAACCTCTCGATCTGAAAAGATCCAGGTTAATTTGATCGAACATGATGGTGTCGATGAAGTCCGAATTGAGCGTGAATCATGAAGCATTTGTTAAGCGCTGCAGATTTAAGTTATGAAGATGCAATCCTAGTTCTAGACACAGCTAAGCAACTCGCAGCCGCAACTGAGCAAGGTGTTGGCAAACTCCCACCACTACGTGGCCGCACAGTTGTAAACCTCTTTTATGAAGACTCAACTCGCACTCGAATTTCTTTTGAAGCAGCAGCTAAACGATTGAGCGCTGATGTAATCAACTTCTCAGCAAAAGGATCGAGTGTTTCAAAGGGCGAGAGTCTGAAAGACACCGCTTTGACGCTGGAAGCAATGGGCGCTGACGCAGTTGTGATTCGTCACAGCAGTAGTGGCGCACCACATCGGTTAGCAAATGCCGGTTGGATTTCTGGTGGAGTTGTAAATGCCGGAGACGGAACACACGAACATCCAACTCAAGCTCTGCTAGACGCTTACACACTTCGCAGTCACCTTCGTAATGGCGAAGGTGATCTAAAAGGTGTGAATGTCACGATCGTTGGCGATGTGTTGCATAGTCGCGTAGCGCGTTCGAATGTTTTACTACTCAATACCCTTGGTGCCAAAGTGCGCCTGGTCGCTCCGCCAACCCTGCTTCCATATGGTGTCGAAGACTGGGATTGTGAAGTCTCATACGATTTGGATGCTTCCCTTGAAGGTTCTGATGCAGTAATGATGTTGCGAGTTCAACGCGAGCGAATGAATGCGGCCTACTTCCCAAATGCTCACGAATACAGCAGTCGGTATGGCTTGAATGTCACTCGAATGAATCGCCTTGCGGAATCAGCAGTAGTCATGCATCCAGGTCCAATGAACCGCGGCATGGAAATTTCTGCTGATGTAGCTGATTCCCAGCGCTCGGTGATTGTCGAGCAAGTTGCCAATGGCGTGAGCGTTCGGATGGCTGTCCTGTACTTAATTCTTGGTGGATCGGAGTCAATGTAATGACTAGCAGTGCAAAAACAAGTTACGTAATTAAAGACGTCGCAATTTTGGATGGCAAGCCAACTGACATTGTTATCAAAGATGGTGTGATCGCTGAAATTGGTAAAGGTTTAACAGCTGACCAAACTGTAAATGGTTCAGGCTGCATTGCCTTGCCAGGATTAGTAGATCTGCACACGCACTTACGTGAACCAGGTCGCGAAGATGCCGAAACCGTTTTATCGGGAAGTCGCGCTGCAGCAATGGGTGGCTTTACCGCAGTTCACGCGATGGCAAACACAAACCCAGTTGCTGACACTGCTGGTGTTGTTGAGCAAGTATGGCGCCTTGGTCAAGAAGCGGGATTAGTAGACGTCCGTCCTGTTGGCGCAGTCACTATGGGGCTTGAAGGAACGGCACTTGCTGAACTAGGTGCGATGGCAGATAGCGCAGCAGCAGTTCGAGTCTTTAGTGATGACGGTAAGTGCGTACACGATGCGGCTTTGATGCGTCGCGCGCTTGAATACGTGAAGGCATTTGATGGCGTCGTAGCTCAGCATGCCCAAGAACCAAGATTGACTGAAGGCGCGCAAATGAACGAAGGCGTGATTTCAGGAAAATTAGGTCTGGCCGGCTGGCCAGCAGTTGCTGAAGAAGCAATCATCGCTCGTGATGTTCTGTTGGCTCACCATGTTGGTTCCAGATTGCATGTGTGCCACCTTTCAACGGCCGGTAGCGTAGAAATCATTCGTTGGGCCAAGTCACGGGGCATTAATGTCACTGCAGAAGTGACTCCACATCACTTGTATTTCACAGACGATGTTGTCGAAAGTTACGATCCGATCTTCAAAGTTAATCCACCGCTACGAACCAAGTCAGACGTGGCAGCGGTTCGTGCTGGTCTTGCTGATGGCACTATCAACATCGTGGCAACTGATCACGCGCCGCATCCTTCTGAAGATAAAGATTGCGAATGGACTGCAGCTGCATTTGGAATGACTGGGCTAGAAAGCGCGCTCAGCGTTGTCTACGAAACTATGGTGCAAACCGGACTAATGAATTGGGCCGCAGTTGCTGATCGAATGTCGGTAGCGCCAGCCCAAATTGGGCGAGTGAGTACTCAGGGTCAACCGATTGAAGTAGGTTCGCCCGCAAACTTGGTAATTTTTGATCCCCGTGCAAGCCAAGAAGTGGACGCACGAAAGACTGTAAGTGCAAGCCGAAATACTCCGTACGCAGGACGCACCCTTCCCGGCAAAGTTGTTGCAACGTTCTATCGCGGTAAACCAACTGTGCTGAATGGAGAACTCAACGCATGACCCGAGCCGTCCTAGTACTTGAAGATGGTCAAGTATTCACAGGTCGTTCATATGGTGCCGATGGAAGTGCTTTTGGCGAAGCAGTTTTCTCAACAGGGATGACTGGCTACCAGGAGACGATTACCGATCCCTCTTATTGCGGACAGGTGGTTGTTCAAACTGCACCCCACATCGGAAATACGGGTTGGAACACCGAAGACAATGAGTCACAGCAAATTTGGGTTTCGGGTTACGTTGTCCGTGATCCAGCTCGCCGACCATCGAATTGGCGATCCACAGTAAGCCTTGATGACGAATTACGAAAGCAAAATGTAGTTGGTATCAGCGATGTAGATACTCGCGCATTAACGAGGCACTTAAGAGAATATGGCGCGATGCGGGTTGGCATCTTTTCTGGTGCCGCCGCTGAACAAGATGTTGAATCCTTATTGAACAAAGTGCGCGAAGTTCCAGAAATGTCTGGCGCGAGTTTTTCCGAAACTGTTTCAACCAAGGAAACCTACGTTGTTCCTGCAGTTGGCATTAAGAGGTTCCAGGTCGCAGCCCTTGATCTAGGAATCAAGTCAATGACACCACACTTAATGGCCCAGCGGGGGATTGAAGTACATGTTGTGCCAGCAAACATTTCTTCCGAAGATTTACTTGCTGCTGGTCCAGATGGCATATTCGTTTCAAATGGTCCGGGAGATCCGGCAACCGCGTTGCACGCAATTTCACTTGTGCAAGCGACACTTGATGCTAAGCGCCCATTCTTTGGAATCTGTTTTGGAAATCAAATCCTAGGGCGCGCACTTGGATTTGGAACTTACAAACTTCGTTATGGTCATCGTGGAATAAATCAGCCGGTAATGGATCGCACCGCACCAATTGATCGTGATTCCCAAACTCCTTATGGCACCGTACGAGTTAGCCATGTCTGCCTTAACGACAATGTCGTTGAAGGTTTGGAATGTGTTGATGTTCCAGCATTCAGTGTTCAGTACCATCCCGAGGCTGCAGCTGGTCCACATGATTCGGCGTACTTGTTTGATCGATTTGTTGAACTGATGGAGGGTAAGCGCTAATGCCTCGTCGCAGTGACATCAAATCGGTAATGGTGATTGGATCAGGACCGATTGTTATTGGCCAAGCTTGTGAATTCGATTACTCCGGCACTCAAGCCTGTCGAGTACTTAAGGCTGAAGGCCTTCGCGTGATTCTGGTTAACAGCAACCCAGCAACAATCATGACTGATCCAGAATTCGCTGATGCTACTTACATTGAACCAATTACCCCTGAGGTTGTTGCCACAATCATTGAACGCGAACGACCAGACGCGTTGCTTCCGACACTTGGTGGCCAGACTGCCTTAAACACTGCAATCGCATTATTTAAAAATGGCATTCTCGAAAAATACAATGTCGAGCTCATCGGCGCTGATGTTGACGCCATTGAACGTGGTGAAAACCGGGAAATGTTCCGCCAGATCGTAGCCGACATAGGCGGCGAAAGTGCAAAGTCATTTGTTTGCCACACTATGCAGGACTGTTTAGATGGCGTGAAAGAACTTGGCTATCCAGTTGTAGTTCGCCCATCATTCACTATGGGCGGTGCTGGTTCTGGCATTGCATATAACGAAGACGACTTACATCGCATAGCTGGACTTGGTCTTCAAGCTAGTCCAACAACTGAAGTTTTGCTAGAAGAGTCAATCATCGGCTGGAAAGAATACGAACTTGAATTGATGCGCGACAACAAAGACAACGTTGTTGTTGTGTGCTCCATTGAAAACGTCGACCCGATGGGTGTTCACACTGGAGATTCCATAACCGTTGCACCATCGATGACACTTACCGATCGCGAATTCCAAAAACTTCGCGATCTTGGTATTGCCATCATCCGTGCAGTCGGCGTCGATACCGGTGGCTGCAACATTCAATTTGCGGTAAATCCAGCCGACGGCCGCATCATTGTCATTGAAATGAACCCTCGAGTCTCGCGATCGTCAGCGCTCGCAAGCAAGGCAACTGGATTCCCAATTGCGAAAATCGCTGCCCGCTTGGCAATCGGTTACACATTAGATGAAATTCCAAACGACATAACAAAAGAAACTCCAGCTTCATTTGAACCGACTTTGGATTATGTGGTTGTAAAGATTCCTCGGTTTGCTTTTGAAAAGTTCCCAAATGCAGATCAAACGCTAACTACAACCATGAAATCAGTTGGCGAAGCTATGGCGATCGGCCGTAACTTCACTGAGGCACTACATAAAGCGCTTCGCTCCATTGAACGTAAAGAAAACCTGTTTGTTTGGTCGCAAGATCCAAAGTCAATCAACATCCCTGACTTACTAACCAAAATGAAGATTCCAACCGACGGGCGCTTAAACCAAGTGCAGCTAGCGCTTTGGGCCGGAGCATCCGTCGAGCAAGTATTCGAAGCCACAAAAATTGATCCATGGTTCTTAGATCAAATAGTCCTACTTTGCGAAGTGGCACGAGAACTCAAGTCGGAATTGGCATTAGATCGACCGACAATCGTGGCCGCAAAACGACATGGTTTCTCAGATGCTCAAATTGGATTAATTCGCGGAATTTCCGAAGCTGAAGTTCGAGGAATTCGCCATACCTTGGACATTCGCCCGGTTTACAAGACAGTTGATACTTGCGCTGCCGAGTTCGCTGCCCTAACGCCTTATTACTACTCTTCGTATGACCAAGAGACCGAAGTTTTGCCACGCACCAATCCTGCGGTGATCATTTTGGGATCAGGTCCAAACCGAATCGGTCAGGGAATCGAATTTGATTACTCATGTGTCCATGCCTCGCTAACTTTGCGCGAAAAAGGTTTAGACACCATCATGATCAACTGCAATCCAGAAACTGTGTCAACTGACTATGACACTTCCAGCAGACTTTATTTTGAGCCTTTAACTTTGGAAGACGTCCTAGAAGTAATTCACGCCGAAACTTTGGCTGGCCCGGTTGTTGGTGTAATCACGCAACTTGGCGGCCAAACTCCACTTGGCTTAGCCCAAGAACTTAAAGACGCTGGCGTCACATTGCTGGGAACAACTCCAGAGGCTATCCATCTTGCGGAAGAGCGCGGCGCATTCGGCGAAGTGCTCGAAAAGGCTGGATTGCCATCACCAGAACATGGCATGGCTACTTCATTTGAAGATGCTCGCGAAATTGCCAATCGAATTGGTTACCCAGTACTTGTCCGGCCGTCATTTGTTCTCGGTGGTCGTGGCATGGAAATCGTTTACGACGTAACTATGTTGCACGACTATCTAACGCGAGCCGCTCAAGTTAACCCTGAACATCCAGTACTTGTTGACCGCTTCCTTGATGATGCCATTGAAATTGATGTAGATGCACTATTCGATGGCACTGAGCTTTATCTCGGTGGCGTCATGGAACACATCGAAGAAGCTGGTATCCATTCTGGTGACTCAGCTTGTTCACTACCTCCTTACACACTTGGTGCGGCGGAAATTGATCGAATTCGAACTTCAACACTTGGAATTGCAAAGGGTGTTGGAGTGCGTGGCTTGCTCAACGTGCAATACGCACTGGCCAACGGCATTTTGTATGTTTTAGAAGCGAATCCGCGCGCATCTCGTACCGTGCCATTCGTTTCGAAAGCAACCGGAATTTCACTTGCTAAAGCTGCAGCTCGAATTGCGGTAGGGGATTCCATTGCCACGCTTCGCAAAGAAGGTTTCTTGCGGCCGGTTGGTGATGGCGGAGATGCGCCTGTTGGTAGCGCAGTAAGCATTAAAGAAGCGGTCTTGCCATTTGCTCGATTCATGGGTGTCGACACAGTACTTGGTCCAGAGATGAAATCAACTGGCGAAGTTATGGGAATCGACGTTGACTTTGGTACTGCCTTTGCAAAGTCGCAACTTGCTGCCTATCGGGATGGGTTACCACAAAGCGGTTCTGTCTTTGTTTCAGTAGCTGATCGCGACAAAGCGCAGGCCCTAGAGCCAGTTCGTAAATTAGTCGAAATGGGTTTCACCATTATGGCCACCGAAGGAACCGCCAAGTTCTTAAATGAAAATGGAATTAAAACTGATTTGGTCGCTAAGCAACACGTTGGTGCAAGTGAAGGGCTTAAGACCACAGTCGAAGCAATTATGGATGGCGACATCGACTTAGTGGTCAATACTCCTTACGGAACCGGCGCCCGTCGTGATGGTTATGAGATTCGGATGGCAACTGTTCTAGCTAACACCGCTTCGATAACAACAGTTCAAGGATTGGCAGCAGCAGTTGAAGGAATTGCATCGTTGCAAGCCGGCCCAATGAAGGTTAAATCGATTCAAGAGCATGTTGCTGAGTTAAATAAATTGTTGGCGAAGCAATCATGAGTGCAAAGCAAATGAAATGTGTAATTCGATCGATGGCACCAGTTGGCAACTACTTGCACATGGTCTTAGACGCCCCTGATGTCACAGAAGTGCAGCCAGGACATTTTGCTGCAGTAGCGGTTGGCGGCGTTGGCGGTGGCATGTTGTTGCGCCGAGCATTTTCAATCCACAAGTCGGTACCTGGACAGACCTTGGAAATAATTTTTGCGGCTCATGGTCAAGGCACACAATGGCTGGCAACCCAAAGCGCAGGTGACACTATCGATGTCATCGCGCCACTTGGTAAACCATTTGTGCTGCCACGCCAACCAATTTCCTGCGTAATTGTTGCTGGTGGTTACGG
>RGDC01000063.1 GCA_009918005.1 Actinomycetota bacterium
TCACCTATTTCAAATAAGCGAACTGATGAATATGGAGGCTCATTTGAGAACCGCATTCGCTTACTTTGCGAAATCGCAAGTTATGTGCGCCTAATTGTTCCTGCCTCACACGGACTATTCGTGCGAATTTCTGCTTCGGATTGGATCGACGGTGGCTGGAGTATTGAAGACTCCGTTGCACTCTCGCGAGAGCTTAAAGCCCGTGGCGTTGATTTGATCGACTGTTCATCTGCCGGGATATCACCAGAGCAACAAATTGAAGTTAGTCCTGGATATCAAGTTAAGTTTGCGCGTCAGATTCAACAAGAGGCTGGAATTCTGACTAATGCAGTTGGCATGATCACCACAGGTGAACAAGCTGAAGAGATATTGTCTGATGGCGCGGTGTCTGCAGTCATGATTGCGCGAGCAATGTTGGGCAATCCTCGCTGGCCAATTCAAGCAGCCGCAGATCTTGGTGATGAAATTCCATGGCCCAATCAATACGCCCGAGGATTCACAGCTCGCTAGAAATTAGCGCTCTTCGACAACTTCGACGTTACGTCTAGTTGCCATTACTGAACCAATTAGAACCAACGGAAATCCGATCATGATTCCAGTAGTTATTGGTTCGCTCAGAATGATTACGCCAAGAATGATTGCCACAGCCGGATTGATATAAGTGATAACGGTGGTACGTGTTGGTCCTACTTCGGCTATCAGGGCAAAGAGTGCAACGAATGCAATCGCCGAACATAAAACACCGAGTGCGATAACACTAAGAATTGCCTCTTGAGAAACTTCAGTGATCCCTGGTGCTCGCCATGAATCATTTAGCACTTCGTAGGTCACGAACGGTAGGTAAACAATTCCAGCAACAAGTAGCGACCAAGCAATGACTCCAATGCTTGCAACATCGCTAAGCATCTTGGTAATGATGATTGGGCCAAGTGCATATCCAGTGGCGGCAAATAGACACAAAATAATTGCCCAGTAGTTGCTGGCACTGATATCGAAACCAACCAACATGCCAACGCCAAAGAAACCGATAAATAGCCCGATGATTCGGCGTGCGTCCCAAATGGAGTCTAATCCGAGTTGACGAGAAATTACCGCATTAATTAATGGCACCATCGCGATGAGTAAGCCAGTCAATGAACTTGAAATCTCTTTCTCAGCTACGCCAAGTGCGCCGAATGGAATACACATTTCAATGGCAGCAAAAGTCAGAATGCCTTTCCAATGCGTTCGGAGTGATCGGGCATGACCTTGATGAATTGCGATTGGAAGGAGGATCAAAGCAGCAATCATGACTCGACCAAAAACCCGAGCGCGACAAATAAGATCCACCCGCGCTTAGACACAATCCCGATTCTAGACATAGGGCATTTCCCAGTATTCTTAGGGATCATGAGCGAGCAGGTTATTCCAGATCCCAATTTCTATGACGTTCACGCGGTTCAGGAGAAATGGCTACCAGTCTGGGATGAATTAGCCCCATTTAGATCGGGCCGACCTGATGACAATCGACCAACTAAATACGTGCTCGACATGTTCCCTTATCCATCTGGTGACCTTCACATGGGTCACGCGGAGGCTTACGCCCTAGGTGATGTGATTTCGCGGTACTGGGTACACAAAGGCTTCAATGTTATGCACCCGATTGGTTGGGACGCTTTCGGATTACCCGCCGAGAATGCCGCGATCAAGCGAAATGAAAGTCCAGCAATTTGGACTTACGAAAATATTGCAATTCAAAAAGCTTCGATGCGCCGGTATGCCTGCTCATTCGATTGGGATCGAGTATTAAATACTTGCGACCCGGAGTACTACCAGTGGAACCAGTGGTTCTTTTTGCAGATGTATGAACGTGGCCTGGCTTATCGAAAAGATTCAGCAGTTAACTGGTGTCCTTCATGCCAAACCGTTCTAGCTAATGAGCAAGTTGTTGGTGGCGAGTGCGAGCGCTGTGACTCTGCAGTAACAAAAAAGAAATTGAATCAGTGGTATTTCAAGATTACGGATTATGCTGATCGCCTACTTGATGACATGAAAGAACTTGAAGGCGAATGGCCAGAAAAAGTTTTACTCATGCAGCGTAACTGGATTGGCCGCTCTCAAGGCGCCGAAGTAAGTTTTGAAATCGAAGGCCGCGACGAATCTGTAGTTGTTTACACAACACGTCCAGACACTTTGTATGGCGCTACATTCTTCGTAGTTGCAGTTGATTCAGCGCTAGCTGCGGAATTGGCACAAGGTAGTGAAAGCGAATCAGCCTTCCAGGAATACCTAGAAAAAGTTAAGTCCACCAGCGACATGGATCGACTAGCAACAGATCGACCAAAGTCTGGTGTTTTCCTAAACCGCTACGCAATTAACCCAGTTAATGGTGAGCGACTACAAATTTGGGCCAGCGATTACGTACTTGCCGATTACGGTACTGGAGCAATCATGGCGGTTCCGGCACACGATCAGCGAGATTTAGATTTTGCTAAAGCTTTTGATTTACCAATTCGAGTTGTCGTGGAATCTGAAACTGATCCGGCTGTCACAGGTGAAGCTACCGCCGATGATGGCGCACATGTTAATTCCGGAAATCTTGATGGTTTAGGTAAAGCTGACGCAATCGCAAAGATCATTTCTGAACTTGAAGCTAAGAAGCTAGGTAAGCCTGCGACAAACTATCGCCTGCGCGATTGGTTAATTTCCCGCCAACGCTTCTGGGGAACGCCAATCCCAATCATCCATTGCCCATCGTGTGGCGAAGTCCCCGTAGCCATTGATCAATTGCCAGTTAGATTGCCAGATGCAGCTGGATTAGATCTTGCACCTAAAGGAACATCCCCACTAGGCGCAGCAGACGACTGGGCGAATGTGCCATGTCCAAAGTGTTCGGGTCCAGCGCGACGCGACGCCGACACAATGGATACTTTCGTAGATTCATCTTGGTACTACATGCGTTATCTAAATCCACAATTAAGCACTGCGCCGTTTGATCCAGAGGAAGCAAAAAAGTGGCTTCCAGTAGATCAATACGTTGGTGGTGTTACGCACGCAATCCTGCACTTGCTTTACAGCCGATTCTTTACCAAAGTCATGTTCGACATGGGCATGGTGGATTTCGTCGAGCCGTTCAAGCGCCTTTTGAATCAAGGCATGGTCCAGATGGATGGATCTGCGATGAGCAAGAGCCGCGGAAACTTAGTAAAACTAAGCGAAGAATTGGATGAGCACGGTGTCGATGCAATTCGCTTAGCCCTTGTCTTCTCAGGTCCACCTGAAGATGATGTTGATTGGGCAGATGTTTCGCCAAGTGGAGCCAGGAAGTTCTTGGCGCGCGCTTACCGCCTTGCTGGTGATGTGAATAGCGAACCGGGCTGTGATTTCAGCTCGGGTGATCTGGCACTTCGTAAAGCTACCCACAAAGCACTTAATGATGCCCAACTTGCGGTTGAAACATATCGATTCAACGTTGCCGTAGCGCGCACTATGGAACTGGTTAATGTCACACGCAAAGCTATTGACTCCGGTTGCGGTCCAACTGATCCAGCTGCCCGCGAAGCTACCGAAGCAGTAGCAATCATGCTCTCGTTAGTTGCGCCTTACACCGCCGAAGAAATGTGGGATCGACTTGGCCATGAGCCAACCGTTGCGCGTTATTCAGGTAAATGGAAAGATTAAAGAGCGCTTAGAGATTTCGCCAAACATTACTGAAGACGAGATGCGAGACTTGGCTATGAGTCAAGCTTCAGTGATCGAGGCTATAACTGGCCAGACCATCAAAGTGGTTGTGGTTAAGCCACCAAAGCTAGTCAACATAGTTCTCGGTTAACTCATGTCCATTGGCATCGTCACCGACTCCACTTGCTATTTGCCGGCTGAAGTAGTGACCGAACTTGGCATTGAAGTTGTTCCGCTCCAGGTAATTAGTAATGGGGTTGCCTTCAACGAAGTTGGCGGCATAACCGTTGATGAAGTAGCAACTGCATTGCGAAGTGGTAAGTCAGTAACAACCTCACGACCTAATCCAGAAGTCTTTGTTGCGGCCTTTGAAAAGCTGCATAGAGCTGGATATGAATCAATAATTAGTGCGCACCTATCGAGTGAATTATCTGGAACATATGAATCTGCCGTTTTGGCAAGTCGCAAAGTAGATTTTCCAGTCGATGTTGTTGATTCCCGCGGAATTGCAATGATGCTGGGGTTTGCGGTGCAGGCGGGCGCCAAACTGGCTAACTCTGGTGGTAGTCATGCGGAAGTTTTAGATTTGATCCAGCGCAAATGTGCGGGTGCTTCGATTATTTTCTACGTTGATTCTCTTGAGTTTTTAGAAAAAGGTGGTCGCATTACGGCCATGCAAGCCAAAATGGGTGCATCCATGAATTTAAAGCCGCTGCTTCACATGATTAACGGCAAAGTAGAGCAACAAGAATTAGTTAGGACGAGCGAAAAATCAATTGCTCGAATGATCGAGATCGTAGTAGCGGCGGCTCGAATTAAATCTGAGATCGCTGTCCATCATGTCGAAGCACTTGACGTTGCAAGCAGGGTAGCCGAGCAACTTACTAAGTTAACTGGTGTCGAATCAATTTCAGTAACTTCTGCAGGGGCAGTAGTTGGAACCCATGTTGGCCCAGGTGCGTTAGCGGTAGTTGTAAGTCCACAGGTTTAATTACCCCACAATCTTTTCCGCTCTAGGACTTTCCAGACCCCGATTATTAGGGTCCAACTCATGCAGGTATTTCGAAAAAATAAAGCTCAACTTTCATCAGCTGCATCAGAGCGCCTACAAAAATTATTGGGTAGCAGAACGGCTCCTTTAGGTGGGGCTGAATCTGAACAGATGCTAGTTACGCCGCCACCGCAAGCGATCCGCCCAATTCTAAAGATTGTGATTGCAGTAGTTCTTTTGACAGCAGGATTAGTTTGGTTGAATCGACCGACTCCCGTATCGGTACCCGAAGTGGCTAGCCCAGGGATTCAAATTTCCACCAACTCAAATTCACCGGTTCCAGTTCAAGGTATTGATCAAATAGTTGTTGATGTAAAGGGAGACGTATTGACCCCTGGACTTGTCACCCTTCCAGCCGGTGCAAGAGTGGCCGATGCTATTGCAGCTGCGGGAGGTATTAGCCCTAACGCGAATGTGACATCACTTAACCTGGCAGAACGATTGTCAGATGGCCAGATGGTAATCATTGGAAACTCGCAATCACAGCCGGCCAGCTCTGATCCTCGCATCAATCTCAACCTTGCCACCGAATCCGAGTTAGATTCGTTGCCAGGAGTTGGCCCGGTCATGGCCGGAAGAATTATCGCGTGGCGAGAAACTAACCACAAGTTTCACTCCATTGAAGAACTACAAGAAGTTCCTGGCATCGGACCGAAAGTCTTTGCAAATTTAAAATCACTTGTTCGAATTTAAGTGGACTTTCGACTTAGTTCATTAGCGGTATCAACGTGGCTAGCCTCGGCGATTGTCATTACCGCAGTGGGATTAGCTAACCCAGTTTGGATAAGCACAATGTGCGCAACTTTCCTTTTGGTAGCGCGAACTTTTATTCGTCGATTTTCCCAAGACAAAATCGAAACAAAGACTCTGCTATCACTAGTTATTCTGGGTGCGATATTAGGCACTTCTATTGCAGCCCTTCGAATTTTTCCGCTTGCCACTGGGCCAATTGCACAGGCTAGTAAATCAAACTCTGTAGTTACTGGAATTGCAACGATTTCGTCAGATCCAATTGTTACTCAACGAAAAGAAACACTTAACTGGAACGATCAAAAGCTTTTGCGAATCTCACTTCGAATTGATTCAATTTCAACCCGAGGCAAAACTTTCAGCACCGATTCGCCGGTGATGTCATTTGTATCAGATCCAGATTTGATTTCAGTTGTCCAGGGATACATTCCTGGACAGAAAATAAAATTTTCGGCAAAACTGTCAGCAGCACCAATTGGTAAACCGTTCGCTGGGTACCTAAAACTTTTGGAAACTCCAGTATCAATCGAGGCAGCGCCCAGATATCAAATGCTTGCTGCCGAACTTCGATCTGGATTACACAGATCTTTGCGATCAAGTCCAGATTCAGCTCGGGGATTAGTCCCAGGACTCGCGTTAGGCGACAGTTCAGAACTAAAGCCGGAACTTGCGCAACAAATGAAAGCGGCTGGACTCACTCACTTGATTGCGGTGTCTGGAACCAACGTGACGTTACTAATCGTGATTGTGCTGGCTGTGATGCGACGTTTCCGGGTTCCACGGAATTGGCAATACCTAGTAGCTCTTTTCGCACTATTTGCTTTTGTTGTTTTAGTCAGACCACAACCAAGTGTGTTGAGAGCCACCGTTATGGGTTTAGTTGCTTTGGCTGCGACTTATTCGAAATCTAATAAGTCTCCAGTTCCAGCATTGAGTGTTGCGGTCATTTTTTTAGTTGCGATGGACCCTTGGTTAGCTGTCTCGTATGGCTTTGCACTTTCGGTTGCAGCAACAGCGGGTCTGATTCTTTGGGTTAATCGAATCCTGGGATTTCTAGATCGAACAATTCCAAGGCGCGTCCCACTTTGGATCATTCAAACTTTGGCGGTAACAGTTGCGGCACAGTTTTCAGTTTTCCCAATCTTGGTGGCCTTGGGCTCACCAATTTCCTTAAGTTCCGTACCAGCGAATATGCTCGCAGTTCCATTGGCAGGACCGGCAATGGTTTTGGGACTTGTAGCGGCACTAGTGACGCCGGTCTCGCAACCACTTGGAACATTAGTTGCTTGGCTGGCTGGTTGCTTCGCACAACTAATAGCCCAAATAGCGAAAACCTGCGCCGCAATTGACTGGCTCGTTATTCCATGGCCTTCAGGAAAATTTGGAATTGCGGTGGCGCTCTTAACAATTTCAGGTGGCATCCAAATTGGCTTGGCTTGGCGAAGACTTTCTAGATTGCAAC
Source organism: Actinomycetota bacterium (assembly GCA_009918005.1). Lineage (GTDB taxonomy): Bacteria > Actinomycetota > Actinomycetes > S36-B12 > UBA5976 > UBA5976. The sequence goes on from RGDC01000063.1 coordinate 6,924, forward strand.
AAAGCCAAGTTGTCTCACTAATTCTTAGCGCCATAGTGCTGTTATGGCTAAATCCATCCTGGAACTTCAAGCCATGGCCAGTTCCAAATTGGGTAATGGTTTCTTGCGATGTTGGACAAGGTGATGCAACGGTAATTCGAGTCGGACCAAATGAGGCAGTTGTAGTGGATGTCGGAGGAGATGCCAAAGCAATCGATAAATGTTTAAGCGATCTTCACATCAAGCGAATTCCCGTTCTCCTACTAA
>RGDC01000064.1 GCA_009918005.1 Actinomycetota bacterium
ATCACTACCCGGTTCTGCATGCGGCAAAGAAGAAGTCAGAGATGCAATTAGTTGGTCACGATTGGAGCCGCGCTTGCTTGGGTTACCGAATTGTTCAATTGCGGATCGAGCCTGAAGCAGAATCTGCTGAACGACGCCGATTTCCATCGCAAGCAAATCCGTCTTGTTGACCATTGCTAGGTAATCGCTGGTTGGCATTTCTCCATCACGAGTCATGTCCCAAGCGGCACCCCAAATTAGTGCGCGGGAAACACTGTCGGTTATATCATCTAAACCTTCTGAAGAAGTTTTTGCTGATTGCTCATCTAATCTAATCTTTGTAAATGTGTAGTCACCATCGTTTAACAACAACAAGTCAGCCGCTGGTTTTCCAGCAAGCTGGGGAACTTCAGTGCGAGAACCATCAACATCGATTTCAATTCGTTCGATTCGGTTGATGTTCTTGCCGTCACGCTTGTATAAGCCAATGCCAATTCGGTGCGGACGAAGGGTTTGGTCAACTCCTTCAGGAGCAACCGGAGGTTCTTGCATAACGGCAACCGACTTGTAAAGTCCGTTTTCGACAACTACCTCAGGCCGCAAGGTGTTTACGCCTGCAGTCTGAAGCCAGCGCTGTGTCCAATCCTTAAGATTTCGGCCACTAGCCGTTTCTAGTTCAACAAGTAAATCCTTCAATTCCGTATTACCCCAGGCGTGCTTCTTGAAATATTCCCGAATCCCAGCAAAAAATGCATCTTCGCCAACCCAAGCTACGAGCTGTCTTAGCGCAGATGCACCCTTGGCATAAGTAATGCCATCGAAGTTAACTTCAACTGCATCCAAATCAACCATGTCAGCGACGATTGGGTGAGTAGTTGGCAGTTGATCTTGCCGGTAACCCCATGCTTTACGTTGGTTTACGAAGTTAGTCCAGGCTTCGGTGTATTGAGTTGCTTCCGCTGAGGCTTGATGTGCAGCCCATTCAGCAAAACTTTCATTCAGCCAAAGATCATCCCACCAATTCATGGTGACTAAGTCGCCAAACCACATGTGTGCCATTTCGTGCAACACGGTATTGGCTCGCTGGTCGTAGGCAGCGCGGGTAACTTTGGAGCGGAATACGTAATCTTCGTGGTGCGTTACGCAACCAGCATTTTCCATGGCACCGGCGTTAAACTCGGGAACGAAAAGTTGATCATATTTGCCGAATGGGTAACCGTAGTCAAAAACATTTTCAAAATATTCAAAACCTTGCTTCGTAACTGTGAACAAATCTTCAGGATCAAGATATTCCGCAAGAGATTTCCGGCAAAACAGCCCCATTGGGTAGCTGCCAAATTTGCCTGAGTAAACATCACGTACTTCGTGGTACGGTCCGGCGACGATTGCAGTGATGTAAGGGGACATCACATGAGTTACCCCAAACTCCCAAGTTGAAACTCCATCTGATTTTGGTTTTGGTGATGGGGTTGCGGCGTTACTGATGACTTGCCAGTGAGCTGGAGCATGGATAGTGAATTGATAAGTTGCCTTTAAATTTGGTTGATCAAAACAAGCAAATACTCGGCGGGCATCTGCAATTTCAAACTGCGAGTATAGGTAGACCTCGTCGTCGACTGGGTCAATAAATCGATGTAAACCTTCGCCAGTATTCATGTACGCAGCATTAGCCACGATGGTTAGAACGTTGGTGGCCTTGAGATTGTGAAGGGGAATACGGAATCCGTCATGCTCACTTGGGGAGATTGGCTCGCCGTTGAATTCAATTGAGTGAACGGTCGGTGCAATGAAGTCGATCCAAGTTGAATTACCTTCACGCGCGGCAAAACGAACTGTGGTCTTACTAGGAAAAGTTGCTTCTCGGGTGCTTAAGTCCAATTCGATCTCGTAGGAATTCGCGGTTACTACCGCTGATCGTTCGTAGGCTTCTTGGCGTGTGATGTTAGTGCCGGACACTTAAAACTCCTCTAAATAATTCCTTCGGTATCTCCATCCTGACACCACTCCGTGGAAAGTGCAGACCTGGGTCTAATCTGAATACATGAGTGAATCTATAGAGACTGCTGATTTTTGGTTCGATCCAATTTGCCCTTGGGCTTGGATTGCCTCCCGTTGGATGCTTGAAGTTGAGCAGGTTCGACCAGTTAAAACTAACTGGCACGTGATGTCGCTTGCCGTGCTGAATGAAGGACGCGAACTTCCCGAAAAATATGTGGACTTAATGAAACGTGCTTGGGGACCAGTACGTGTTGTAATCGCTGCCGAACAAAAGCATGGTGCCAAAGTTGTTGGCCCGCTTTACACGGCACTTGGAACTCGAATCCATGATCAAGGTAGAGGCGATGATTACCTACCGGTAATTGCCGAAGCCCTTGCTGAATGTGGACTTGAGGCAGATTTAATCGAAGCTGCGAATTTAACTGATCATGATGAGGCATTAAAGAAGAGCCATCACGAGGGTATGGATCCAGTTGGTATGGATGTTGGAACACCGGTGATTCACGTCAATGGCACGGCATTCTTTGGCCCAGTTGTTTCACCGATCCCACGTGGTGAAGCAGCTGGCAAACTTTGGGATGGTGTTGTTCTAGTTTCCGCTACAGACGGATTCTTCGAACTTAAGCGCACTCGCACCAGAGATCCAATTTTCGATTAAGTTTTGTGCAAACGAATAAAGAGGTAATTTTTATGCGCGTTCATTTAGCTACTGATCATGCGGGCTTGGAATTTAAGGATGAGTTGACTTCGCATCTGAAAGCCAAGGGCTATGAAGTTGTTGACCATGGCGCGTATGAATACGACGCCGAAGATGACTACCCAGCATTTTGTATCGCAGCAGCGGAAGCAGTGGCAGCCGAGCCTGGATCGTTAGGCGTAGTTTTTGGTGGATCGGGAAATGGCGAGCAAATCGCGGCGAACAAAGTAATAGGCGTGCGAGCAGCCCTTGCGTGGAGTATCGCAACTGCCCAGCTTGCAAAGGAACATAACAATGCAAACGTTGTCGGAATCGGGGCCCGTCAACATACGCAGGCCGAAGCCTTTGCCATTATCGACGCATTCCTAGAAACCCCGTTCAGCGATGCCGATCGACATGTTCGCCGTATTGGTCAGATTGCAGACTACGAAAACCGCTAATTAATGGTTGCAAGTGCATGGTTGGGTTGAATCACCGTTGCATCGCAAGCAAGTTGCCATTGACGGTGCAACATCCATGGCTGGACTTCGCTTAAAGAATCCGACTGGCTTCAAGGTGAATCCCAAGCGTTCAACTGGCATAACCGGCCAGTCTTCAAGTCTTGGAATATGATTCAAGCCAAATACGTACCACATTACGACGTCTTCGTTTTCAAGTGAGCGATCCGCCTTTGACCAACGTGGCAATCCATCGCCGCCTACATGTTGGTAGGGGTATTCACCTGCAGGGTAACGTTCTGCTTTGTTGTTTTGTGTTACCCAAAGATGGCGGTACATGAAGCCAGCACGCTTACCAATTACTGATTCTGGATCTGCAAATGGCAAGCAATTGACGTTTCCTAAAATCTTGAATCCAACTGGTTGACCAACGTGATTTTTCTTATTTGGATTGATGATCTTCCAATAGCGAGACTTACCAAGATCTAACAGGCGAGCTGCAGATTTTTCAGACTTAATGACGTCTTGGGTTGTTACGTAAGCACTGCCATGTGGATTTTCTGGACCCGGTGGCACGGCAACGGAATCAACTTCGATAACAGTGTTTGTACCACCGTCGACATCAAGGTCAAGGCGCGCGCAGAAGGTGTGCTGGTGATACGGCGCCCACAAACCTTCTTCCAACTGGGTTGCGGAAGGATGTGGAACTCCTGGTGCATCCGAGAGCGTTAGCAAGATGCCCGTTAGTTTCGCTTCAAATTCAACGCTGCCATCTTGGTAGAAGTACCAGTAGTAGCCGTATTCGTAATTGTTGATTGTCACAATCGAGGAAACTACAAAGCGGCGACCACGACGGACTTCAACATGGCCATCGACGTCGACATGCTTCCAAAGGATTCCAAAATCTTCTTCATGCATGCAAATTGCATTTTTGATTTCTTTTACATTGCCCTCTGGTGTCAGGTGGGCTACGTCAAGGTAGACAATTTCGCCAAGGCAATCGCAGCCAAGCGTGAGAGAGTTTGTGTAGTTTCCTAATCCGTATTCACCAGTATCAAATGCGTTTTTGCGATACGTACCTTGACTTGGATCACCATAAGGAATTACGAGTTCGGCGATCGACAATCGGTAACCTATGCGACGCTCGACTCCGTTGTCGTCGAACCGGACGTCATGGATAACGAGACCTTCGCGTTGATCCCAACCAACTCGAAAATTCCACCGCTCCCAATTGACTTTCCAGCCTTCGATTTCGCAAGACACTCCATCTTTTTGAATGATCTGGAGATCTTTAAGTTTGACGTGACCGCCAGTTTGGGAGAGTCGGTAATCGCCAGATGCCATTGGGGTCGGAGTTACTTCACCGTCTTCAATGTCAACAACTTCGAGAGTCTGTAAATCGATAATCGCGTAGAGCCCGTTAATTGGATGGGCATACATATTTGAATCTTGCTGAGGCTTCATCCACATTGGTGTCCAGACCAGGCGTCGGCCGTCGTCTAGATACTTCGGGATCTGGGCACCGATCGGCCAAGTTTCGATATGCACTTGTTCGTCAGGATCGGTTACGCCACGACGCCCTAGTGCTTCTCGAATTCTTGGGTCCGCTTTTGCTGCTGCCATTGCGGCTGTTGATTCGGTACTAAGAACTGGTGACTTTGCACCCTCGATTAATTTCCAGCTACGAGGCTCGCCTGTTGTAGTAATTACGCCTTCGTAAACTTCAGCTGTGCTTCGATCCAGAATCGCGAACCTGGCAGCGCGAACTAGTTCGTCGCCAGCTTTCCAAGCGAGAACTTCGGATTTGCTTGGTTCATCTAGTTGGCACATGGCAACTAGATGACGTTCAGTTAAGTTCCAGGCAGTTTTGGCATGATTAAAAACAGCGCTTAATTCGGCAGCAGATAATGGGTCAAGTGGATGTGCGTAGGAACTATTTGCAGGCATCTCCAAATCCTACCTAATTCGGGCATTTGCAAAGGCTTAGTTACGTAAAAAAGTTCCGATTTCGATGAAAATGGGTGTGCGAGTCACTAGTGTGACATCAACTAGAAAGTTAACTTTCGGGAGATGACATGTCTGTTCAAGGAATTGAAGTTGCCGATCTAACTACCGCGGCATCACTAGAAGAGAAAAAAAAGCTTCGCAAACACTTCGGTCGTTTTGATATTTTCTTCTTTCTGATTTGCACAATCGTTGGCGTCGACACCATTGGACAGATGGCGTCCAACGGAGCACAAGGATTTTTGTGGCTCGTATTTATGTGTGTTTTCTTTTTCATTCCATACGGCCTGTTTACGGCGGAACTCGGTTCTACCTTTCCGGAAGAAGGCGGAGCATACGTTTGGACACGTATGGCTTGGGGTAGAAAAGTAGCTGGCTTAAATTCTATTTTCTATTGGTTCGCAAACCCAGTTTGGATCGGTGCAACACTTTCGCTACTCGCGATCCAAACTATTTCCGACTACTTCTTCAACATTGAAGCCGGCAGTATTCTCTCTTACTCAGTTGGATTGATTTACATTTGGTTTGCGGTTCTTTCTGCAGTGTTCTCGTTCGGAGTTGGAAAGTGGATTCCTACCATCGGTGCATTTAGCCGCATCATCATGATTGGCCTGTTCTCAATCACAACTGTCATCTACGGCATTCAAAACGGTTTGCATTTCCCATCCGCCGGTGACTGGAAACCAACTTGGCCAGCGTTCATTGCGCTAGTTCCACTTGTTTTCTACAACTTGGTTGGATTCGAAGTTCCGAGTTCAGCTGGCGATGAAATGAAGAATCCAAAGCGCGACGTGCCATTCACAATCATGCGCGCGATGCTTGTTTCGATTTTGCTTTATGGCTTGCCTGTATTGGCAATAGTTATGGTCGTTCCGGCTGAGCAAATCTCTGGTGTCTCAGGATTCCTTGATGCCATTGCAACTGTATTTACGGTTTACGGTGGCGCAGCTGATGTCATGCTCAAGTTCATGGCCTTTACGTTCATCATGGCATTGGTATCTAGTGGCGCTGCCTGGTTAATGGGAGCCGACCGTACTGAAGCGATTGCAGCTATTGATGGAACGGGACCGCGTTGGCTAGGACAATTCTCGAGCCGCTATGGAACTCCAGTTAACGTGAACATGGCATCAGGAATTGTTTCAACTTTGGTGTTCTTCATTGCGGTTAATTTGGGTGATGGAAGTACATCTGCAGCGTTTAGCGTCATGATCGGAATCGTGCTGCTATTCACAAACCTCAGTTACTTAGTGATTTTCCCAGCGATTGTGAAGTTGCGTAAATCTCACGCACATGCGAATCGTCCATATGCAGTGCCAGGTGGCATGGCTGGTGTTTGGGCTGTTGCGATCATCACAACTTTCTGGTCAGCATTTGCATCACTTACTGGAATCTTCCCAGGCTTGTTTTCTAATGGAAAGATTCTGGATGATTCGGCATTGCCAGAAGGTGTTACTCGTGGTCAATACACATCGTATGTATTCATAGCAATCGGCGTCACGTTACTTGTAGGCGTGATCTTCTATTACCTAGGTGGATCAACTCGTAAGGAACTAGTTAAGGATCCACAAGTTCCTGCCGAGTAAATCAAGTTAATTACAAAACCCCATTGGTGTTTCGACCAGTGGGGTTTTGTTTTCGATTGAAAAATAAATACTGCCGAACCTTCGGTTCGATCCCGGTGCGAGTAGGAGAGCGTAATTCAAATCTATTGATTTGAATTAAATAAATACTGTCCGGCGGTCGCCCGCGGAATGAACGGAGTGAATGGAGCGGGTGACCGGGATCGAACCGGCATGGCCAGCTTGGAAGGCTGGGGCTCTACCATTGAGCTACACCCGCGAACCCACTCTTTTTGAATGGGCAGGATTTAGACTATCTCATCTTTCCTACTAGAATCGAACAGCAAGATCGGGGCGTAGCGTAGTGGCTAGCGCGCCTGCTTTGGGAGCAGGAGACCGAGAGTTCGAGTCTCTCCGCCCCGACTCGTAGTTGTG
>RGDC01000065.1 GCA_009918005.1 Actinomycetota bacterium
GTCACGGTTCGTTCTGATCCGATGCGAACGTCCAGCTTTGTTACATCTGCGGCTAGATCTGACTTAAGTGCTGGGTCAGTAACTGTTACGGCTACAACTAAGTCAGGGTGTCCAACAGAACTGAAAGTTAATACTGAACTCCCGGCTGACGTACCTCTGATATTGAAAGTTGCAACACCAGAAACTGGAGTTGCTGATTCTTCGATCACAACATCGGAGCTACTTGACTCAACAGTCACAGGTTGGTCGGAGGTTAAGGCAAGATCGGAATTTATGGTCACAACTCGGGCAGCAGCGCCGGTCGTCAGGCTTAGGGCGTTCGTGTTATTGACACGTGTGAACGCACTCGACTTCAATGCTGGGTCATATACATTGACGGTGACAGTTAAGTCAGCTAAGCCAGAGTTGAGGCTACTGAAAGTAGCAGTCGTGCTTCCGGTCTTCAAACCTGCGAAAGTGAATGTGGCACTTCCACCGATTGCCTGCACCTGGCCATTTCCACTGTTCGACACAACTGTGGTGTCCGCAACAGCTAGGTCTATAGCTTGACCTTCTTCAAGCGGGGTACCCACCACATCGGATGTGATCGACACATTTTTCTGCGTACCAATAATGACGTCAACCGCATATCCACTCTGAGTGGAGTACACATCTGCTGAGGCAAGTGACGGTGTTACGTCTGCTTTTGCCGGTATCGCAAGTCCACTCACAATTAGGAGCGTGGATATCGCTGCGGCAATAACTCTTGCGGCAAGCGAACGGTATGAAGAAGGTGTGACTAATAAATTATCCATGCGACCAAATTAGGGAAGTCAGGTGTATTTAAATAATGATTTGGATAAAGACTAAGAATAGTTTCAGTTAACTTTTGGTGAATTGATAAAGCCTTATTTTTGTGGCCAAAGTAAGCGAAAGTCCAAATATTGGATTCAGCGAGACCTTTACTTAAGCCAGAAATCCGACCAGCGGACAAAGATCAAAGCGGCAATTATCAGGTACGAGCTTGCCACCAAAATCCATTTCAAAGTAACAAGAATTTCCGACAGGCCCCTGCCAAAACTAAGGGATTTGCTGGCCAGATTGTCGGTTGTCACTTGCCAGAAAATTGGAATTGTTATCGCCCAAACCACCATGCACCAAGGGCAAAGCGCACCGATGACATAAAGGCTTTGTCCGACTAACCAGATAACCAAGAACATTCCTGCAAGTACGCCAAAATTCAATCCCAGCCACATCGATTTTGGTAATTCGACTCCAGCAAAAAGCAGGGCTCCAAACATAATCACCGTAGTGAAACCGATAACGCCAAGGACTGGGTTTGGGAATCCAAACAGCGATGCCTGCTCCGTGTTAATTACTGAGCCGCAAGAAAGTATTGGGTTGATATCGCAATTAGGAACAAAATTTGGGTTACTAAGGACTGCAATCTTTTGAATGATTAATTCGATAGATGCGGCGATTCCAATGAGGCCGCCTACAACAAGAATCCATGCGGTTTGACGATAAGTACGGGGTTGAATTTCGAGTTCGACGTCCATCACTTAACATCCAATTCTGCTGGCCTTACTTTCAATTCTAACGCACCGTTGGTTCGCGCGATTCGTTGATATCACTGCAAAGTTATGGGCCGTCAGTGCAAATAATCCCTGGCTCCGCTTCCCCAGTTAAAAAGTATGCATCGACAACTTCGTCAATGCAGTTCGAACCCTGATAGTAAGCAGTGTGACCATCACCATCAAGAGTAAGTAATACGCCTTTGGAAAGTTGGGAGGCCAGTGCTTGTGCCCACTGATATGGAGTTGCCGGATCATTGACAGTTCCAACTACAAGGATGGTCGGAGTTCCTGGAGCGATTATTTTTTTTGGAGAACCGGTTGCTTCCGTTTGCCAATATGTGCAACTTAAATTGCTCCACGCGAGATACGCACCGAAGTTGGGTGCAACCTTTTCCCACTCACTTGCAAGTGCTTCGGTCTTGGCAGTTGTCGCTCGATCTGGACGATCTAAACAATTCACAGCATTAATCGCATCATTGGAATTGTCTTTGAAGCTTCCATCAGACTGTCGACCGGTATAAAAATCCACGCTTGTAGCCAGGCCAGAAAAATCCCCTGCTAATGCCTGGCTGAGATTAGTTCGCAATTCAGGCCAACCGTTTACCTTGTCGTATAACGAACCAAGAACCCCTAATGTGCCCATTGCCTGACTAAATATTCGACCATCGTCCAAAGTTACGGGATTTGCATCAAGCTCGATAAGTAGGTTGCTGATCTCTGACACTCCAGCTTCCCCACTTGCAGAAAGTGGGCAGTCACTTCGGGTCGCGCAATCATCAACAAATCTTTCTAGGGCAAGTTCAAAACCTAGCGCCTGTCCATACGAGAGTTGCTCGTTACTTAATGTTGGATCAATCGCGCCATCAAGCAGCATGCGCCCAACTCGATCTGGGAAAAGGTCTGCGTAAGTTGCGCCAAGAAATGTGCCATAACTCTTACCGAGCCAGTTCAACTTTTCATCACCAAGTAACGCGCGCAAGATATCAATATCTTTAGTTGCACTGACGGTATCGAGAAACTTATATATGTCGGGAGAATTGGTCGCGCAAGATTTTGCAAACAACTCTGACATTGCCTGCGCTTGATCGATCTCAGTTTGATTATCTGGAGAGCCATCGAGTTTTATGTATTCATCTGTTTGCTCATCGCTTAGACATTCAACTGGGGTGCTTTGTCCCACTCCTCGCGGATCAAAACCTACAATGTCGAAGTTCTCGCGCAACGTGTCACTGACGACGTAGTCGGCATAACTTGTGTATTCAATCCCAGAGCCGCCGGGGCCACCAGGATTCAAAATCAGGGATCCGAGGGAGGAGCCACTTGCAGGTTTACGAATTACGGAAATTTGAAGCGCGCCATTAGCAGGATTCGCGTAATCGATTGGCACATTAAAAGTTGTGCATTCAAAGTCACCGTTGCAACCCGACCATTCCAGTTGCTGAGAGTAATAGCCATCCAGGCCCTCGCCTTCTGGCACCAAAGCGCTCCCGCTTGGTGATGGTGATCTATTGTCACGGGAATTTGATTTGACCAGTTGATAGGTAAGGGTGGAAACGATCCCAACAAACACAGCCAAGCCAACAGTCAGAAATTTCCGCACGATGCATCCTTAGGTAAGTATTACGACCTTAAGCCAGATGAAGAATTTTGCGAAACTATCCCACGATTGCGGTAAGTCTTGGGTCTCGCAGACTTACCAACAGTGATTCAAATGCATTGAGCGGATTGACGTTCGCGATGATTTGATCGCGGGCTTCGGTAATTGCCGCAATTCTTCGCAGAGTCGCAGACTCATCATCAACGCTTGCGACCCGTTCAATTGATTCGCGTAGCTCTTCATTTACTAGTTCAACATCTGAACCAGATTGAATAACCAAAACATCGCGGTAATAGCCAGTTAGGTCGAGTAAAACTCGATCGTATTGGTCACTCAAAACTCGGCGATGGCGTGCTTTTGTTCGAGTTTCCAAACCTTTCAAGGCGCTTTTCATTTGGCGTTCAACGGTTTTAAGGCCCTTACCTTCTGCGCCCTCGCCGAATGCAGTTCGAATGTCTTGATCATCGTCATGGTTAAGCGGCGTGACTATTGCGTCGGCGTCCGCGATTGCATTGGCAACGATCTTGTTTGCTTGATCAAAGCAGGAACTTACGACTCGAAGGTTAGTTGGAATGTCCAAAATCTGCTTGCGTCGAAGTCTTACATTTTCATTGGTTGCAAGCGCGCGAGCTCGACCTATGTGACCCTGAGCTGCTCGCGTCGCCCAGGCAGCCATTGCTGGATCAATGCCGAAGCGCGAAGTCAGCTGTTGTGAAATTGCGGCAGCGGTTGGAGAAGTCAAAGAGACATGTCGACAACGACTGCGGATTGTTGGAAATACGTCATCAACAGTGGGAGCGCAAAGCAGCCAAACGGTTGCAGGTGGCGGTTCTTCTAACGACTTAAGCAAAGTCGAAGCTGAGTCAACTCGGAATCGGTCAACATCTTCAATAACAATGACATGCCATGGGGATCTTGTTGGTAGCAGTGATGCGCGCTCAATTAGATTTCGCGTGTCCTCGACTTTGTAAATGACGCCTTCCGGAACGATGTGCTCAACATCTGGGTGCATGCCGGCTGCAACATTTTGACATTCATTACATTCGCCACAGCCACCATTTGGGCAAACTAGTGAGGCCGCAAATGCCAGTGCCAGGGTGCTTCTGCCACTTCCAGGTGGGCCTGTGATTAACCAAGCGTGAGTCATCGCATCGCCACGCTCACCGACTGCAACTTTTCCCGCATCAACTACGGCGTGCTTCATTTCTTCAACGGCATGCTCTTGACCAATCAAGGAATCAAAAACACTCATCGCGATGCAAGCACTCCATCAATCGCGATACGAACTGCGGTTGCTACATCCGCTTTTGGAGCCGTCGCATCAATCACAATGTTTGGGTACGGCGAATCAGCCGCGATCTCGCGGAAGGCTTGGTGAACTGCTTCGTGAAATTCACGAGATTGAATTTCCATTCGATCAGTGCCATCCATTCGCTGTTCGCCCGCTTCCGCAGGTACATCTAAATAGACAGTGAAATCCGGAATCAAGTTTCCAGTCGCCCAAAGGCTTAAATCGCGAACCTTTTCGGCGCCAAGTCCTCGAGAATAACCTTGATAGGCAACCGACGAATCGAAGTAGCGATCGCAGATGACTGTGGCACCACGATCGAGAGCGGGTCGAATCAAGTTGGCAGCATGATCGGCACGCGAGGCAGCGAATAACAATGCTTCAGTGTGATCTGGCATGTCAGTGATTTCTGGATCCAACAATATCTTGCGGATCTTTTCCGCAGTTGGAGTCCCGCCAGGTTCACGAGTGAGTACTACTTCATGTCCAAGTGATTGCAAGTATTCAGCCAAGAGCTTTGAATGTGTTGATTTTCCAGCGCCTTCACCGCCTTCAATCGCAATAAACAATCCCGTAGCCACGTTTTAAACTCTAGCCAACCGGTGTGACGTCAGATTCAACAAGCGCTGTTCCAACGCCAGTTTTGGATTTAGCAGCTGCTTTCTTTTCCGCTGCACCGCTGACAACTTTTGTGGCACCGACGGTTTTCTTGGCAGTTTTTTTCTTCGCAGGTGCCTTCTTCTTGGCTGGAACTTTCTTAGCGGCAGCTTTACGAACAGCGGGCTTTTTCACCGATGGTCCGGCCGCGCGACGTTCGGCTAATAAGTCAGATGCTCGCTCAATTGAAATAGTTTCAACTGAATCACCACCACGAAGTGAAGCATTGGTTTCGCCATCAGTGATGTAAATACCAAAGCGTCCTTCTCGAACCACAACTTCCTTTTGAGTCGAAGGATCAACACCAACAACCTTGAGTGGACCAGCTGCCTGTCCCCGACCGCGACGAAGTTTTGGTTGGGCAAATAGGGCAAGAGCTTCTTCAAGCGTGCAACTGAAAATTGATTCTTCGTCAGGCAATGTTCGGGAATCTTTACCCTTTAACAAGTACGGACCGTAACGACCATTCTGAGAAGTAATCGGTTCACCTTCGGTTGGATCTAATCCAATTTCACGTGGCAAAGTAAACATGCGAAGCGCATCATCGAGTGTTACCTGTTCAACATCCATAGTTGAGAACAGCGACGCGGTGCGTGGCTTTTCTTTCTTGGGCGAACCTTCCGGTAAAACTTCAGTGAAGTATGGGCCGTAACGCCCAGTCTTTGCCATGATTACGCGCTCAGTTTCTGGGTCGACTCCAAGTTCGCGTTCACCTGATGGCGCGTTAAAAAGCTCTTCGGCTTTCTCGGCCGTCATTTCATCTGGCGCAAGATCTTGCGGGATGTTTGCGCGCTGAAGAGTTTCGCCTTCGCCGCGTTCCAGATACGGACCGTACTTACCAACACGAATGATGCCTTCGTGGCCTTCGATCGGAAGTGATGCCATCGCGCGCGCGTCAATGTCACCATAGACCGAAACTAATGGAGCCAGGCCTGGGAAGATTGAGCCTTCAGTCTTTTCACCAAAATAGAAACGCTTTAGAACTTCAAGTCGACCCTGCTCGCCATTAGCTACTTCGTCAAGGATCTCTTCAAGTGAAGCGGTGAAGTCATAGTCCACGAGTTGCGTGAAGTTTTCTTCCATCAGGCGAGTAACGGTGAAGGCCAAGAAGTGTGGAACTAATGCGCTACCCCGTTTCCACACATAACCCTGGTCGATGATCCGACTAACAATCGCGGCATAAGTTGAAGGTCGGCCGATTCCAAGTTCTTCGAGTTTCTGAACCAAGGTTGCTTCGGTGTAACGAGCTGGTGGGTTTGTTGAGTGACCACTTGGTTCCAGCGAAACTGCAGTTACCGGATCTCCTACCTTTAGTGCCGGCAAGCGACGTGCTTCGTTCTTTTCATCTTGATCTTCATCGGCATCGTCATAAGCAGCCATGTGTCCGCGGAAAGTAATGACAGTTCCACTTGCTGAAAATTCAGCATCGCGGCCATCGCCACTGGTGGCGCCGATGCGAATTGTTGCGGTGGTTCCCTTTGCATCAGCCATCTGGCTAGCAACGGTTCTCTTCCAAATTAAGTCGTAAAGCGCGAACTCATCACCAACTAATTCACCGGCAACTTCCGCAGGGGTACGGAAAGTATCTCCAGCTGGGCGAATCGCTTCATGTGCTTCTTGAGCATTCTTAACTTTGCGATCGTAACGACGTGGTGCTTCTGAAACGTGATCGCTACCGTAAAGTTCCCCAGCTTGTTTACGTGCAGCATTCAACGCAGTATCAGAAAGGGTTGTTGAGTCAGTACGCATGTAAGTGATGTAGCCGCGTTCATACAAAGCTTGGGCGACGCGCATAGTGCGC
>RGDC01000066.1 GCA_009918005.1 Actinomycetota bacterium
TCTGGCGAAAAGATCGAAGTTCGTAGTCCGCACGAACACTCTCGCGTACTTGGTGTCACCGCTAACTCAACACAAGCTGATGCAACCAGCGCGATTGCGGCTGCCAAAGCTGCTGCTCCAATGTGGCGCGATCTGCCGTTTGATGAGAGAGCTGCTGTCATTTTGCGCGCTGCAGACTTGTTGTCTGGTCCATGGCGAAACAAAGTTCTGGCTGCAACGGTTTGGGGTCAATCCAAAACCGCTTATCAAGCTGAGATCGATTCAACTTGTGAATTGATCGACTTCTGGCGCTTTAATGTTCACTTCGCTCGCCAGATTTTGCAAGAACAGCCAGTGTCATCTCCTGGTGTTTGGAATCGAACTGACCATCGACCACTAGAAGGTTTCGTTTACGCAATCACACCGTTTAATTTCACTGCAATTGCTGGCAACCTACCAACTGCTCCCGCTTTGATGGGTAATACCGTTATTTGGAAGCCATCACCAACTCAGCAAGTTGCTGCTTCGATCACCATGGATCTTTTAATGGCTGCTGGTTTGCCACCAGGCGTTATCAACATGGTTACCGGCGATGGCATCGCAGTTTCTGATGTTGCGCTTGCTGATCCAGATCTAGCTGGCATTCACTTCACAGGTTCAACCCCGGTATTCCAGCACCTTTGGAAAACGGTTGGAAACAACATTTCTAATTACCGTTCTTACCCTCGTTTAGTTGGTGAAACCGGTGGCAAGGACTTTATTTTTGCTCATCCCTCAGCTGAACATCGCACACTAATCACTGCAATGATCCGTGGCGCGTTTGAATTCCAAGGCCAGAAATGTTCCGCAGCATCACGTGCATATGTGCCTCGCAGTATTTGGAATGTAATCAAAGATGACTTCTTGGCTGAAGTTGAAGGTATCAAACAAGGTCACGCATCTGACTTCAGCAACTTTATGACCGCAGTAATTGACGAGAAAGCCTTCAAGCGTGTTAGCGGTGCAATCGATCGCGCCCATGCTGACAAGTCAATCGAAGTTGCTGCTGGTGGAACTTATGACGGCAGTGAAGGTTGGTTCATCCGCCCAACGGTTTTGGTGGGATCTGATCCAACGGCTGAGTTCTTTACTGACGAATACTTCGGACCAGTTCTTGCAGTTTCGGTTTACGAAGACAACAACTGGCGCGAGGCTCTAAATCAGATGGAAGGCATCGCAAAGTACGCTCTGACCGGCGCAATCATTGCGCAAGATCGTGATGCGATTAACGAAATGTCACATGCCCTTCGCTTTGCCGCGGGTAACTTCTATGTAAATGACAAGCCAACTGGCGCAGTTGTTGGCCAGCAGCCATTTGGTGGAGCCCGTGCTTCTGGTACTAACGACAAAGCCGGTGCCGCGCTTAACTTGCAGCGCTGGACGAGTGATCGCAGCATCAAGGAAACTATGGTGCCGGCTCAGAATTACCAATACCCATTTATGGGTTAGCCGTGTCTGAGAAGGCTTCAGGAAAGCTCAAATCATTTTGGGAAAGTGTTAAGTCTTGGTCGCGTGCATTCGCGGACATGCTTCGCGGTGCTGAGCCACCGTTCTAATGAACACGATCTTAATTACGGATGGTGAGTGCGAGTTCTGTCAGCGCACAGCAGCCAAGCTTGCCCGAATTGTTCCAAATGGTTGGATAAATGTTCCCAGCACCGAGTTGAACAACAATTACGGCCTAACACAACAACAGTTAGCGCATTCAGTTTGGTTAATCGAAAATTCTGATTCTGATCCAGTTCGATACAGTGGCGCAAAAGCTGTTGGAAAGGTGTTACGCATTCGGGGCGGATTATGGGGTGCCCTTGGTTGGCTAACTTTTATTCCGCCAGCATCTTGGGTTGCTGCTGGAATGTATCGCTTGGTTGCAAATAATCGAAAGTTCTTTAGTCGCTTTGTTTAGCTGATGAAAGTGGCTTCTGGCTTGAGTTCGATATCGAACTTGGCTTTTACGCCTTGAACGATGTGATCAGCAAGTTCTGAAATATCAGCACTTGTGGCATTCCCACGATTTGTAATTGCCAAAGTGTGCTTACTGGAAATCGCAGCACGACCGTTAAGTGTGAAACCTTTGTTGAATCCAGCTTGCTCAATCAACCAAGCTGCACTTACCTTTACTGTGCCATCTGCCTCAGGCCAGTTCGGTGCGTTTGCCGGAGCAACCGCAACTCTGGGATTCATAAAGAATGATCCAACACTCCAGGTGTCATGATCAGCTGAATCCAGAACCATACCTTTTCTGGAACGCAAATCAAGAACTGCGGTTTGCAAATCTGTTGTACTAACTCGATCACTGAGTTCAACTTTTAGTTTCGTTGCAAGTTCGTTGTAGGCAATTGGTGCTGACATGGTTCCCAGTGGCAACTGAAACGTAACGCTCAGGATTACCCAAGTATCAGGCTGCTTCTTAAAAATAGAAGTGCGATATCCAAACTCACAATCGGCAGCAAAAATTGTCTCAACTGACTTTGTCTTTTTGTTCCAAGCGCGGACTTGAGCGATTGTGTCGCTCACACTTTGTCCGTAAGCGCCAACATTTTGAATGGGAGTTGCGCCAACTGTTCCCGGGATTCCGGCTAACCCTTCAATCCCAGTCCAACCATTTACCACCGCGCTAGCTGCAAAGTCATTCCAGTTATGGCCGGCAGCAACTGTTACCCATGCACCAGCGCAGGCAGATTCATCATTTTCAAAACCTTGGGATTCAATCTTGATCACATCGCCGTTAAAGTCGTCGCTAACAATTATATTGCTTCCACCGCCGAGGACTAAAGCATTGGGATTTGCAGAAACTGCTTCGATGATTTCGGTCTCGGTGGTTGCAACAGCCATAGAGTTTGGCATGCCACCCACGCGCAAAGTAGTCAGTTCCGCAAGCCTGCGCATCATGTTCCTATTGTGCTAGTCGCACAGTTGCTTTTGCTAGACCTAAAACTTTGGTTTCACCAAAAACTGCGCCGATATCCACTTGAATCGTTCCATCGTCATTAATCTGGGAAACTTTGCCAGTAAAACTGACGATTGAACCTTCGGCAGTATCCGGCACAACTACCGGACGTGTCATTCGCACTGAGTAATCAATAACGGCAGTTGGATCACCAGCCCAATCTGTGACAACTCGGATTGCCCGACCCATGGTCAGCATTCCATGAGCAATCACATCTGGCAGTCCAACAGACTTAGCAAAAGCTTCATCCTGATGAATTGGATTTTGGTCGCCCGAAGCATTTGCGTAAGCAACTAAATCGGAACGGGTAAAGGCCAAATCTAGAGCCGGAAGCTCCTGGCCAACTGATACATCTGAAATTTTTAGTGTCATGCTTCTGGTCCTCGAACAACTATTTTTGACCAGCCAGTAACAACAAGTTCGTCACCAGAGAAAACATCGGTTTTGAAAGTTGCAATCTCGTTAGTACCCAGCGGCTTAATCTCTTCGACTGATGCGCTCACTGTAAGTTCGTCACCAACACGAATTGGACGAATATATTCAAACTTTTGATCACTATGTACTAAACGTGAATAGTCCAATTGCAAAGCTGGATCATGGAATGCTGCGTCCATGGCATTCATGGTCACAACAATCGGAAAAGTAGGAGGCGCAACAGTGCCATCTGCATAAGCAGGATTTGAATCTCCCAATGCTTTAACAAATGCAGAAATATTTTCTGACGTCACCAAGTAAGGCTTTGAAGGTGGATAGACATGACCGATCATGTCGTGGTTCATTCCCATGGGACTCCCCTAAACAATTAACAAGCGTTAATTAATTAACGAGTTTCCTTGTGAAGGGTGTGCTTGTTGCACTTTGGGCAATGCTTTTTGATCTCAAGGCGGTCAGGATCGTTACGACGATTCTTGCGTGAGATGTAGTTGCGGTCTTTGCAGTCTTCGCATGCCAAAGTAATCTTTGGACGAACGTCGTTACGTGCCATGGTCTTGCCTTTCGTTTGAGCAGCTACACATGGTGTGCAACTGGTCTTGCCTTTACGTACCGAGGGCCGGACTTGAACCGGCGACACAGCGATTATGAGCCGCTTGCTCTACCAAGCTGAGCTACCCCGGCTTAAAACCGTGCGTAAACACGGGCTTCGAGCCCCCTGTCAGAATCGAACTGACGACCTCTTCCTTACCAAGGAAGTGCGCTACCACTGTGCCAAGGGGGCCAGTCTTTTCTTCTAGATACGCATTTCTGCGCCCCGTTAGCGTATCGAATACCTGCCGTTACAGGGAAATTGAGCCCAATTGGCTTGCGAAATACCTTCTTGCCAAATCTTGGCACTCCCAATTTCCGCATGAATACTACGATTATTAAAACCCTAGGAAATCGGGAGAACCACATGGCAACATCTGCAGAAAACTTGAGCGTCTCAGTGCAGGATCAAGACGACCAATTGGGCATTTTGCAGCGCCGCCGCATCGAGGCAAACATAATCTCCCCGATTTACCAAATCATGAAGCGCGAATTGGGTCAGGAGCGCGCTTCCGACATCATTCGCGAAGCAATCACTGAGGATGCACATAAAGCTGGCGCTCGCTTTGCGGCAAATGAACCCAATGGTGCCAACTTGTTAACTTTCATCGCAATCCAAGACTTATGGAAAAAAGATGACGCGCTGGTAACTGAAGTCATCGAAGAATCTGAAGAGATTTATACCTATGAAGTAAAGCGTTGTGCGTACGCCGAGATGTATCAAGAAATGGGCTTAGCCGAAATTGGTAATCTACTTTCCTGCACTCGCGACTTTGAATTCATAGTTGGTTACGATCCAACGATTGAGATCACCCGGACAAAAACCATTATGGGTGGCGACTCGCATTGCGATTTTCATTATGTGCGAAAAGCTTGAGGCATGACCACTCCCCAAATAAACTCAGATCGACTTTGGAAATCTCTGACTGAAATTTCGGTGTTTGGTGCAACTCCTGCAGGTGGATTACATCGCCTAGCTGCATCAAAAGAGGATGGTCAAGCTCGCGACTACGTGGTTGCAGCAGCTCGTGAGCTTGGTTGCTCAGTTCGCATCGATGCCCTTGGTAACACCTTTATGCGTCGCGCTGGAACCGACGTAAATGCAAAAACAATTTTGATTGGTTCACATTTAGATTCCCAGCCACTCGGCGGCAAGTACGACGGAATCTATGGCGTGATGGCGGGCTTGGAACTGCTTCGGGTATTACACGAATCTAAAACTGAAACCAAGCATGCAATTGAAGTCGCTGTTTGGACAAACGAAGAAGGTGCTCGCTTTGCCCCTGCAATGATGGGTGCTGCTTACTTCGCTGGAAAATTTACGGCAGATGAATTGCTAGTTCGCAAAGATGTTGACGGAGTTCAACTCGGAAACTCGTTAGTTGAAATTGGGTACGCGGGAACTGACGTGGTTTCTCCAGTGGAACACAAGGCTTACTTTGAGATCCACATCGAGCAAGGTCCAATTCTGCAGAACGAGAATCTGCAAATAGGCGTAGTTACTTTGGTGCAAGGTATGCGCTGGTTCCGAATTGGGATAACTGGTCAATCGGGTCACACCGGAACTTATCCAATGGAAACTCGTCGCGATGCCTTAGTTGCAGCCTCGCACTTGATTAAAGCCGTTCAACAAATCGGATTGGATCAACCACTAAGTGGCAGAGCAACGGTTGGGCACTTAGTTGTCACACCAAACTCTCCCAATGTAATTCCTGGCCACGTCGAACTGATGGTTGAGTTCCGTAATCCTGAAATTTCTGTACTTGATGTCATGACGGACTCGCTTAACCAGGCTTTGAAAGAAACTGCCGACAAGTACAGTGTCGAAGTATCCAGTAAACAGGAACTTGATTCGGCAACTATTAATTTCACCTCGGAACTAATTGACCTAGTTGAGCAGGCTGCTACTGCTTGTGGCAAAACATCTAAGCGCATGATTTCTGGGGCTGGACACGATGCCTGTCAGCTTTCCGCAGTAATGCCAACCACCATGATCTTTATTCCATGTGACAAGGGAATTAGTCACGCGGAGAACGAAGCAATCACCCAAGAATGGGCAGCCGATGGCGCGCAAGTTCTAGTTGAAACTATTCTTTCCTTCGATTCGAAATAGGCCAGAAAACAAAGAAAGCGCCAGTCCCCGTCGGAACCTGGCGCTTTCTGGTGGCAGATAGTGGGTTCGAACCACTGTAGCTTTCGCGACGGATTTACAGTCCGCTCCCATTGGCCGCTCGGGCAATCTGCCATGTCGCCCAAAGGCAACTTAGTAAGGATAGCGACTCAATGGCTGAAAATGCCAATTGGTAATTGCTTAAAAGGAAACGGTCATAGCTAGATTTTGAATTTAAAGGTTTACTGGTTCAGAGACCAATACGCCACAATGCCTCACCTGAGGTGTGGCTCCAGCATCCGTACAATCAAGTTATGGATTGGAGTTTACGAACTTGCGCTCGCAAGGGCCACGTAACCTTTCGACCAGATGAAGAAGATTGGGCATCCGGTCTCTGGGCTAAAACTCCTGTTGGAATAGCTTGGAAATGTTTGCGCTGTGCAGCATTTATCCCTGGTGAGGCATTTGCACATGGACCGGCTAGCACGGCACCCACTGTTTTACATGATAAACAAATTCGAGATCAGATAATTATTCGGGCGCTTTCGATCGAGCGAGGAATTCGCGGTTTAATCGTGATTGGATTCGCATTTCTCACATGGCAGTTGCGTGGTTCCCAGGAGTCACTTGAACAACGGATTGCAAGTAGCCTTCCACTTCTAAAACCATTCGCTGACCAGGTTGGCTGGAACATTCAAGAGTCACCCGTAATTCACATACTTAATCAAGCAGTTGAAGCTTCTTCAAAGACTTTACTGGTAATCACTCT
>RGDC01000067.1 GCA_009918005.1 Actinomycetota bacterium
CCCTTTACAGTTTTGGGAAAAATAGTGCAATCTCGCGAGCAGCAGACTCTGGTGAATCTGATCCATGCGACACGTTTAGTTGGGTTTCAGTTGCAAGGTCACCGCGAATGGTTCCCATGGCTGCATTAACTGGATTGGTTGCACCCATCATGGTTCGCCAGGCTGCAATCGCTTCATTGCCTTCAATCACGGCTGCAACTAGTGGCCCACCACTGATGAAATCAACTAAGTCTTTAAAGAAAGGCTTGTCGGTATGTTCGGCATAGTGAGTTTCAGCGATTGAGCGCTCTAGCGTGCGCATTTCTAAGGCAACAATTTTGAAACCTTTGCGTTCAATGCGCGAGATTACTTCGCCAATCAGGCCGCGTTCGACGCCATCGGGCTTTACCAGGACAAGGGTGCGTTCAGACATGTTCTTAATCTTAAAGGTTTTCTCGGGCTGCCTTTGCCTCGTCAACTTTGTTATTCATTACGTAGGCCAAACCCCAAATCAATAGGAACAAAATTCCGGGGAAAAGCAGCGGCCGAACAAAGGTTCCGACGCCAATAATGATCGCCTGAACCACGATTCCGGTGGTTATGGCAGCTCGCTTATCGTGGCGAACCCCGCCTACCGCCAAGATGCAAAGCAGCATCAGTAGGAATGTGCTCCACAGCGCTAGAGCCTTATCTACGTCATAAATCACTACAGATATTGGAATCGAGAGCCCTAAGACAATCGCTTCGAAGACCAAGATTGCACTTCCCATTACCTTCATATGATTCGCATCTCCCCTAGGTATTGGTCTTGCCCATGATTTTTCGCGCCGCTGCAGCTGTCACAACAGAACCAGTTACAACTACGCCAACGCCGTTCATGCCAGCGTCGTCTGCCATTTCGATTGCACGATCAATAGCACTAGTTAGATTCGACTCCACATGCACACGATCTTCGCCAAAAACTTGAGTTGCTAGTTCTGCAATTTCTGCAGCCAACATCGCGCGTTGTGCACCATTCCAAGTAACTACAACATCGGTCATCACAGGTTCAAGTGCTTGCAATACACCAATCACATCTTTGTCAGCCATAACTGAAACAACACCAATGATTTGCTCGAAAGTAAATGACTCTTCCAGCGCGGTTGCTAAAACGGCAGCGCCGTGGGGGTTATGTGCGGCATCGATAATCACAGTTGGACTACGGCGAACAACTTCTAACCGACCTGGTGATGTAACTGAACCGAATCCTTCGCGAACTGCGTCGATATCCAAAGTTAAAGTTCCGCCAAAGAAAGCTTCAACGGCAGCTAGCGCAACCGAGGCATTCGCAGCTTGATGCGCTCCGAATAGTGGTAAGAGAATTTCGTCATAGGATCCGTTAAGTCCATCAAGGTTTAACACTTGTCCGCCAATAGCTAAGGCACGATCGCGAACCGAAAATTCCACACCTTGTCTGGCAACCATGGCATCGACGGTGGCCGCGCGAGCTAATAAAACTTCGGCAGGGCCGGGATCTTGATAAGAAAGAACAGCAATCGAATCTGGTTTGATAATTCCAGATTTTTCAATTGCAATTTTTTCAACTGTGTCACCCAAGTAATCTGCATGATCCATCCCAATTGGAGTGACAACGCTTACCTGCGGCGAGACCACATTTGTTGCATCCCACGCGCCACCCATACCGACCTCGACAACTGCGACATCAACCGGAGCGTCTGCAAAAGCTGCAAATGCCATCCCGGTTAGCACTTCAAAGTAAGACATGGCAGGGCCACCATTACTCAGACTTTCGCTATCTACGATTGCTAGATATGGCTCAAGCTCGTCATAAATCTCGACAAATTTGTCGGCTGGAATAGGTTCGCCACTTAAGCGAATTCGCTCTGTTACTTGATGTAAGTGCGGACTAGTAACCAAGCCAGTGCGCAGACCCATTGAACTTAGTAAGGACTCAATCATCCGAGCGGTGGAAGTCTTACCGTTCGTGCCTGTTATGTGAATAACTGGATACGCGAATTGTGGGTCGCCCAAAAGTGTCATTAAATGGCTGATTCGATCCAGACTTGGTTCGATTTTGGTTTCCGGCCAGCGAGATTCCAAGACTTCTTCCACGCGTGCGAGTTCTTGGATATCGGGCAAAGTCATGGATTCATTCTAATTGTCTTTAATTGTCTAGGATTAGGGATCATGAGCGCGCAACGAATGCCTGAAAAGCCAACACTTGAAGGTTTGGAATCTAAATGGATGCAGGCCTGGGACCAAGCTGGAACCTACTCGTTTGATCGCCGTGCATCTCGGGAAAATGTTTTTAGTATCGACACTCCTCCACCAACCGTCAGCGGCTCATTGCACGTTGGTCACGTTTTTTCGTACACACATATTGATTGTGTCGCTCGCTACCAAAGAATGAATGGCAAGTCTGTGTTCTACCCAATGGGATGGGATGACAATGGGCTGCCAACTGAACGACGCGTGCAAAACTACTTTGGCGTTCGCTGCGATCCATCACTTCCTTACGACGCAAACTTCCAGCCACCAGTTGAACCTGGCAAAGACCAGATCGCAATCTCGCGTCGAAACTTTGTCGAACTGTGTGAACAACTAACCATTGAAGACGAAAAAGCTTTCGAAGAACTTTGGCGCCGACTTGGTACCAGTGTTGATTGGAATTTGACTTACCAAACTATTGATGAGCGAGCGCGCGCGGTTTCGCAGCGCATGTTCTTGAATAATCTTTCTCGAGGTGAGGCTTACCAAAGCGAAGCTCCGACTCTTTGGGATGTAACTTTCCGAACTGCAGTTGCCCAAGCTGAGTTAGAAGATCGAGAGCGTCCAGGTGCATATCATCGGATTTCATTCCATAAGAAAGATGGAACTTCCCTGTTTATTGAAACCACACGGCCCGAACTAATTCCCGCTTGCGTTGCCTTAGTTGCCCATCCTGATGATGAGCGCTACCAGCCGCTATTTGGCACAACTGTAACTTCGCCAATCTTTGGTGTTGAAGTTCCAGTACTTGCTCATGCTCTGGCTGATCCAGAAAAAGGTTCTGGCATTGCAATGATTTGTACGTTCGGAGACACCACTGACGTAACTTGGTGGCGCGAGCTACAACTACCTACTCGCCCAATCATTGGGTGGGACGGTCGCATCATCACAGAAGTACCCGAATGGATTAAGTCCGATTTGGGTAAGGATGCTTACGCTGCTCTTGCTGGTTTGACTGCGCACTCCGCCAAAGAAAAGATTGCCGAATTGCTCCGTGAATCGGGCGATCTCGAAGGAGAAATCAGGCAGATCGTTCACCCCGTTAAGTTTTTCGAAAAGGGTGACAAGCCACTGGAAATTGTCACAACTCGACAGTGGTACATCCGCAATGGTGGTCGCGATGCAGATCTGCGCGCTGATTTAGTAGCAAGCGGTCAACAAATAACTTGGCATCCAGATCACATGAAAGTTCGTTATCAAAATTGGGTTGAAGGTCTAAACGGTGATTGGTTAATTTCCCGACAGCGATTCTTTGGTGTGCCAGTTCCAGTTTGGTACGCGTTAGATGCAGACGGTAATCCAATTTGGGATCAGGTGCTAGTTCCAGACGTAACTTCATTACCAATGGATCCGTCCTCAGACGCTCCAGCTGGATACACCGAGGATCAACGTGGCGTACCTGGCGGTTTCATGGGTGATCCAGATGTCATGGATACTTGGGCAACTTCCTCACTCACACCTCAAATTGCTGGTGGCTGGGGCTTTGATGAGGATTTATGGAAGCTCGTTTGGCCATTCGATGTTCGCCCGCAGGCACATGAAATTATTCGCACTTGGCTATTCAGCACAGTAGTTCGTGCGCACCTCGAAGAAAAAGTTTTGCCTTGGAAGCATGCGCTTATTTCTGGTTGGATTCTTGATCCCGATCGCAAAAAAATGTCCAAGTCCAAGGGCAACGTTGTGACTCCCCTAGATCTATTAGATGAGCATGGCAGCGACGGCGTTCGCTATTGGGCTGCTAGTGGTCGTCCCGGAACTGACACCGCATTTGATGTTGGCCAGATGAAGATTGGCCGTCGCCTGGCGACCAAGATACTTAATGCCAGCAAGTTTGTATTGCTACAAGGTAGCGCTGCTCCCGAGTCAGTTACCGAACCAATCGACAAGGCGCTGCTGGCTGCACTTGCTGACGTTGTTGATGAGGCAACCAAAGCATTCGAGAACTTCAACTACACCAAGGCTATGGAAGCAGCTGAAGTTTTCTTCTGGTCGTTCTGCGACGATCATTTGGAACTTGTTAAAGATCGCGCATATGGCCTTGCTGGTGAAACCGGTGCAGCCTCAGCCCGCGCTGCACTAACAATTTCTTTGGATACCTTGCTTAAGCTATTTGCACCGTTCTTGCCATTCGTTACTGAAGAAGTCTGGTCCTGGACTCACGATGATTCAGTTCACAAATCGGCTTGGCCAACTTCCGCTGAGCTTCGGGCATTTAATGGTGATGCTTCCCTGCTTGCAGTTTCAGCAGATATTTTGTCCCAACTTCGTAAGTCGAAGAGCGAAGCCAAGGTTTCCATGAAAGCCGAAATAACAAAAGCCATTATCACCGCTTCCGCTGATGACATAGCAAAGGCAAAGTTGGTTGCTGCCGATTTAGCTGCTGCTGGACGAGTTCAGGCTGGCTTTGAATATGTAGAAAGCGCGAGCCCAATCTCACTTGAGATCGAACTCGCGCCAACTAGCGAAAGTTAATTCACTTAAGCGGTTTTTTCCTTTGGAATCCGCTTTGCAACCGCTTCTCGTGGAATCAGTGTTGGATTCACATGCTTGCCAACAACTTCTTTATTAATTACTACGCGAGCAACATCTTCCCGGCTAGGTACGTCATACATAACCGAAAGCAACACTTCTTCCATGATTGCGCGAAGTCCACGAGCGCCTGTGCCACGAAGAATAGCTTGTTCAGCTACGGCTTCAAGTGCATCCTGAGTGAACTCAAGTTCCACACCATCAAG
Source organism: Actinomycetota bacterium (assembly GCA_009918005.1). GTDB lineage: Bacteria > Actinomycetota > Actinomycetes > S36-B12 > UBA5976 > UBA5976. The sequence goes on from RGDC01000067.1 coordinate 4,983, forward strand.
ATCAAATAGCTTCTGGTACTGGCGAACAAGAGCATTCTTTGGCTCAGTAAGCACCGCAACTAATGCTTCTTTATCAAGTTGGGCAACTGAGGTGAATACTGGAAGACGTCCGATGAATTCTGGAATCATTCCAAACTTCAACATATCTTCAGGCATTACCTGCGAGAAAATGTCTTGTTCATTAACTTCTTCTTGTTCAATGTTTGCGGTGAAGCCAAGTGCTTTCTTGCCTACACGCTGGCGAATGATTTGATCCAAGCCGGCAAATGCGCCACCAACAATAAACAAAACATTACTGGTATCGATTTGAATGAATTCTTGATGCGGATGCTTGCGGCCACCTTGTGGCGGAACTGAAGCAGTTGTACCTTCAAGGATTTTTAGCAAAGCCTGCTGAACACCTTCGCCAGAAACATCGCGGGTTATTGATGGGTTTTCACTCTTGCGAGCTACCTTGTCGATTTCGTCAATGTAGATAATTCCAGTTTCGGCTTTCTTGACGTCATAGTCGGCAGCCTGGATCAACTTAAGCAAAATGTTTTCTACGTCTTCGCCGACGTATCCTGCCTCGGTCAATGCAGTGGCGTCTGCAATTGCAAACGGCACATTAAGCATGCGAGCCAAAGTCTGAGCCAAAAGTGTTTTACCTGATCCTGTTGGGCCAAGTAACAAAATGTTTGACTTTGCTAGTTCAACCCCTTCTTCTCGAGAAGATTCATTTGCACCAGCCTGAACTCGCTTGTAGTGGTTGTACACAGCCACTGAAAGTGACTTCTTGGCAACCTCTTGACCGATTACGTACTGATCCAAGAATGCGTAAATCTCACGTGGCTTTGGAAGTTCATCCCAGCCCAGGTTTACTGACTCGCCTAATTCTTCTTCGATGATTTCATTGCACAAGTCAATGCATTCGTCACATATGTATACAGCTGGTCCAGCAATCAGTTTCTTAACTTGCTTTTGACTCTTGCCGCAGAACGAACACTTCAACAGGTCGCCACTTTCGCCGATACGAGCCATAGTGGTCACCTCCCGGGGGAATAAGTGTGGACAGATACTTCGAGCGTCTTTCTAAAGTACCTTGAATCAAGCGATTTCTATTGGCGTACACGCCCAGAAAACTGCTATTTGTTAAGCGGAACCCGCGAAGTTAGCACCTGATCGATAATGCCGTACTCCTTGGCTTGGGGTGCTGTAAGAATTTTGTCACGGTCCATGTCAAGGCGAATCTCTTCAACTGACCGTCCTGTGTGATGCGAGAAGATACCTTCCATTTCGTCACGCATACGCAAAATCTCGTTAGCCTGAATTTCAATGTCAGAACCTTGGCCACCACCTTCGGTGTATGGCTGGTGAATCAAAACTCGTGCGTGTGGAAGTGCGAATCGCTTTCCAGGTGTTCCAGCTGCCAGCAAAACTGAGGCTGCGGAAGCAGCTTGTCCAAGACATACTGTCTGAACATTGCACTTTACGAACTGCATGGTGTCGTAAATTGCAGTCATCGCAGTGTAAGAGCCACCTGGTGAGTTGATGTACATCTGGATATCGCGCTCAGGATCAAGTGACTCAAGCACAAGAAGTTGTGCCATAACATCGTCGGCTGAGGCGTCGTCAATTTGCACACCTAGGAAAACAATTCGTTCTTCAAAAAGCTTTGCGTATGGGTTGTACTCGCGAACACCCTGCGGGGTGCGCTCGATGTAGCTCGGGAGAATGTAGCGCGATTGTGGTGAATAATCCATGTGAGTCTCCCCTTATGCCGTTCCGCCTTCGCCAGCCACATCGCGCGCACTGCGCACAACGTGATCGACGAAACCATAGTCTTTTGCTTCTTCTGCAGTGAACCAGCGGTCACGGTCTGAATCTTCAGTAACCGTT
>RGDC01000068.1 GCA_009918005.1 Actinomycetota bacterium
ATTAGAATTAGCTTCCGCAATTAAGTTGGTGCAGGCAGATTCGCTTGAGATATCGGCTGGAAGTGCAATTGCCGAGCCACCACTTGCAGAAATGTCCGCCGCTACTTTGTGTGCGTTTTCCGCATTAGTGTCAGTGACGATAACAAATGCGCCTTCGCTCGCTAATCTCTGACAAACTGCGGTTCCGATGCCACCAGCGCCGCCAGTAACAATTGCAGTTTTTCCGGTAAATCGATTCGTCTGGTTCATTTAAATTCCATTTCCTATGCCATTAGTGCGGTATCTCGTGGTGAAATCCGTTGAGAAGATTAGCCCTAGATGAATATCCCCTGAATTCAATAGGAAATCAGGCAATTGGGCAAACTGAGGATTCTCTAGATATAGGCCATAACGGGTAATCTCGACAGGTGAGCACAACACAGACCCGCATCTACCTGGCCCGGCTGGCTGGGACTGCCGTATTTGACTCCGTGGGAGATCAAGTAGGCAAGATTCGTGATGTCGTCGTTACTTCGCGTTCAACTGGTAAAGCTCCATCGGTATTGGGATTTGTTGTTGAAGTCGCCCCACGCCGCCGAATTTTTGTACCAATGGCCCGCATAACTTCAATTGAACCAGGGTCAGTTGTCACAAGTGGTGTTGTAAATTTGCGTCGGTTTGAAGGCCGCACTGAAGAAACGCTCGTGATTGCAGAATTGTTGGATCGCCGGGTAACGCTCATGGAAACAAGCGAAGTTGTAACAGTTCAAGACATTGGGATGACGCAAGAGCGCACCCAAGAATGGGCAATCAGTCGACTCTTCATTCGTAAAGCGGGATCAGGTTTTGGCCGACGAGGTGAGACTGTTGCAGTTGAGTGGAGTGCGGTAACCGGGCTGTTTACAGAAACTGATCAGCAGCCAGTTGATTACCTACTTGCGTCAATCGACACCATGCGGGCCGCAGATTTGGCTAACTTGCTACAAGAGCTGCCACAAAAGCGTCGCCTCGAACTTATTCATGGACTCGATGTTGAAAAACTTGCGGATGTTTTCGAAGAGCTTCCCGAAGATGATCGCGTAGAAATCATGTCTGAACTTGGACTTGAGCGAGCGACTGACATTTTGGAAGAAATGGATCCAGATGACGCGGCTGATTTACTTTCTGAGCTACCACCAGAGCAAGCCGAAGAATATCTTGGTGCGATGGAACCAGACGAGGCCGATGACCTAAGAAGGCTCCTAACTTATGACGATTTCAGCGCCGGTGGAATGATGACAACCGAACCAGTTGTGCTTTCCACGGACGCAACAGTTGCCGAAGCGCTCGCTAGAGTCCGTGAGCCACAACTTTCACCAGCTTTAGCTTCGCAGGTTTACGTAACAAGAGCGCCACTGGAGACGCCAACTGGTAAGTACGTTGGTGTAGCGCACGTACAGAGACTGCTACGGGAACCGCCATCAAGCTTGGTATCAGGCGTATTGGACACTTCCCTTACGCCTATTGGCCCAACTGCTCCGTTAGGGCAGGTTGCCAGATATTTTGCAACTTACAACTTGGTTGCACTACCCGTTGTAGACGAGAATGATCATTTGATCGGTGCTGTCACTATTGATGACGTAATCGACCATATGTTGCCAGCAGATTGGCGAGAAAACGAGTTAGATGAGGAGGGCTGATCATGGCACGCAACGAACGAAAAGGACCACGTTTGGATCAGCCATTAGAAAGAGGTCGTTCCCTTCGTCCAACATTTGATGCCGAAACCGCTGGCCGAGTAAGTGCAAGAGTTGCAAGATTCTTAGGGTCTTGGCGCTTCTTGGGCTACATGACTTTTGTGGTCTTCAGTTGGTTAATTTGGAATATCTTTGCACCAGAACACCTACGGATTGATGCCTTCCCATTCCTATTTTTAACTTTGGCTCTTTCGCTGCAAGCTTCCTATGCCGCACCACTTATTTTGTTGGCACAGAATCGACAAGCTGATCGAGATCGCGTTCAGTTTCAAGAAGATCGCGACCGTACCGAGCGCTTGCTTGCTGACGCTGATTACCTAACTCGTGAGATCGCGTCATTGCGACTTGCACTTGGTGAAGTTGTCACACGTGATTACTTACGTGGCGAGATCCGTGACTTACTGGAAGAATTCAAAGATCTAAATAATGACGACAAAAAGGATGATCCAGAAACTTCATGAGTGTTAACCAAGAAGCTGTACAAGCCGCTCTAGCAACCGTAATAGATCCTGAAATTCGTCGACCGATAACTGAAATTGGAATGGTTAAAGACGTAGCCATCGACGGTGGCAAAGTAACGGTAGGGGTTTACTTAACTATCTCGGCTTGTCCGATGCAAGACACCATCGTTAACAATGTTAAAGATGCAGTATCTAAAGTCCGAGATGTCACAGCGGTCGAGGTTGACCTTGATGTAATGAGTCCAGAGCAACGAACTGCGCTTCGGGAGAAGTTACAGGGTCCAACAAAAGAGATTCGCTTTAACTTGCCAGGCTCGCTGACCAGAATTTATGCGATTGCATCAGGTAAAGGTGGAGTCGGTAAGTCCTCAGTTACAACTAACCTCGCTGCGGCTATGGCCGTACAAGGTTTGTCAGTTGGCATTGTTGATGCCGACATTTATGGTCACTCAATTCCCGACATGATGGGTGTCACTCAGGCTCCATTAAAGGTCGAGAACATGATCATGCCTCCGCAGGGTCATGGCGTTCGGGTTATGTCGATGCTTCCGCTTAAGCCAAAAGGCCGCCATGAGCCAGTGGCAATGCGTGGTCCAATGTTGCACCGTTACTTAGAGTCATTTCTTAGTGAAGTTTGGTGGGGCGACCTAGACGTATTGCTACTTGACTTGCCACCAGGTACCGGTGACATAGCGATTAGTACGGCTCACCTGCTACCGCAAAGTGAATTAATCATTGTGACTACTCCCCAACCAGCAGCAGCCGATGTGGCGATTCGAGCTGGCATGTTGGCGCCTCAGGTAAATCAACGTGTTAGCGGTGTTATTGAAAACATGTCTGCTTTCGCATGCCCGCACTGCGGTGAACCAATCGACATGTTTGGTTCTGGTGGTGGAAAAATGGTTGCGGAAACCTTAAGCCAAAATGTCGGACAAGAAGTTCCCCTACTGGGTCGAATTCCATTCGATCCAGGTCTGCGGGAAGGTGGAGATGCGGGAATGCCGTTTGTGCTTTCCCATCCAGACGCGCCGGCCTCACAAGCAATTATTGAGATGGCTAATAAATTGGGGACTCGGCCACGTGGCCTAGTTGGAATGAATTTAGGCGTAACACCCAATCGCGATTAGGTAGCGTCTGGATCAAAAACTGGATTAACTTTCGCAGTACCACCAGTTGAAATTTTTGGTGCCCCAGAAGATCCAGTAAACCCTGCTACTGAAGTAACAGCATTTGTTGTGAGGCCCCGAGGTGTCAGTCCGCGTAAATCTTTAGCTAAATCAGAAACTGCTTTAGTGTCAACTGATCCAGTTAACTCAGCAGTTGCTTCGCTCGCCTTAGCTCGCATTGTTTTAATGAACTTTGCAAACTGGGAAGCCATTTCTGGTAGTCGATCTGGACCAAAAACGATTAGACCGATCATCGCAATGACCAAAAACTCTGTCCAACCGATATTCATATTCTGACTTTACTACCCTTGTAAAACTTAGTTTTGATTTGATCCCAAAGTTACTTCAATAACCGTGCCATCCGAAAGAGTTAACTTCACAACATCACCTGGATTTTTCGCTCTGATTCGGACAATTAACTCAGTTCCGTCGACAACTTTTGCACCGTCTATTTCAGTAATGACATCTCCGGCTACAAGTTCAGTTTTAGAAGCAGGACCACCCGCGACAACTGAATCAACCAGTGCGCCTTGACCACTGTAAGTCATATCTAGTTGAACGCCTATGACTGGGTAAGTTGATGAACCTGTTGCAATAAGTTCAGTTGCAACGCGTCGGGCTTGATTAATTGGAATCGCAAAACCGAGTCCAATGCTGCCGCTTTGTCCTGATACCGAGCTACCAGTTGTTGCGATTGCTGAGTTGATTCCGATTACTTCACCGCGGGAATTAACTAAGGGTCCGCCAGAGTTGCCTGGGTTAATTGCCGCATCAGTTTGGATAGCGCTAATAAATGAAACATCTGTCGAATCTCCAGCTGTAACTGGACGATTTAGGGCCGATACGATTCCACTGGTCACAGTGCCGGTCAAACCGAGAGGTGATCCAATTGCAATAGTTGCATCGCCCACTACGACATTGTCTGAGTCACCGAGTGCTGCTACCGGCAAGTTTCCTCGATTAATTCGAAGGACTGCTAGATCATAAGATGCCTCAGTCCCAACAATTGTGGCCACTTCTTGGGACTGATCTTGAAACGTAACAGTTATCTTTGCGCCTGCGCCAGCACTCGTGGCAACGTGATTGTTTGTCAAAATGAAAGACTCTTTTGCTGTGCTTCTAATTACAAATCCAGAACCAGTTCCAGATCCCTGATCAGATGTGACGTCGATGGATACAACAACTGGCAAAACGGCTTGGGCAATTCCAGCTATGGAATCATCTGCCCGTGGCGAAGATTGACCAGTTGTTAATGGTAAAGAGATCGAATGTGCTGGTGCATTTACAACCATCGAAGCACCCACAAAGCCGATCAGACCTGCAATCAATCCACTAATAACACCAGCGATGATTGCTTTCTTGACAGCAGGAGACGCGCTACCTGCGGACTGATCTGCAACCATGACAGGAGGGGAATAAACCCAAGTTGGGGTTGGAGTTGGCTCGACTGATGCTGGAACTTCTGCGGCCGTACCAGTCGGTGTTGTAATTGCATCCTCAGTAGGCAGGTCACTGTTGGGCAGGTCACTGTTGGGCAGGTCACTGTTGGGCAGGTCTAACGCCGAAGGAGTCTCAGATAGGTTTTGTGGATCTTCCGGAGTCTGGGTCATGGCCTGTCCTTCTTACTGAAGTGGGTATCTTTGCTAATCCTTATTCTCTCGCATCGTCATTAGCCAATGCTGCGTGAACTCCCCTTAGTAACTAGATCTTGGCAAACCTCTAGCCAAAAATTGGCAGAGCCTTAGCCAAAATCCGATCCTGGCCGTACGCTTGCTTCATGGCACCAACTGATCCACGTATCCTGGCAATCCACCGAGCTTCTACTGACTATGCCGAAAGCTGGGCTGGTGAGGACGGCATCCGCTCCCATGCTCGAGCTAAGGCAGCCGAAATTGGTTGTGTAGCTATGGGCCCTGGTGCCGGAAGCATAGTTCGCACATTAGCTGCGGCAGTTGATGCGAAGAATGTTGTTGAGATTGGAACTGGTGCTGGTGTGTCAGCACTTTGGCTTTTGGACGGCATGAATTCTGAAGGTGTCTTAACTAGCGTTGATGTTGAAGCCGAGCATCAGTTGATTGCAAAAGATGCCATAGCCCAAGCTGGTATCGCTGCAAATCGGGTTCGACTAATTAATGGTCGAGCTGATGAAGTACTGGATCGCTTAACCGAATCTGCTTATGACATTGTTTTGATTGCAGGAAAACCACTTGAACTTGCCGACCACATAACAAGAGCCTTGAAATTATTGCGTAGTGGCGGATTGCTAATTATTGACCGAGCGCTTTGGAATGATAAATTGGCCGATCCAGCTCAGCGCGATCCTGACACAGTTGCAATGCGCGGTGCAATCGAAGCGCTTGCAAGTAACGAAGACTTTGTCGGTTCGTTGCTACCCGTTGGTGGCGGATTATTAGTGGCTGTAAAGAATTAAATAGCCACTTTTAATCGGCAATGTTCATTTATGCCAAAAAAGTAACAAGTTACTTTTTTGGCATTGCACTTACAGTTTCTTTCAAAACCGCGCCTAGATCTTTAACTTCTTGCGCATTTAGTTCAACGACTAAGCGTCCGCCACCTTCTAGGGGCACTCGCAATACATAACCGCGACCTTCTTTTGGGCATTCCATTGGGCCGTCGCCAGTGCGTGGCTTCATAGCTGCCATTTTGGTCACCTTCCGATAAGTACCGTGCGTTACGCTTTGATACCTCTATTATCCCTTAAAAACAGGTGGTAACGAAATCCGGACAATTCCTGAAAACCCTTGCAAATAATGGGTTATTTGCAGCTAAATCTGCCCTGAATTTCGATGTTTTGTTAAAGCTTGCTTTGCTCAACTTGATCGGCAAACTTTTCCAATGACTTGCGTACACCATAAACAAAACCAGGCTTCACAAATGTGAATCCAACCTTGCCCAAAAGGCCAAGTGGTAGATCCAGGTCTTCACTCCAGATGAACTTCGAAGTAGTTTCGCTGGTTGTGACAACTTCAAATGTGCCAGTGCCTTTAACAACTCTGCCTGTGTGATTCACATCGCAGCGATTGGGTGGCTGCCAACCAGTTATCTCCATGGTGTCTAGAAAGCCAATGCGCCAGATTCCCGTGAACGCTTCGATCTTCCCGCCGACACCAGTACCGTCGCCATCTACGGGCCAAACTTTGGTACCTAGCATCCATTGACTTTGCGCTTGCCAGTTCGTAATTGCGTCCCATACTTTTTGGGCAGGCGCCTGGATCGCTACTTCTAGTTCAATGTGTTCCATTAACCCTTTAACCAATCAAATACGGTTTCTTCGCAGCGTCTTAGTTGCGCAACCGAAACATGTTCATTGCGCGAGTGCGCTAAAC
>RGDC01000069.1 GCA_009918005.1 Actinomycetota bacterium
GCAACTTTAGAAACGCCAACTGTCATGAATGCTGACGAAAGAATTGGGAAATTACCAGCAGGCAAGTAAGCGCCAACTCGTTCAATTGGAATGTACTTCTGTCCCAAAACCACACCTGGTGTGGTTTCAAGTTCAAAGTCAACCAAGTGCTTACGGGTTTCGGTTGCGAACATTTTGGTGCGCTCAGAACCAATTTCAAGTGCCTTACGAAGTTCCGGTGAAAGCTTGTCACCAGTCTTTGCCAGGTCAACTGCACTTAGCTCAAAGTCTTTATCCCACTTATCAAGGTCACGGGAGTATTTCTTAACGGCATCGATGCCATTCTTTTCGATTTCGGAAAGCATCTTGGACACAGTTTCGATTACCTCTGGCAGACGCTGTGCTGGAGGCGAATCGAGTTCTGGTGCTTTGAGCACTTCGATTTCGGCTTTAAGGAACTTCTTGTCGGCTTCTGTAATACGCATGGTTAAAACGTACTTCCCTTCTTAGGTGTTGCGTTGGCGTTTTGGTGAAACATGTATCGGAAATCCCAAACCCACTCGAGCTGCCTCTGGCAGAGTTTCGCTCATTGATGGATGAGGATGAATCGTGTCTGCTAAGTCTTGCAGATTTGCTCCCATTTCGATTGCCAGAGTTATTTCAGCGATGTACTCCGAAGCGTGAGGTCCGACAATTTGGGCACCAAGTACGACGCCCTCTGGCGTATGAACAAGTTGAGCAAAACCGGTTTTTTCGCCCAGGGTGTAGGCCCGACCAGAGGCAGCCATTGGGAACATCGCAGCTTGAGCTTGGTATCCCGCTTCTTTGGCCTCTTCAACCGTAAATCCGGTCATTGCGATTTCTGGATCACTAAACACAACTGCCGGAATTGCTGTTGGGTCAAACTTCGCGTCATGTCCGCTTAGTACTTCAGCTGCTACGTGTGCTTCAGCGCTAGCTTTGTGAGCCAGTGCAGGTCCCGGCGTGATGTCACCGATCGCTGCAATTTTTGGGGTAACTAATAGATCAGGACCAACCTCAAGAATGCCACGCGCGTTTGGCTTGATGCCAATTACTTCTAAACCAATGTCATCAGTATTTGGAGTGCGACCAATTGCAACTACAACATAATCAGCATCGATTTCAGACTCGGTTCCATCTGAAGTCACAATTAGTGATTTCCCATCATCACTCACAACTTTGGTATTGACTCGAACGTCCACACCTAATTCACCAAGTCGACGAGTAACTGGTGCCACCAGAGTGGAAGGCAGTGCCGGCAATAATCTTTCAGCTGCTTCAATCATGATTACTTTCGAACCAAGTTGGGCGAGCGCGGTACCAAGTTCAACTCCGATGTATCCCCCACCTACAACTGCGATTGATTTAGGCAATAGGTCAAGGGCGAGCACATCGGATGAATCTAAAATTCGCTTTCCATCACGAGGCAATCCTGGAATCACAGTTGGTCGAGAGCCTGTTGCAATGATGCAATTCTTGAACTGAATGTGAGTCGGTGGTGCTTCACCAAATTCAAGAACGCCTTGATCTTTGCGTGTGAATCTAAAGAAGCCTTGGCGAACTTCCACACCGGCAGTTTTAAGCAGTTGGCGAACCCCACCGTTTAAGCCGCCTACAACTTCAGATTTCCAAGCTTGGAATTCCTTCATATCTACGGTTGGCTGACCAGAAACCTTTAGTCCGCGCTTACCCCAACCAGAGATGTCGTGCGTTGCATGAGCCAATCCGATAAGTGCCTTGGAAGGAATGCAGCCAACGTTTACACAAACGCCACCAAGTCCGGCTTCACCATCGGCATCAACCAAGACAACCTGACGGCCAAGTTGGGCAGCAGCGATTGCAGCAACGTAACCACCAGGTCCACCACCGATAACAAGTAAATCAACCGATGATGGCATCTCTCCAACAACCATTACGCCTGCCCTATTTCACTAAAGATTCTGGGTTCAATAACAACTTCGCAATGTCACTCACAAAAGCTCCGAGGTGCGCACCATCGTTAATGCGATGATCTGCGGCAACCACGATCGGCAGCACCATGCGAACTGCTGGTACGCCGTCAACTGGAATTACTTTTTCGGCAATCCGCCCAAAGCCAGCAATAGCAACCTCTGGTGGCCGAATGATTGGAGTGCCTAACCAAGTTCCAAATGAACCAAAGTTGGTAACCGTAAAAGTGCCACCACCGAGTTGATCAGAGGTAGCTTTTCTAGTCTTTGCAAGTTCAGCTAGTTGCTCGGTTTGTTTAGCCAATATCGCCACGGTGAAATCATTTACTTTGCGCATAACTGGAACAATCAAGCCATCTTCAGTCGCTGTGGCAAAACCAAGGTTAATGTCGTCGTATTGGCGAATTTCACCCATCTCGGAATCGAAGCGCGCGTTAAATGATGGGTGATTCTGTAATGCAATTACGCAAGCTCGCATCAAAAGTGGAGTAACAGAAAACTTGATGCCATCTTTTTCAAACTGGGGCGCAAGTTCACTTCGAAGACCCATCAACGCAGTCGCATCGATTTCTTTAAATTCTGTGATGTGAGGGATTCGAAGTGCTTCGGACATGCTGGTTGCAATTTGTCGACGTAATCCGCGTAGTTGAATCAAAGTCACGCCATTGCCATCAGCTTGAGCAATAGTTGGAGCTGAGTCACTTGATGGTGCCGCTGAGTGTCCACCGGGCTTTGCATTTGTTACATCTTATTCCAAGTGAAGCGGCAAGTTTACGAGTGCTTGGGCTAGCAAGTGGTCGAACGTTTGTTGCGCGCGCTGGAGTTGCTACAGACGTTACAGTTTGTTTCACTTCCGCAGCCGGCGCAGAAACGTGCGACGCAATGTCATTTGAGACTTTTCCAGTTGCTTCAATCTGCATCAAGTTAGAGCCAACGGCTAGGACGTCGCCAACTTTTGCACCTAATGATTTCACAATTCCAGTTACTGGAGCGGGGATTTCAATTTGGGACTTATCAGTTTCAACAACTACAACTGGCTGATCTTCCATTACTGCATCACCAACAGCAACCAACCACTCAATTACTTCAGCTTCGGCAATACCTTCACCGACGTCAGCAAGTTTGTAGTCAATTAAGTTGCTCATGCGGAAGCCTTTGCCAGCGTTGCAACTTCAGCAACAACTCGATCAACATCTGGAATGTAAAGATCTTCAACGCCACCTAGCGGATAAGGAGTATCAGGAGCAGAGATGCGGATGATTGGTGCTTCCAAACTGTAGAAGCACTCTTGCTGGATAGTATTGCTACCCGACCAGTTTTTGATACTGATTCGGAAATGCCATCGATGTCTAATGGATTTAGCGAACGTAGATCAAGAACTTCAACACTAATTCCTTGCTCAGAAAGTTCTTCAGCTGCGCGTTCGGCCACGTTAACTGCAGCAGACCAAGCAATTAAAGTTACATCTGCACCCGCTCGCGCTATCCGAAGTTTGCCAAGTGGAACGGTGTAGCGCTCATCTGGTACTTCGTCCTTAGTTAAGCGATAACCCTTAAGCGGTTCGAGGTAAAGCACAGGGTCATCAGATTCCATTGCTGCTGCAAGCAAACCTTTTGCATCATAAGCAGTTGCTGGGGCAACAACTTTCAATCCGGGTGTGTGAGTGTAAAAAGCTTCAAAGGCATCAGAGTGAAGCTCAGGCGTACGAACTCCGCCACCAAATGGTGAGCGAATTACGAGAGGCAGTGCATGCCGTCCTTGCGAGCGGTAACGCAGGCGCGCAACTTGCTGACCTATTTGATGAAAAGCCTGATGTCCAAAACCTAAGAATTGCAATTCAATTACGGGACGAAGGCCGCTCATGGCCAGACCAATTCCCGAACCAACGATCACACCTTCAGCAAGTGGCATATCAACAACGCGATCTTTTCCAAACCGAGCTTGCAAACCATCCGTTGCGCGGAACACGCCACCGAGTACGCCAACATCTTCCCCGATTACGACAACGCGATTGTCTGCTTCCATTTCTTGGCCAAGGCATTCCCGAATTGCTTCGATCATTGTCTTTTCACTCATCGGTCACCACCGTTTCGAATTGCCCAATCATGCTTCTGGTCAAGCATGCGTTGTGGTGGTTCGGCATACACGTGATCAAACAAAGCTTCACTTGTAGCAAGCGGAGTGTTGCGGGCAATTTCCATCGCTGCATCAATTTGCGCTGCACAACTATCCAATAATTCTAGTTCCAGATTTTCATTCCAGATGCCACGACTACGCAAGTAATTCTTAACTCGCTCAACAGGATCTTTTTGTTGCCACTTTTCTAATTCTTGTTGGTCGACATATCTACTTGGATCGTCTGCTGTGTTGTGCGCACCAGTTCGATAAGTGACCGATTCAATTAATGTTGGGCCATTGCCAGCGCGAGCTTTTGCAACTGCGCGCGCAGTTACTTCGTGAACTGCGAGCAAATCATTGCCATCAACGATTACACCTTCAACGCCATATCCAATGGCGCGTTCGGCAAATGATCTAGCAGCTGTTTGATTCTCGCGTGGCGTTGAAATCGCCCAACCATTATTTTGCAAAAAGAAAATTACCGGCGCTTTAACAATTCCAGCAAGGTTCAAGCTTTCGTGAAAGTCACCTTCTGATGAAGCGCCATCGCCAAAGAAAGTTATTGCGACACCATCTCCGCCTTGCATCTTTAATCCCCAAGCTAAACCGGTTGCTTGCGGAATTTGCGCAGCCAACGAAATTTGCATTGGCAACATGTTTACATTTGGCGGAATCGTGCCACCTTTTGGATTACCCATGAAATAAAGCGCGAAGTTTTCAATTGGGTAACCGTGGCGAATCAAAGCGGGGAACTCGCGGTACTGCGGAACAATCCAATCTTTGACTGGATCAAGAGCGGTGGCAGCGCCAACGACTGATGCTTCTTGGCCACGAACCGAAGAGAAAGTTCCAAAGCGACCTTGACGCTGCATGCTGGTTGCTTTGTCATCGAAAACTCGAGTGAGCATCATGTATCGAAGCGCCTCTAGGACGGCCTCATCAGACATTGGTGATTCGCCAGAATCCAAGATTCCGGAGTCGCTTAATCGGCTAAATGGAGCGATCGACTCAAAGTTCGGCAAAAACCGCGATTCGCTCATGAATGCACTCTTCCACGGTGCGCCCAGCATTGGCAAGTGGCAAAACAGGCTTGACTTAGGGACTTTCTGGGCAAAGAATGTTTAGTGCATGCAGTAATGCATACAGATTCGCGGGAATCACTAACTACTTAGGGACTTAAATGATCTATCAAGCTAGAGCCGGACAAGTTGCCTATGGGTATGCGATTGGAATGCTTTGTGCGGAATGGCACATTCCATTTATTCCAGGTGATTTAAACAACGCAGGAACCTTCCCTTTTCCTGTGCGTTATGAATCTGTCAAAGGTGTATCTGGCGCAGACGTGCTTCGCGGAAATGGCGATAGCTACGCACAGATCATGATTGATGCTGCAAAGAAGTTAGAAGCCGAAGGTGTGCGCGCGATTACCGGTAACTGTGGCTTTATGGCTGCTTACCAAGAACAGGTCGCAAGCCAAGTAAACATCCCAGTGTTCTTGACCAGCTTGGTACAACTTCCGATGTTGCTCAATATGTATGGCAAGCAGCATCACATCGCGATTTTGACTGCAAACTCGGCTTCAATGACAGATGAACTACTTTCTGGTGCGGGTGTAGATGACAGCTCTCGCTTGACTGTCCAAGGTATGGAAACTTACTCGCATTTCAATGACGTGATCCTGAAAGAACTTGGCACGCTTGATGAGGACAAGATGCGCGCCGAGGTTGTGCAAGCGGCCAAGGATGTAATCAAGCGAGACCCATCAGTTCGGGCCTTTATGTTGGAGTGCAGCGACTTACCTCCATATAGCAAGGCAATCGAAGAAGCCACTGGACTTCCGGTCTTTGATTGGGCCAATTTCATAACTTATGTATATAACGCAACGGTTCCTCATGACTATCAGGGAATTTGCTGAAAGACTGTCGTTAGTTAAACCTCAAGGAGAATCTGGTGCGCACAATTGTTGTCGGTGGCGGCGTTGTCGGTGTTACGACTGCCTACTACTTACTTAAAGAAGGTCACGAAGTTGTGGTCGTTGATAAGGCCACAAAAGTTGGTTCCGAAGCAACAGCGGTAAATGCGGGATTGATTGCACCCGGACATTGCTTTGCTTGGGCTTCACCGGCTGCCCCAAAGATGCTTGTTAAGTCTTTATTCGGTGAGAAGACTTCAATTCGCGTTAAGCCAACCTTGAACCCACGTTTTCTATGGTGGGGATTGCAGTTTATGCGCGAGTGCACAACTGAGCGGGCTGCAATAAATACTTTGGCAAAAATGCATTTGTGCGATTACAGCCAAACCAAACT
>RGDC01000070.1 GCA_009918005.1 Actinomycetota bacterium
AAACATGGCTGCCCAGGTGATTGAAGTTGCACCAGGTCTAGACATTGAGGCATTGACCGACGTAGCCCTAAAGCATGCAAATGTTCAGGCTGGAATCTTGTTTGTTGAGCGCACTTTTGGTTACTTAGAAATTCATGGGCCAACTGAAGAAGTTCGCGCAGCTGGGCAAGCAGTACTTGCAGCTCTTGGAACATCAGAGTCGGAGGCTACAAAACCTAAGATTTTGGCTTCTCGAGTTGTTCCATCAGTAGACCAACAGCATGCATTCCTAATCAATCGAAACAAAGTCGGCTCGATGATCTTGCCAGGTGAATCTCTCTACATTCTTGAAGTTCAACCAGCGTCGTATGCAATCTTGGCAACTAATGAAGCGGAAAAAGCAACTGACATAAAGGTTGTGGACTACCGGATGATTGGTGCCACAGGTCGGGTTTATCTGTCGGGCAAAGAAGCAAACATTAGAGCTGCTGCCGAAGTTGCTGAAAGAGTTTTGAGTGAGCGTTGATGTCTGCAGATAATGAAATGCTGAGGTCGCTGGTACGCGAAGCTTTGCGCGACGCGCTGGGCGGTGCCAGTGGAGCAAGTGACATTGCCAAGGCTTTGGCCGGCAATGCAGCTCCAACCCATAAGCCAGCACAGGTTGTTGAAATGGTGTCATTAACAACTGACTCTGAAGTCACTTCATTTGTGCATCGAATTTTAGATCTAGCAGCCGATGCAAAAACCTTGAGCGCCTTGCGGTCAGGCGAGATTGTTTTTCAGTTAACTGAGGGTTCAAAAGCAAGTGCTGCCGCAAGTACCGGCACAACTCGAGTTGATAAAGGTGCTGTTACCGAATCAACCATAAGAAAAGCTGCCGAATCCGGATCCACCGTCATAGTAGGTCGCAAAGTTGTCGTTACATCATTGGCTCGTGATAAAGCTCGCGATTTAGGTGTAACGATCGTAAGAGAAAGTCAACAAGATAATCAGAAGGGATCGGTGATGCGCTGATGTTAAAAGCGCGAGTCATCGGCAATGTATGGGCGACCCGTCGTCTAACCGAGATTCCCAATGGGGCTTTTCTCGAAGTCGAAGTTGAAGGTGGCGCACACTTGGTTGCTTTCGACGTTTTGGGGTCCGGAATTGGGGAAAGCGTTTTGGTTTCAACTGGCTCGGTAGCAGCCGCTTGGTTCCCAGACGTAACACCACCAATTGATGCTCTCATCATCGGTTCGATTGATGAGAACTCTAAGAGTTCTGGGAAGCACAGCGCTTCTTAGTACACCGCTTGGGAAACCAGGCACGTAATACGGCTTGGGAAACCAGGCAAGAAGAACAGTAAGAACCGAAAGCAAACAACCGTTTGCAATCACAAATAGGAGAAAGATATGTCAAGCAACGCACTGGGCTTGATCGAGACTAAGGGATATGTTGCAGCCGTTGCTGCTGCAGATGCCATGGTTAAGGCAGCCAATGTAACTATTGTTGCGCGTGAAGAAGTTGGCGATGGCCTTGTGGCTGTAGTCATCGTGGGTGATGTCGGCGCAGTTAAAGCTGCAACCGACGCAGGTGCCGAAGCAGTTAACCAAGTTGGCGAACTAGTTTCACAGCACGTGATTCCACGTCCACATGCAGAACTAAACAAGTTCTTTAAAGTAGGCGAGTCCGCGTGAGTACGGGCCCGCTCGTAGCAGGGCCCGAACTCCGCGTCTACTTGCTTGTTGAAGAGCTCCAGCAGCAATTCGCTGCTTACATGAGCACGCCGACGCGAGCCCGTGGTTACCCGCCTTACGGTGGTCAGCACTCGTTGATCATTGAGGTGGCACCCGGGCTTGCGATCGAGCGAGTAATTGACTTGGCGCTGAAGTCGGTACCTGAAGTTGAACCTGGCATTTTGTTCGTAGAACGCCAATTCGGAGTTCTGGAAGTGCATGCTTCCGACATCGAGTTAGTGAAGCGAGCTGGTCAGGCAATTCTTGATGGCATCAATGCATCAGCCGCTGATCAACTTCGCCCACGGATTCTTTACACCGACATCATCGAAAACATAACGGATCAGCATGCAATTATTCTGAACCGAAATCGTCAAGCCTCGATGGTTATGCCTGGTGAATCACTATTGGTATACGAAATGACTCCAGCGCTATTTGCCACGGTTGCAGCGAACGAAGCTGAAAAAGTTGCGCCAGATGTAACGCTGGTAGATGTACAAATGATCGGCGCAGCTGGTCGGGTGTACATGAGTGGAACAACTGAAAGTGTCACTAAGGCTCGCGACGCAATTACACAGGCACTGACTAAAGACATCGGCAACTAAGCCAAAATAAAGATGTCGGTAGGAGAGTTAAATGAGTGGGTATTCCAACGAACCTGCAAAGCTTCATGAGTTTGCTAGAGATGCCGTTGCGAAGTTTGGCTATTCACCAGAGTCTGACATTTCACTTTTAAATATTTCTGAGAATGCCACATTTAAGGTGATCGATAGCACTACTGGCACGGACACGATTCTTAGGATTCATCGCCCGTTTTATCACACGGCGCAAGCAATCCAGAGCGAGTTGGATTGGGTTCAAGCTTTGCGGGAAGTCCAACTCGTTAGAACTCCAGCGATTCTGCCGTCTGGTTCAGGCGAGCAAGTAATTCTCGCCCAGGATGTATCAGGCGAAGAGCGACATGCTGTCATGTTTGAATTCATGCCAGGCATTGAACCCACCGAAGATCGATTAGTTGATGATTTTAAAACGCTTGGTGCAATCACTGCACGTTTGCATGACCATGCGAAGCAATGGAATCGTCCAAAAGATTTCACCCGTTTCACATGGGATTTTGAAACTGCACTTGGCCCGAATGGACATTGGGGATCTTGGCGCGATGGCCTTGCGATGGGTCCAAGCGAATTGGAAATTCTCGGCCGGCTTTCCAGCACCTTGGGAGAGCGCTTAGAAAGATATGGAAAGTCTAAAGATCGTTTTGGTTTAGTCCACGCTGATATGCGGCTTGCAAATTTGCTCGTGGCAGATAAAGACGTAACAGTAATCGACTTTGACGATTGTGGTTTTAGCTGGTTTATGTATGACCTAGGTTCGTCAGTTTCATTCATTGAAGACCACCCTTTGATACCTGACATGACCGCATCTTGGGTAGATGGCTACCGTAGCGTCGCCGAGTTAAGTAAGGAAGAAGAGACAGAACTTCCTACATTCATAATGTTTCGACGCCTATTGCTCGTTGCTTGGGTGGGTTCGCATCAAGATACAGATACTGGCAAGGAAATGGGAGCCAATTTCACCAAAGTAAGTTGCGAATTGGCCGAAAACTATCTGTCAAAGTTTGCATAATTGTAAGAAACCTTCGATCGCTCGTAAGAAATCTAGGAGAGAACATGTTTACTTCAGTAAGTGGATATTCCGTTGTTGTTACTGGCGGAACTAAAGGCATTGGCAAAGGTATTGCCCGGGTCTTTGCAAAAGCTGGAGCAAACGTCCTGATTACAGGTCGTGATGAAGCAAGTGCTAAGTCTGCGTGTGCAGAACTAACTGCGTTGGGTGGAGGAACCGTTACATATGTACTCGCAGAGGTAAGCAGCAAAGCAGATTGCGACATGGTTGCTAAAACTGCAATCGAACGTAATGGTGGCATCGACGTGCTTTGCGCAAATGCCGGAATTTTCCCAGATTCTAAACTTGCGACCATGTCTGAAGCAGATATGGACTTAGTCTTTGGCACAAATGTTAAGGGAACGATGCTTTCAGTTCAGGCCTGTCTGCCTGCGCTAGAAAAATCAGGTAATGGTCGAATTATTCTTACTTCATCGATCACCGGTCCAGTAACAGGTTTCCCAGGCTGGTCACACTACGGAGCAAGTAAAGCAGCCCAACTTGGTTTCATGCGCACTGCTGCCATTGAATTAGCACCAAAGGGAATCACAGTTAATGCGGTACTGCCAGGAAACATTGCTACCGAGGGCCTTGCAGACATGGGTCCTGAATATCGCAAAGCCATGGAAGCTTCGGTTCCACAAGGACGCTTAGGCGAAGTTGATGACATTGGCAACGCTGCGTTGTTTTTTGCAACAAAAGAAGCCGCTTACGTAACTGGACAAGCATTAGTAATTGATGGTGGCCAAATTCTTCCGGAATCACTTGCTGCCTTGGAAGCAATGTAACTGCTATCTAGTTACTGTTGAGTTGTGAGCGCAAACGAAGACTTAGGTCGTACTGCTGAAGAAGTTCGGCAGCGAATCTTGGCGCAAATCAGTTCTGGCCAATTGCGAGCTGGGCAAAAGCTAGGGGCAGAGCGCGACTTAGCCAGTGAATATCAAGTCAGTCGCTCGACTCTGCGAATTGCACTAACTGCACTCGAAGAGACAGGTGTAGTTCGCCGGTTACCAGGACGTGGCGGCGGCACCTTTGTTTCGCCAGAAAAAATCGACCGCGACCTTTCACAGATTGTTGGCGTCCCATCATTACTCAGGGGACAAGGCTTTACCGCTGGCACAAGATTGATAAGTGCATCCGTTATGCCGGCAGATGCCAAGACGCAGCAAGCACTCGGGCTGTCTGATGGCGAACATATTTTTGATGTAGTGCGAATCCGTCTTGCGGACAGCATTCCAATTTCGTTAGAACATGCAAGATTTCCAGCAGAGTTTTTCCCTGGATTATTAGAGCGGCCGTTGGGTAACTCTTTATATGAATTGTTAAGTAAGCACTACGAGACAACTCCAGATGAAGCTGTTGAACAGATCGACTTAGTGAATGCAACTTTGGATGAAGCCAGAATCCTTGAAGTACCACTTGGCGCACCATTACTTGCTGTTACCCGAACGACTATGGACACCAAAGGTCGCAAGATTGAATACTCGCACGACCTATTTCGCGGTGATCGAACTCGAATTACAGTTCGTACCAAAGGACGACCAGCGACACCGGACCAACCTGGTGAGCGTGGCAGAACGGTTGAATTAAAAGAGGTTTAGGTGGCAGTTTTGCCTACAAATCTCCCCGGCAAGATTGGATACAATCTTCATATGGGCCCATTAGACGGAATTGTCGTCGCTGACTTCACAAGAGTTTTAGCTGGCCCCTACGCAACTATGTTGTTGGGCGACATGGGCGCAACTGTCATAAAGGTTGAAAGACCCGAAGTCGGTGACGACACCCGACATTGGGGTCCGCCCTACGATCCAGCCGGCCGGGCAACTTACTTCGAAGCCGTAAATCGAAACAAGACATCCGTTGCAATAGATATGACAAATGCAGCCGGACTGGCCGAAGCACAAGAAATCATTAAACGCGCCGATATTGTCATTCATAACTTTCCACCAAGTAATAGTGACAAGTTTGGATTGGATTATGAATCGGTAAAGAATCTAAAGCCAGATGTTATTTATTGCTCAATCACTGGATTTGGATCTGGGGCCGGCGCAGCAATGCCAGGTTATGACTTACTGGTTCAGGCCATGGGCGGCCTGATGAGTGTCACAGGTCCTGCTCCAGGTGAACCTACAAAAGTTGGCGTTGCCCTAGTTGATGTAATCACTGGAATGCATGCCACGATCGGTTTGTTAGCTGCGCTGAATCATCGCAATACAACTGGTGAGGGTCAACAGATCGAAGTGAATCTTTTGTCATCTTTGCTTTCGGCAATGGTGAATCAAGCTAGCTCTTATGTTTCGGGTGGAGTTGTACCAGGAATTCTTGGTAATGCACATCCATCAATAAGTCCTTACGAGGTTTACCAAACTTCAGATCGCCCAATTGTTGTTGCAGTTGGCAATGATGGTCAGTTTGCAAAACTTTGCCACGAACTTGGAATCCCAGAAGTTTCAACAGATACAAAATTTGCAACCAATCCAGATCGGGTAGCGAATCGGGTTGAACTTAATGATTTGTTAGTGAAGCAGTTCCTTGAAAATGATGCTGATCATTGGTGGAAGAAGCTTTCGGATGCTGGAGTTCCATGTGGTCCAATCAATTCAATTTCTGAAGCCTTTGCACTAGCGGAGTCTTTGGAACTAAATCCAATCATCACAATTAATCAAGAAGGCGAAGAGCGTAAACAAGTTGCCAACCCAATTACGTTCTCGGCAACTCCAGTTCGCTATGCAGTAGCGCCGCCAAGTTTGGATGAAGAATGAGCGAAAACGTAACCGCGCAAGAAGGCGTGCTTCGCGAACTTCGAGTCTTGATCGCATCTGGTCAACTTGAACCAGGTCAGCAGGTTGTTCAAGATTCTCTGGCTGCAACTCTTGGCGTCAGTCGCGTGCCTTTGCGGGAAGCATTAAAAGTTCTAGAGGGCGAAGGTCAGGTTACCTACCACCCACATCGTGGGTACTTCGTTGCGGAC
>RGDC01000008.1 GCA_009918005.1 Actinomycetota bacterium
TCACCTTTAACTGATTCAACAGTCATGCCCGCATTGACCATAGATAGACGAATTCGGCGAAGGATTGGTTCCACACGCGAAGTACCAATAATGCTGTAATCAACGTTGTATTGATTTACTGGAATCAAATCGTGGTAGCGCTTGTTCCAAGCCTCTTCGTAAGTGTCTTCAAATAAAATAAATTCAAGTTCAGTTCCAACCATGGCAACCATTCCCATGTCTTCAAGTCGCTTAAGTTGCTTTTGAAGAATCTGCCGTGGGGATTCTGGAATTGGATTGTCATTATGATCAACTAGGTCGGCCAGAACTAATGCAGTTCCTTCATGCCAATCGACATAGCGCATAGTTTTTGGATCAATCTTCATAACCATGTCGCCGTACCCAGTGTCCCAAGATGAGATGTCATAGCCCTGGACAGTGTTCATATCGATGTCTACAGCAACTAGGTAGTTGCAGCCTTCAGTTCCATGATTTAGTACATCGCTAAGGAAGTAGTCACCGTGTAGGCGCTTGCCTTGGAGGCGGCCCTGCATATCTGTTATGGCCACAATTACGGTATCGATTCGGCCTTCCTTGATGTCCTTTGTTAGGGCATCAATCGAAAGAGGAAAACTCACCGCGGCCATTGGATCTCCTTCATAAGGCTTGGATTTCTTACCGGTATTGACCTGAATCTATCTGTTCTTAGCGTGAAAAATCTAGTCCTTTGCTGGTTGCTTACTATTTATGGAAGTTCACGCCCGATCTTCCTAGCCGTTGGTAACTAGGGGTAAGCGCCTAGCAAGTTGACTCGACTACGCTCTTTCTAGGAAGTTACCCAGAATCTGGTCGAAGAGGAATTATGAGCGACACATTTGATGTTTTGAATCCAGCAACTGAGGACATCGTCAAGACCGTACACATGGCATCTGCTGATGAAATTGACGCTGTTGTAGCAAAAGCACAGAGTGCTTGGCCAGCTTGGCGAGACCTTGCTCCTGGTGCACGCGCTGATGTCTTGCGTAAGTTTGCGCAACTTGTTTCGGAAAGTAATGAAGAGTTAGCCCGACTTGAAGTTCTAGAAGCTGGCCACACAATTGGCAATGCGCGCTGGGAAGCACAAAATGTTGCAAATGTTTTGAACTACATGGCTGGTGGCGTAGAGCGATTAACTGGACATCAAATTCCAGTTCCAGGTGGTATCGACATCACGTTCCATGAAGCTATGGGTGTTGTTGGAATTATTGTTCCTTGGAACTTCCCAATGCCAGTTGCAGCTTGGGGATTTGCGCCAGCGCTGGCAGCAGGTAACACAGTTGTGCTTAAGCCAGCGGAAACAACTCCACTTACTGCATTGCGGTTAGCCGAGCTAGCGCTAGAAGCGGGAATTCCAGAAAACGTTTTCAATGTAGTACCTGGTTTTGGAAAAGTTGCCGGACAACGAATTGTTGATCATCCGGCAATCCGCAAAATTTGCTTCACCGGTTCAACTGCGGTTGGAACCAGCATCATGCAATCAAGCGCATCGCAATTGAAGCGAGTGACACTTGAACTAGGGGGCAAGAGCCCAACCATTATTTTTGCTGACGCTGATATCGAGAAAGCGGCAAAAGCAGCACCTGGCGCAGTCTTTGATAATTCAGGTCAGGATTGCTGTGCGCGCTCCAGAATCTTAGTTCAGCGAAGCGTTTACGATGAGGTTCTTGCATACATGGAACCCGTTGTTAAAGGCATGCACACCGGCGATCCCGCAGATGAATCGGTAGACATGGGTCCTCTGATTAGTGCTTTACAGCGCGATCGCGTTAAGTCCTTCGTTCCCGATGGCGCTCCGATTCTGTTTCAAGGTGAAGCTCCAACTGGTAAGGGTTTCTGGTTTCCGCCTACTGTCCTGGCACCGATTTCAGAATCGGACATTCAATACAGCCAGGAAATCTTTGGTCCAGTAGCGGTGGTGATTCCATTCGATGACGAAGCGGATGCAATTCGCATGGCAAACAGCACAGATTATGGTTTAGCTGGATCGATTTGGACCCGAGATGTTGGCCGAGCGATGCGCATGGCAAGAGGTGTTGAATCGGGCGTAATCTCAATTAATTCCCATTCCGCAGTTCGCTACTGGACACCGTTCGGCGGCTTTAAAAAGTCCGGAATTGGCCGCGAACTTGGACCGCATGCCATCGAGGCCTTTACCGAAACCAAGAATGTATTTATCAGCACCGAGGACTAAACTCAAGGTGCCTGAGAAATTCAGGCGTTAACCGAAAGCAGGAAGTAAGTGAAGCGTTTACAGGACCGCGTAGCAGTAATCACCGGCGGCTCAAGTGGCATTGGTAAAGCAACCGCAATTCGTCTAGCCGAAGAAGGCGCGAAAGTTGTTATTGCCGACATTGATCCAGTTTCAGGCGAAAAGATAGCAGCCCAAGTTGGTGGCATCTTTGTTAAGGCCGATGTAACAAATGCTGACGACGTTGCAAACATGTACAAAGTTGCATTCGACACTTACGGTTCAGTAGACATCGCATTCAACAATGCGGGTATCTCACCTCCTGACGATGATTCAATTTTGACTACAGGTATTGATGCTTGGCGTCGAGTGCAAGAAGTTAACTTAACTTCGGTTTACCTTTGCTGCAAAGAAGTAATTCCTTACATGCAACGTCAAGGTAAGGGCGCAATTGTTAACACCGCATCTTTCGTAGCAACTATGGCTGCCGCAACTTCACAGATTTAACTTGGTGTGCAATTTGCCCGTGAAGGCATCCGCATCAATGCACTATCACCTGGCCCCGTAAACACACCGTTGCTTCAGGAGCTCTTCGCTAAGGATGCTGAACGAGCAGCACGTCGTTTAGTTCACATTCCAATGGGACGCTTTGGTGAGCCGGAGGAAATGGCAGCAGCGGTTGCATTCCTAGTAAGTGACGACTCGTCATTTATGACTGCTTCTAATTTCTTAGTTGATGGCGGCATCAGCGGCGCGTACGTTACTCCGCTATAACTAAAGAGTTTTTGCAGTTATTTCAATTTAAGGATTATTAATGGTTGATGGTATTTGGCGTGGATTTGCAAGTGACAACTATGCCGGAATTCACCCTGAGATCCTTAAGGCGATGGGCGATGTCAATGCTGGGCATCAAGTTGCCTACGGCGATGATATTTACACCGAGCAGCTTTCTGGCGTAATCAAGAAGCAATTCGGAAATTCTGCTGAAGCATTTCCGGTATTCAACGGCACAGGCGCAAACGTAATTACCTTGCAAGCTATGTGTAAGCCATGGGAAGCAGTGGTCTGTGCAACTAGTGCCCACATCAATGTTGATGAGGGTGGCGCTCCAGAAAAAGTTGCTGGAATAAAACTTCTACAGGTGGAAACACCAGACGGAAAGCTGACGCCTGAGCTAGTGGATAAACAAGCCTGGGGATTTGGCAATGAGCATCGCGCTCAACCAAAAGTTGTTTCTATCACTAATTCCACGGAGTACGGCACTGTTTACACAGTCGATGAAGTTAAAGCCTTGGCGGATCACGCCCACTCGCTGGGAATGTACCTCCACCTTGACGGTGCTCGAATCTCAAATGCCGCAGCATCTTTGGGCACATCGCTTCGGGCATTCACAACGGATGCTGGCGTTGATGCGGTTTCCCTTGGTGGTACCAAGAACGGCGCAATGGGAGCCGAAGCTGCCGTGATTTTGAATCCAGATCTAGCTCCTGCCATGAAGTATGTTCGTAAGTCTGCAATGCAATTGGCTAGCAAGATGCGCTTTATCTCGATTCAGTTGGTAGCCATGTTTGAAAACGACTTGTGGCTACAGAACGCCCAGCATTCAAATGCCATGGCACAAGAACTTTACAAAGGAATTAAAGACATTCCAGGAGTGCAAGTAGTTCAACCTCAAGCCAACGCACTGTTTCCAATTTTGCCAGCGGCAAGCATTGAGCCATTGCAGAACGTTGCCAAGTTCTATGTTTGGGATCACATGATTAATCAAGTTCGTTGGATGTGTTCATGGGATACCACGCAAGCGGATGTTGACAACTTTGTTGCGGCAGTTAAAAGCGAACTCACAAACTAACTATTTGCGCAAGCTTTAACAAAAGCTTGAAATAGATTCTCGGAAACTTTTTCATCATCACTGAATTCTGGGTGCCACTGCACGCCAAGAACGAATTCAGCTGATGGATCTTCACAAACTTCGATGGTGCCGTCTTCGGCGTAACCCGTAACTGTCAGATCTCCAGGAGAATCAACCGCTTGGTGATGGCTTGAGTTAACAATTACCTCGGTAGTACCGACAAGTTCAGCGATCAAACTACCCGGAGTAAAAGTGGCGCCATGGTTATTGAAAGTTCCTGGGGCATCGCGATGCAAGGTATTTCCGACTAAGTCAGGCAAGTGCTGGTGAAGTGAGCCACCATGGGCAACGGCCATGATTTGTAGTCCGCGACAAATTCCAAACACTGGAAGATTTGCCTCGCGAGCGGCGCGATACAAACCAAGTTCACTGGCGTCACGTTCAGTTCTTGGCTTGTCTGTGCCTTCTTGGTGTGCGGCGCCGTAACGAGCAGGTTCAATGTCAGCGCCGCCAGCCATAACTAAGCCATCTAGCCGGGAAATTGCAACGTGGTTATCAGCATCTGGCGGAAGGATCACAACCGATGCCCCCGCTGCCTGCAATTTATTTACATAATTCCATGGAATAAGAGCCGCAGGAATATCCCAAGCTCCCCATTTAGCTGGCTCAAGGTACGAGGTGAGTCCAATTACTGGCTGATTCATGATTTGAGTTTAGGCCTAACTTTGCCGAGCAACTAGTCCAAGAACATTGCAAATAATTCGAGCATTGTTCAGTGCACCAATTTCATCGACATCGCTATCGGGCATGAACTCAACCAAGTTAAAACCTGAAAGTTTCGCTTTTCCAGCTATCCCGTGAAGCAATTCAACGACGTTCCAGTAAGTCAATCCACCAGGAGCTCTTCCGATAACACCAGGGACGATCGATGGGTCTAACGCATCACAGTCCAAGTCCACAATCACTTTTGCGCCAGTAGGAACTAGATCAAGTACTTGCTGAATTCCACCTGAAGCTATTTCTCTTGCTGAAACAAACTTCACACCATGAGATTTCGCATCTTCATAGTCTTGTGGGCGAGCCGATCCAATACCCCGCTGACCAACTTGAACCAAACCTTTGATGTGTGACATTTCAAATGCCCGACGCATAGTTGATGAAAGCCCAAGCTTTTCGCCACCAACCTCATCGCGGTAATCGATGTGTGCATCGATTTGAACCACAAAGTATTCGCCATGATCTGCAAACCCTTCGATCATTGGAATCGGGATTGAATCATCGCCACCAATTACAACTGGGACACCCCCTTTGGAGACGATTTGGGAAACGGTAGATCGAATTCGCTCGCGGTTTCCGGCGGCATCCGATTCGTCAAAATCTAAATCGCCTAAGTCAACGGCGTTCACACCATTTGGAAATATGGGTCCACCCAAGTCAAAGTCCATGTGGTCAAGGTTGGCCTGATAGCTACTAATGGCTGCGCGAATAGCGGCTGGTGCTTCCTTGCAATACGCACCAACTGATGGATAGGGCGTGGCACAAGGTGCTCCAAAGACGACTGATCCACCAGATACATCGCTCAGCGTCCCGGCTGGGATTCCAATAAAGGTAGAAGTAGTTTGGGAACCCATCATGGTTCCGATGTTCTTGCGAGCCATGGCTTCTCCTGAAGTAAGTTTCTGTCCTCAGTTTATGTGCCTAATCGAGGTGACG
Source organism: Actinomycetota bacterium (assembly GCA_009918005.1). Classification (GTDB taxonomy): domain Bacteria; phylum Actinomycetota; class Actinomycetes; order S36-B12; family UBA5976; genus UBA5976. Next base: position 5,772 of record RGDC01000008.1, read on the forward strand.
TAATGGACATCATGCGAGAGAATTCAACTATGACTGAACGAGGATACGCAGTAGTAACTGGAGCTAGCAGCGGGATTGGCGCAGCAAGTGCCAGAGCATTGGCCAAGGAAGGCTTCAAGGTAATAGCAGCTGCAAGGCGAGTGGACATGCTTGCTGACTTAGCGAACGAAAACCCACTGATTACTTCATGGGAATTAGATGTAACTGACCAGTCCAGTGTTGATGCGTTGGCCGCACATCTTGCCGACAAAACGGTAAATGTACTCGTTGCAAACGCCGGGGGCGCCTTCGATGGCACCTCAGTTGCCGATGCCGATGTGGAAAGTTGGATCAAGTCCTATGACGTGAATGTCATTGGCGCATTGCGAACTATCAAAGCAATAATTCCGGCATTGATTAAGTCCGGAGAAGGCACCATAGTTTTGATGGGATCTACTGCAGGTCGCATTGTTTATGAAAATGGTGGAAGTTACACCGCAGCGAAACATGCGGTAGCAGCTTTGGCCGAAACTTTAAGACTCGAACTTGCTGGTGAACCCGTTCGTGTTGTTGAGCTAGCACCGGGAATGGTTAAGACGGATGAATTTGCCGTTAAGCGGTTCGGGGGAGACAAAGAACGAGCTGCAAAGATTTACGAAGGTGTTGCTGAGCCGTTGACCGCAGATGATGTTGCTGAAGCGGTTCGTTGGAGCGTTATGTTGCCGCATCACTTCAACATTGACTTGATGGTAATTCGCCCGTTGGCACAAGCTGCGCAGCACAAGGTTGTGCGGAAACTTTAGTTGGCTGCAGCCTCGTAAGCGCGCTTTAGTTCGCTGAGGTCCAACTTCTTCATTTTAAGCATTGCTTGAGTTGCAGCCTGGGATCCTTCGGGGCTCTCTCCGCCTTGTTCATTGCCCGGAGTTTCTGTTGGAGCAACCCAATTACTTCCCATGCTGCTCTCAGGAAAAATGCTGGTGTAAAACTGGGCTGCTTGGCGGGCTTGGCCATCGAACCAAAGACAAGTTGTAAGTTGCATAGGCTCATTGTGCCAGCGGTTATGGGGAATTGGAATGTCGGCTCGTCGGTTACAATAGAGATATAACTAAATAGTGGTGGTTACCTATCCAGTAATCCCCTGATGAAAATCTTGGGGGTGAACGGTTTCGACTTTGGTAGTCGAAATGGGAGAAGCGAGCCGAGAATGTTGGTCATCTCGTAAACGTCCAGCAAAAACAATAAGTGCCAAATCAAACCGCACTGATTTCGCCCTAGCTGCATAAGCTAGCCTCGAAATCCGCGAGACCAGGGGCGTTCCCGCTCTGGATCCTCGTGTCATTTAGGGAACTTACCAACGGAACCGGTCGCGGGTTCTGACGGAAAATCTAACAGTGACTGTGCCTGTCGACATCTTGTTTGCGTGAACGTCGGGGCAGAGAAAAGCTAATGCAAACTGCGCTCGGAGAATAACCAAATCTTCACCTAAGGACCCGGGTTCGATTCCCGGCACCTCCACTGCAGAAGCGAGTCGACAGACTCGTAGCGATGCACATTGTGCATCCGAACGCTGAAACAGCGACTACAAGTGCTTGCACTTAGTAGATCGCTGTTTTGCGTTTGTGAGGAAATTGAAAATTTCCGAGCTACGAGGATGATCGCGAGTTCCAAGCGGAGGTTGACCGAGCAAAGCGAGGGAACACCTCCATCACAACACCCCTACAAACCCCTTCCATTTCTTTACCAGTTCTTGTACGAGAGTCTGGAAGTATGTTTCCATGGCCTCACTTATTAAGCGCGTTTTTGCCCCTGCTAATTCATTGGAAGCAGGTAGAGCACTTTTTCCAACTCGTGTTTTCTTAGGCGTGATGTTTATTTATGCTGCACTTACAAAATTAACTGATTCCACATTCTTCGATCCAACCTCGCCGAACAGCGTTGCTCGTCAAATGCAAGCTTCCGCTGATTCGAGCCCGATTGGCTTTCTGCTTAACCGCCTAATCGAACATGCCACATTAGTTGGATACGGCATTGCAATCGGCGAACTCGCAATCGGTCTTGGCCTGCTATTAGGCATTTGGAGTCGTGCGGCTGCGATTGGTCTTGCACTTGTGTCTTTTAGTTTTGTGTTAACTGTCAGTTGGGGAACTACACCATATTTCTTAAATCCAGATCTGGCATACCTTGCTGTTGCAATCCCATTTATTTATGTAGGCGATGGCGGATATATGTCCCTCGAGACTTCAATTCGAAACCGAGTAAAGCGCGAACTAGGGGTTTCAAGCGATAAGAAACTTAGCAATGCGCCTCTTGAGGCTCAGATTGAGCGCCGAACTTTTGTTAAGACTGGAGCCGTTGCCGGTGGACTTGGTGTTGCTGGGTTAGCTACTGGACTAATCGGTCAGAAACTTAAAGGTTCTCCAGTTGCGCAACCTTCGCCAAGCGTGACGGCGAGCTCTACACCGACTGGTGCAGTTCCAACAGGAACGAAGATAACTTCGGTGGCTAATGTGCCCGTCGGAAGCGCATTTAAATTTACAGATCCAACTTCCGGGATGCCCGCATACCTAATGCAACCTGCAGCTGGGAAGTTCGTTGCCTATAGCGCGATTTGCACACATGAGGGATGCATTGTGAATGACAATGTTGCAAATGGCAGTTTTGATTGCCCTTGCCATGGTGCTCAGTTTGACGCAGCTACCGGTGCCCACACGAGAGGACCAGGTCGTGGCGATCTGGCAAAGTTAAATGTGTCGGCGTCCGGTGACAGCATTTATCTTGCCTAGCAAGTTACCTAGTTAGAGCTTTGCGGTAGCTTCCGCAAGACCTGCTAGCAAACGATCAATTTCTTCAACTGTGTTGTAAGGCGCAAGGCCAGCACGGATCGCACCGTCATCACCTAGACCGAGATGGCGTGAGCACTCGATTGCATAGAAGTTTCCAGCTGGAGCATTAACTTTTTGTTCGGCTAAGAATTCATAAACGCGCTCAGAATTTATGCCAGCAAGACTAAACAACTCCGTTGGAGTCTTTAGACGAGCGTTGCTGTACAGCGTGACATTTTCCATTGCTTGCAAACCTTCGCGTAACCGATGATTCAAGGCATGCTCATGCTCATCAGCTGCAGTTTGCGAAACCACGATTCGTTCGCGCCGAGATCCTGATCCTGGAACCATGTCTGCAATGAAATCAACTGCTGCCGTGATTCCGGCAAGGAGCTCATAAGGAAGAGTTCCAAGTTCAAATCTTTCTGGAACATGCTCAGTTGAGGGCAACAACTTGTCTGGGTGCAGGGTTTCAAGTAGCGCAGGTGAAGCGGTCATGACGCCAATGTGTGGTCCAAAGAACTTGTAAGGGGAGCAACCATAAAAATCTGCTCCCATTGCCTTGAAGTCCACGACTGCATGCGGTGTGTTGTGGACTCCATCAACATAAAGTAAGCCACCAACTGCGTGTACTGCTTTAGCAATTGCAGGAATGTCTGGACGAGCTCCAATTAGGTTTGATGCAGCAGTGATAGCGACCAGCTTGGTGCGATCGGTAAGCACGGCTTCCACATCAGATACATCTAAGTAGCCAGTCGCTGGATCAAAATCAATCCACCGAAGTGTGGCGCCAGATTTTTGCGCGTAGCGAACCCAGGGACGAACGTTGGCATCATGGTCCAATCGAGATGCAACAATTTCATCTCCTGGACCCCAATCCTGCGCCAAAGTGCGCGCAATATCGAAAGTAATTTGAGTCATGCTGCGGCCAAAGAAGATACCTTCAGGGACCGAACCAAGAAGATCTGCCATAGCACTTCTCGCGTTGTCGACAGCAGCTTCGGCATTACGTTCTGCCTCAGTAATAGATGCCTGATTAGCCAACGGACCGGTCATGGTCTTGCAAATCGCTTGACCTACTGAAAGCGGCGTTTGGGTTCCACCTGGTCCATCAAAGTGGGCGACACCAGATTCAAGTGAAGGAAAAGCCGAACGGACGCGAGCAACATCAAAAGTCATGTCGCAATCCTATTTCTAAACGAACTAACTTCCCCCCTTGAGTGCGGTCTAGAAACATCAGTCACATAGGCCACAAGAACGCCCCTAAGCGGTGTGTGTTTGCTCACAGCGTCTATTTTGAAGGGATTTTTCGGGATTTTGGGTTAGTTTTTTGTTCATTTCGGGTGCATCCTAAGTTAATCCCGTAAAGCCTTGGAAGAGGTTTTCAATCAAGGAGTTCTTGTGAGCAGTTCAACCATTCCAGGTTTTGCAGATGCGCCAACCAAAAACAAGCGCTTACTTGCTTGGGTGCAAGAAGTTGCTGAGCTAACTACGCCAGATCGCATCGAGTGGTGCGACGGTTCTAATGCTGAATGGGATCGACTTACTCAAGAACTTGTGGCGAGTGGAACGCTCACTCCGCTTAACTCTGAAAAGCGCCCTAACTCTTTCCTTGCCCGCTCTCACCCAAGTGACGTAGCTCGCGTAGAAGACCGTACTTACATTTGTTCTGTAAAAGAAGAAGACGCAGGTCCAACCAATAACTGGATGGAGCCAAGCGAAATGAAGACAATTCTTCGCTCAACTTTCAAAGGTTGCATGCGCGGTCGCACTATGTACATCGTTCCGTTTTCAATGGGGCCACTAGGTTCTGACATCAGCGCACTTGGTGTTGAGATCACAGACTCTCCATATGTTGTTATCAGCATGAAGATGATGACTCGAATGGGTAAAGCTGCTTTAGATTTAATCGGTGAACATGGCGACTTCGTTCCAGCACTTCATTCGGTAGGTGCGCCACTTGAGCCAGGGCAAAAAGATGTTGCTTGGCCATGCAGTGAAACAAAGTACATCGTGCAGTTCCCCGAGGAGCGCGAAATCTGGTCGTACGGTTCTGGTTACGGCGGCAACGCATTACTAGGTAAGAAGTGCTTTGCACTTCGCATTGCGTCAGTTATGGCTCGCGATGAAATGTGGCTTGCTGAGCACATGTTGATTTTGAAACTTACCTCTCCTAAAAATAAGACTCACTACATTGCAGCAGCTTTCCCATCCGGTTGTGGCAAGACGAATCTGGCAATGCTTGAGCCAACCATTCCTGGTTGGAAAGTTGAAACCATTGGTGATGACATTTGTTGGATGCGACCTGGTCCAGATGGTCGCCTATATGCGATTAACCCAGAAGCTGGCTTCTTCGGTGTAGCACCGGGAACCGGCATGAAGACAAATGCCAATGCGATTCGCTCACTTTACGCAAACTCACTATTCACTAACGTCGCACTAACTGATGACGGTGACATCTGGTGGGAAGGGTTAACTGAAGAGCCACCAGCGCACTTGATTGACTGGAAAGGCAATGACTGGACTCCAGATTCTGAAGAAGTTTCAAGTCATGCAAACTCACGCTTCACGGCGCCTGCTGAACAATGTCCATCGATTTCTGATGAGTGGGATAACCCAGCTGGAGTTCCAATCTCGGCAATTCTTTTCGGCGGCCGTCGTGCCACAAATGTTCCACTGGTAGCGCAGGCTCGTAGTTGGAACCATGGTGTATTCATGGGTGCCACAATTTCCTCCGAGATGACAGCAGCAGCAGTGGGTGGACTTGGCCAGCTTCGCCGCGATCCGTTCGCAATGCTGCCTTTCTGTGGTTACAACATGGCTGATTACTGGGGTCACTGGGTCAACATGGGTCGCACCTTTGCAAACGTGCCAAAACTTTTCCAGGTCAACTGGTTCCGCAAAAACGAATCCGGTGATTTCATCTGGCCAGGCTTTGGTGAGAACTCTCGAGTCTTGGCATGGGTGGTTGATCGCTTAGAGAACGAAGCGGAAGGCATCGACTCACCGGTTGGTGTTTTGCCAAACCGCGAGGACTTACCACTTGATGGCCTTACTATCACCGAAAGCGATCTTGACGCCCTATTTGATGTTGATAAAAGCAGTTGGCTAGCTGAGTGTGATCTGACCGAAGAGTATTTCTCACAGTTTGATGGCCGCGTCCCGCCTGAACTTCAAGCCGAATTGGCAGACCTCAAGTCTCGCCTGAATTCCCTGCCAGCTTAGGTTCTGCGTTCTAAATCTCAGACCCAAGTGCGTTTGTTAAGGTAGGCACATGGCTGATGAAATTCGCGAAATTCGCACTGAAGGTGGATTACTTGTCGATGAACGCGTCGAAGAACAGGTAGAAGCCGGCGACCACGAGCGCTTTGCGCACTATGTTCAAAAAGACAAAATCGTTGAGAGCGCAGTCATGGGTGCACCAGTTGTAGCTCTCTGTGGAAAAGTATGGATTCCAAATCGCGATCCAGGCAAATTTCCTGTCTGCCCACAGTGCAAGGCAATTTTTGAAGGCTTGCCAACCGGTGGAGATAACAGCGACAAGTCCGAATGACACTTTCGCCCTGGGCACCTGAATACCGGCGACTGAGCATTGGCATCGTTGCCTTAGTCAGCGTTTTTGGCTTTGAAGGAATTGCAATTGGCGCCGTAATGCCAGTGGCCGCAGCTGACTTAAATTCAATTAGTAATTACGCAGTAGCTTTTACCAGTTTCACAATGGCTTCATTACTTGGCATGACTTTTGCAGGTCTATGGTCAAACAAAATTGGATTAGCGAGAGTTGTCATTTTCGCAGTAGTTGCTTTGGCTATTGGATCCATGGTTGCAGGATTTGCACCAAACCTAGCCGTACTAACTATTGGAAGATCGATTCAAGGTTTTGCGCTGGGAATTGATTTAGTGACCATGTATGTGGTTATCGGACGCATGTACCCAGAAGCATTGCGCGCCAAAGCTATTGGAATGCTGGCAGCAGCCTGGGTGGTACCTGGATTGATTGGCCCTGGACTTGCAGGATTGTTGGTTGAGATTTCATCTTGGCGATTGACGTTTTGGATTGTGCCATTTCTCTTGATCGGGCCAATCATGCTTTTGCTTCCTGAGTTGAAGAGGATGCCATTTGTTCAAACGCCGATGCGTAGTGATGCCAAGCTGCAGATCACCTCGGTTTTAGTGGCAATTGCCGCTCTTTCAGCCTTTCAAGTTGGCGCTACACATGTTGGTCGCTGGAGTGTAGGAATCATTGCAGCGACCTTTGTCATTTCACTTAGCGTTACTGCGTGGTCAACTAAAGCACTAATGCCGGAGGGCTTCCTTCGAATGCGAGAAGGAATTCCAGCGATCGTCGGTATGCGTGGGGTTATCGCAGGTGCTTTTTTTGCCGCTGAAATTTATGTTCCACTAGCTTTGCAAGAAATTAGAGGTGCCTCTGTGGCGCTTTCTGGTGGCGTCCTAACGGCTGCAACTGTCACTTGGTTTGCTGGTTCATGGTGGCAAGGTAGCCATAAGCTGAGGTACTCGCGTCAGCAGGTGCTGTTCGTTGGTGCTTTGCTAATAGCAATCGGAATTGCATTAACCCCAGTTGCAGTTTTTGCCCCCGTGAACATCGCCGCATCTGCGTTGTTGGCGAGTATTACTTGGGGAATTGCAGCATTCGGCATGGGTTTGTGTTTCCCAACGCTGGGAGTGCTCATGCTCGATCAATCACCTGAGGAAGAACATGCCAAGCACAGTGCTTCGCTGCAAATGTCAGATTCATTTGGCGTAATTATTGCAACTGCGATTGCAGGTTCAGTTTTGGCGCTAGCCAGTGTTCAACAAGGAATTGAAAGCAAAACTTTCATCACAATTTGGATTTTCTGCGTATTTGTAGGCTTAAGCGCGTTGCTGTTCATCCCTCAAATCCAACGGAAAGAGACATTTCGCCCCTAAAATTTTGGTGAAGACCTAATCTACGGGAGAAAAAATGACAGTAAATACCTCGTCACCACAGGATGCCATCATGGCATTTGGCAAGAAATGGTGGCTTCTACTAATTCTCGGAATCCTATCAATGGTTGTTGGCGTAATGGCTCTTAACAACCCTGTTTCAGCAACTGCAACGCTGGTAACACTGTTTGGTATCTGGCTTCTATTCAGCGGTATCGGAACTATTGTTCGTGCCCTAGCCGACGATACTGAAGGTTCAGGCAAGGTTCTGATGATTATCAGTGGCTCACTATCCATCATGTTGGCTGTGATTTTCTTCAACGGCGGAATCATCAAAGATGCGCAACTTGTTGCAGTCTTTATGGGTATCACCTTTATCTTCAGAGGTATGGCCGAACTAGTTGCTGGACTTGCATCCAAGGGAGTTTCTGGCCGCGGCTGGGCAATCTTTATGGGCATCATTACTTTGCTTGCCGGTGTTATCACCATCAACAACCCAATCGCATCGTTGATAACTGTTACTCAGGTAATGGCATTCTTCTTGATCATCTTGGGTGTAATGGAAATCGTGGCATCCTTCCAACTTCGTGGTCTAGCCAAGAAGTAACAAAACGTAATTAAAATCAAGGGCTAGTCCGGTTGGACTAGCCCTTGATTTATGTTTTGACCCAGCATTACCGCGTGAGAGACTAAATCCATGAGCGCAATGCCCGTTGAAGACTTGGCAATAGACCTATTGACGGATCGGCCATGGATTACTTTGGTTTGGAATGACCCCATCAATTTGATGACATACGTTACCTATGTCTTCCAAAGCTACTTCGGATACGACAAACCAAAAGCTGAACTCTTGATGCTTGACGTTCATGAAAAAGGCCGGGCAGTTGTGAGTACTGGTACACGAGAAGAGATGGAACGGGATGTGGCGGCAATGCACTCCTATGGTCTCTGGGCAACCTTGCAAAAGGATGACTAAGTGTTCAAATCTGGACTCGGTGGAAAGCTAACTCTCAAACTTGATCCGGCCCAGCATGGTGTTTTGTCTCAACTGTTCGATCAGATGGCAGAGCTACTTGAGGATCCAGATAGCGAGAACGGTTCAGATCCACTTGCGAAGTTGCTGAACATGAGTGGTTCCACGCAAATATCGGAAGATCCAGCATTAGCGAGACTTTTTCCTGACGGATACACTGGTGACGAGCATGCCAGTGCGGATTTTCGTAGATTTACGGAGCAGGATTTAAGAGCTCAAAAAATAGCAGCGCTATCAGTTGCTCGCGAGACTTTAAGTGAGTGGACAGGTAAATCAAGTGTTACCCCCCAGCAGGCTCAGCATTGGCTCAAGGCCCTTAATGACCTGCGATTAGTGCTCGGAACCAGACTTGAAATCACTGATGATGCCGACCGAGATCATGACTCCGAGGAGCCAGGTATGCATTTATATAACTATTTGACTTACCTGCAAGGTACTTTGATAGATGCTTTGTCCTAAGACAATAAAAAACCCCTGACTCTTCAGTCAGGGGTTTTTTATTAGTTAATTTTTAGTGCATGCCTTCTGCTGATGCATATGATGCATCATCGGCAGCGCTCTTTAGGCGAGCGATCTTGTAGATCGTTAGACCCTGACGACCAACGAATGCGTTTGCTCCATCAATACCAAGAACTGGCATCAAGTAGGAGATTGGGTAAACACCCCATGTTGCGATAAGCAATAGACGAAGGCGCTTAACAGTTGCTGAAACTTCAGCTGGCTGCTTTTCAAGTGACTTAGTTAGCTCAACGAACAAGATGTACAGGATGTACAAGAATGGGATTGTTGAAAGTGCGCCCCACATCATCTTTGGACCATTTTCTGCAGCGATTTCACCTGGGTAACCAAGTACGATCATGGCTGCTGAAGCCGGAACCAAACGAGCGATTAGAGACTTACGATTTGCAGCTGGCAATGCCAAAACAGCAATTGTTTCTAGTAGCAACAGTGGAACTGTTAGTAACCAGTCAACGTAACGGTAAGCCTCGTTGAAGGTTTCGCCGTCCATGTGTGCTGAAGCCTTGAATGAATCGTAGATTCTCCAGTAGTGGTAAAGCGCAATCAGGGTTACTGTTCCTGAGATTACGATTGCCTGACGGTACTTTGGAAGTACGCGAGCCTGGCTTAGGTATAGATAAATTGTCGTGGCCAGCATTGATGCAAAGCCAAATGACAAGATGTTGCTAACTGCTGAATATTGACCAGCGGTTAGCGTTGTAACGTCATAGATTCCATCCATGAAGTACTTGCTCCTTTTATTGGGAACTGCCGAATCAGTTCAGTTTTTAATGCTGCCTGCGCAGCACTTTGGTGCTCTTCCCAGCCTCCTCCTGGAAAAGCCCAGTTGCAACCAAAACACGCAAGAAAAACCCGCTAATATTGAAAAATCCACGATTTAGGGAGAAATATCCGAATATGTTGCGTATTTCTCAAGCTCTGATTGACCAAATGGTGGCTCACTCTAGGCAAGATCATCCTGATGAAGCTTGCGGTGTGATTGCTGGACCCGCGGGGTCCGATCTGCCAAATCGATTTATCCCCATGATCAATGCGGCAAGGTCGCCGACTTTCTATGAATTTGACTCAGCAGATTTGCTCAGGCTCTACCGTGAACTAGATTCCAACGAAGAAGACCCTGTAGTGATTTACCATTCCCACACTGCAACTGAGGCATATCCGTCACGCACGGATGTTGCTTACGCTTCGGAACCATTCGCGCATTATGTGCTCATCTCGACAAGAGAAACGGGCACTCAAGATGGGCCTTATGAGATCCGTTCATACCGAATCGTCGATGGGGTAATTTCCGAGGAAGAGATCGTAGTGACTTAAGGCTTCAGGCTTCAGGCTTAAGCCCAGAGTTGACCGTCAAGTGCCTCTGAAGCTTGCTCGACAGTTCCTTCATATGCACCAGTTGATAGGTACTTCCAACCACCATCGCAAACAATAAAGACAATGTCAGCTTTTTGCCCAGCCTTTACAGCCTTAGTTGCCATACCTAGGGCAGCGTGCAAAATTGCGCCAGTTGAAATTCCAGCAAAAATACCTTCGCGATCAAGAAGTTCGCGAGTTCGAGCAACGGCTTCGAGTGGTCCAACGGAAAATCTGGTTGTTAGTACCTCTTCATCGTAAAGTTCTGGAATAAATCCTTCGTCAATGTTTCGCAGACCATAAACCAGCTCACCGTAGCGAGGCTCGGCTGCAACAATTGCAATGTCTGGCTTATGTTCCCGAAGGTATCTGCCAGTACCCATTAGAGTTCCGGTTGTGCCAAGTCCTGCAACAAAGTGTGTGATGGTCGGGCAGTCAGCCAAAATTTCTGGGCCAGTAGTTCGGTAGTGCGCATCGGCATTGGCTGGATTTCCATATTGATAAAGCATGACCCAACTTGGATTCTCAGCCGCTAAATTCTTGGCAACTCGAACTGCTTCGTTAGAGCCGCCCGCAGCTGGTGAGTAACGAATCTCGGCGCCCCACATGTTTAGAAGTTGAGTTCTCTCCGGAGAGGTGTTTTCCGGCATAACACAAATTAATTTGTAGCCCTTAAGTCGTGATGCCATAGCAAGTGAAATGCCGGTGTTGCCACTTGTTGGTTCCAGGATCGTGCAACCGGGCGTCAGCGTTCCATCGGCTTCGGCCGCTTCGATCATTGCTATCGCAGCGCGATCCTTGATGGACCCAGTTGGATTTCGATCCTCAAGCTTCGCCCATAGGCGAACATCCGCTGAGGGTGAAAGATTAGGCAGCCCAACTAGGGGAGTATTTCCAACGGATTCGAGTAACGAGTTGTAGCGCATGATGAAGGTCAGCCACCAGCGACAGCAGGTAAGATCGTTACTGCGTCGCCTTCTGAAATGGGCGCTTCTAAGCTGCCGGTAAATCTAACATCTTCATCGTTGATGTAGATGTTGACGAAACGTCGGAGTTTTCCATCTTCGATTAAGCGGTCAGCAATTCCAGGAAACTGGGATTCAAGGTCGGCGATAACCTGTGCCAGTGTCTGACCAGTGGCAGAAACCGAACGAGCATTATTGGTATAGCTACGCAGAATAGTGGGAATACTTACGGCTACAGACATTTTTACGCTTTCAAAAGGATTGGATACTTAAGTGTAAATCAAAGTTCGTAACACTTCTTGTTGGGTTCATTCTGACCGAATTAGGCATGATTTGCGGGCGGGCTATTCACTGTTGCGAATACTTTGCAGTTAAGCAGACGAACCTAACCATTTTTTTGCACTATTTGATCTCACCAAAAATATGACCAAAAGGTTAATTGCAATGAGCAGTAATCCAACAGGCCATCTAAATATTCCAAAAAGTATGTTGATTGCTGCAATGGTGTAAATCAGAACAATTGCAATAGGTGATTTATTGAAAAATTCCTTAAAGACCCATAAGTAAACAAAACCAAATGCAATGCATGCAACTCCAGCAATGATTAGCAGTTGAGGGGGAGCGCCACTTGGAGTTCTTGGCACTGCTATTGCCTTCAAATCTTCAGGCGCAAGTGAGAAAATTAAACCCATTGCGAAATTGAATACCGCACCCAATCCGATAAGTAAACCTGCAACCAGGATTGATGCGGGTGCATTGCGAGTTTTCATCACTCTGTCAGATTACTCTTATGGAGTGAATGATCGTCCGATAGGTGTTATGGATTCAGGCGTTGGTGGCCTGACCGTGGTTCGAGCAATATTGGACCAACTGCCGAACGAACCTGTCATTTATCTTGGCGATACCGCTCATGGTCCATACGGTCCTCGTCCAATCGCCGAGGTAAGAGAACTTGCACTAGACGTTTTGGATACTTTGGTTGAACGTGACGTCAAGATGCTTGTTATAGCTTGCAACTCTGCGAGTGCTGCGATGTTACGTGATGCTCGCGAGCGGTATTCAATTCCAGTGGTTGAAGTAATTCAACCCGCCGTTCGCCGAGCCGTGGGAGCAACTCGATCCGGTCGCATCGGCGTGATTGGAACTCAAGCCACAATAACTAGTGACGCTTACTCGGATACTTTTGCTGCAGCGCCGCACGTTGAGGTTACTTCGCAAGCTTGTCCACGTTTTGTGGAATTTGTAGAAGCTGGAATTACAAATGGGGAAGAGTTAACAGCGCTCGCTCGCGAATACTTAAAGCCAGTATTAGATCAAGATATTGACACGTTAGTTCTTGGGTGCACGCATTACCCGTTACTAACCGGCGTTATTTCTATGATTGCTGGAGACAAAGTCACTTTGGTTTCAAGTGCAGAAGAAACTGCTAAAGACGTTTACCGCATTTTGGTAGAACAAGATTTGCTCCGAAATCCGAATCTGCCACCCCCAACACATGAGTTCTTAGCTACCGGTGATTCATTCACGCATTTAGCCCGAAGATTTTTAGGGCCTGAAGTTCTGGAAGTTACTTCGCTTAAGCAATAAGTCGGGCAAGTATAGTCATGCAATAGAGTCAGAGGCGTGACTAATCGCTCAGACGGCAGAAGCGCCGACCAACTTCGTAATGTAACTTTCAATCGCCAGTGGCTGGATCATGCGGAAGGCAGCGTGCTGGTGGAATTTGGTGCAACCAAAGTCCTATGCGCCGTGTCTTTCAGTGAGGGTGTGCCACGTTGGAAAAAGGGTAGCGGCGAGGGTTGGTTAACGGCGGAATACTCCATGCTGCCAAGAGCTACTCACACCCGAAATGATCGTGAGAGTGTTAAGGGAAAACTAGGCGGTCGAACTCACGAGATCTCCCGATTAATCGGACGCAGCCTACGCTCCGTAATCGACTTGTCATCACTTGGCGAGAACACAATCATGATTGACTGCGATGTTTTGCAGGCCGATGGTGGAACCAGAACTGCTGCCATTACAGGCGCATATGTTGCGGTTGCTGATGCAGTTGAGTGGGCACGCAATTCTGGTTTAGTGACTAAAGATGCAGTTGTGTTACGTGATTCAGTTGCTGCAGTTTCAGTGGGCATCGTTGACGGCAAGCCATGTCTTGATCTGCATTATGACGATGACGTTCGCGCCGACACTGACATGAATATTGTGATGACTGGATCGGGTGCCTTTGTCGAAGTGCAGGGAACTGCTGAGCGGGAACCGTTCGATAGAGCCTTGTTAGATGAGTTATTGGACATGGCGACAATTGGCTGTGTTGAGTTAACTTCAATGCAAAAAGCCTCTTTGGCATTGCCACTACCCAAGAAGTAGTTTCAATGAAATTTGTTTTAGCTACAAGAAATTCTCATAAGGCCATCGAGCTGAAGCGGATTCTGGAAGAACTAGAACTAGATTGCGAATTACTTACAGTTTCAGATTTTCCAGGTGCACCTGAAGTCGAAGAGACCGAAGATACTTTTGAAGGCAACGCATTACTAAAGGCAAGAGCATTAGCTAACTTCACTGGATTAGCAGCAATTGCAGATGATTCTGGAATCTGCGTTGATGCCCTCGATGGAAATCCCGGAGTGCTTTCTGCCCGATGGTCGGGCGCGACCGAAAACATTGATCGCGCAAATCTTGAACTGGTTCTGGAACAAATCAAAGGCGTCCCCCCAGAGCATAGGGGAGCAAAGTTTGTATGTGCCGCGGTAGCGGTTTTTCCGCAGGGTAAAGAGTTAGTTGCAGTTGGCGAGATGTTTGGCAACTTACTCGATGCACCAACTGGTGAAAACGGATTTGGCTATGACCCAATCTTTGTTCCAACTGGATTTACCAAAACCACAGCGGAAATGTCCGCATCCGAGAAGGATTCAATTAGTCACCGAGGACTAGCGCTTAAAGACTTGGCACTAAAAATTAAGGGGTAACCGCAATGGAATCAACTAAAGGTCGCAGGTCTTTATCTACTGGACGAGTTGTCTTTATTGTTATTGCTGCAGCCGCACCTATGGCAGCGATGGTTGGCAATGTCCCAATCGGTTTGATGTATGGAAATGGCGCAGCCCTTCCCGTTGCATTTGTAATTGCCCTTGCTGTGCTCCTGTGCTTCTCGGTTGGATACGCCCAGATGAGTCGACGAGTAGTGAATTCGGGTGCGTTTTATACCTATGTAGCTCGTGCGCTGGGCAAACCGCTTGGAGTCGGGGCTGCATATGTCGCGTTGACTGCCTACACGGCCATGGCAATTGGTCTATCCGGTGGATTTGGGTACTTCATGGAGCAACTTGTCATTGGCGCTGGTGGACCAAGTATTCCTTGGTATGTATTTACCGCGACCGGAATAGTAATTGTTGGAATTTTAGGTTTTCGAAGCGTGGATTTATCTTCAAAGGTTCTTGGAATTCTGATGGTTGCGGAATTTGCAATCCTTGCCATCTTTGCTGCATTAGTAGTGGGCAAGAATCAGCTGTCTACATTCCCACTTGAATCCTTCAGTCGAAATGAAATTTCGTCAGGGCCAATTGGAATCGCACTAATCATTGCGTTTACCAGCTTTATCGGATTTGAATCGGCTGCACTGTACGGCGAAGAAACTAAAGACCCCGAACGCAGTATTCCGCGGGCCACCTACATTGCAGTGTCGACTGTAGGAGTTTTTTATGTATTTATTAGCTGGGTCATTGTTGGTTCTGCTGGTGTCGCCAATATTAAGGAACATGCAGCGGCGAGTGGTGGAGAGTTCGTTCTTGACCTAATTAATCAATACGGCGGCGAAGCTGTTTACAGTGTTGCAGCAGTTTTGCTTTGCACTAGCGTGCTGGCTAGTTATTCGGCACTTCACAATGCAGCAAGCAGATATCTTTTTGCGCTGGGTCGCGAATCGATAATGCCTCAAGTTTTTGGCAAATACCATCCAGAATTCTTTAGTCCTCATATTGCCAGCATTGCTGTTACAACAGTTACTTCCGTAGTCGCATTTGGCTTCGCGCTAAGCGGTGTAGATCCTTACAAATCTTTTGCCGCAAGTTTTATAGGTATGGGTACGCTCGGAATTGTTGCCTTGCAGGCAGCTGCCTCACTTTCGGTTGTTGCATTTTTTCGTAAGCGCCGTGATGGCCAGGTTTGGCAAACTGTTATTGCCCCAACCATTGGATTCCTAGGTCTTACCAGCGCGTTCTTTTTAGCCGCAACAAACTACGAGATCCTGACTGGAACCGATAACCAGGCTGTCAACTTGGCCCCTTACGCGTTACTTGTTGTGGGATTTCTTGGAGTATTAAAAGGTCTGCACCTTCGGAAAAATAATCCAGCAACCTATGCTCGCTTGGCTTCATCCCAATTGCGTGGTCGTAAGCGAACCGCTGAAACACATCCAGCGATTGATTATTCGAGGAAGTACTGTCTAGTTGGCGCAGGTCCTGCCGGGCTAGTTATGGCTCGAGCACTGAAGCATGAAGGCGTAAATTTCGAATGGTTCGAACGACACAGTGATGTTGGAGGAATTTGGGACATCGAAAATGAAGGTTCGCCAATGTACGAAAGTGCACATTTCATAAGTTCTAAGTACACCAGTGGTTTTATTGGTTTCCCTATGCCAGCAAGTTATCCGGATTACCCAACTTGGCGACAGATTCGTGACTATATTCGTAATTTTGCAAAGGCACATGGGTTGACTTCAAAAGTGAACTTTAATGTTTCGATTAAACGAGCAACTCGAATTCCAGGCGATCGATGGGAAGTTGAGTTATCAACTGGAGAAGTGCGAGAGTTTGATGGCTTAGTGATAGCAACCGGCACCAACTGGCACCCAAGTATTCCTGAGTTTGCAGGCGCTGACGAATTTAATGGAACTATCTCGCACTCAGTTAATTTTCGTGATGGCGCTGAATTGAAAGGAAAGCGTGTACTTGTAGTTGGTGCTGGAAATTCTGGAGTAGACATTGCTTGTGATGCAGCTCGCAACGCTCAATCGGCGTTTATGTCTGTGCGTCGCGGTTACCGATACATACCTAAACACATTTTCGGACTTCCAACCGATGCATTGCTATCTGGATTAGTTGATCCTCCAAAGGGAGTTGCGGTAGGCGGGGATGCAAATAAGTTAATTGACACCCTGACTGGCGACTTAACCAGACTTGGTTTGCCTGCGCCCGATCATGATGTGTTAACTAGTCACCCAATCATGAATACTCAAGTCCTTCACCATTTAGCTCATGGTGATCTAGTCGCCAAGCCGGATGTAGCACGAATCACAAATACTGGTGTTGAATTTGTTGATGGCTCCCATGAAGAAATCGACCACATTATCTTGGCGACTGGATATAACTACTCAGTTCCATTCCTTGAAGAGTCAGCCGTCACTTGGACTAACGGCAGACCAGATCTGTATCTCAGGTTATTCTCGCGTCAGTCACCATCTTTGTATTTCATTGGATTTGCAGAATTTGCAGATGCGGCCTACAAGAGATTCGAAGACATGGCACAAATGATCGTCATGGACATTCGAATGCGGGAAACTGGCACCCACTTTGAAGAGTGGTCGCAAATGAAGAAACAGGATAACCCAGAGCTATCCGGGGGACACGAATATGTTGAAAGTAATCGTCACACTAATTACATTGATGTGACGACATATCGGGAATATCTCTCGCACTTAGTTGATCATTTTGAGTTCACGACCGTCGATGAAACCACATTTCTAGAAATGCAGCAAAGTCAAAACGTTTAATCGTCCTCAGTCAAGACCCAATTGTCACCATTTCGACGCGCAATTCCGCGCTTTTCTAAATCTTTCAAAAACTTAAGATGTCCACGTTCGCCACGACCGCGAAATAATGGCATTAGTTTTGGTAACGCATTAGGTGCCAGCATCGCCCCGCGAACTAGCCAGGATTCACTTACCTTTGGATAGCGTTCAAACTTCGGCTTATCCAACATCTTGATAAAGCATTTAACGACCGCAGCTGTCTTCTGAGGTGGATCCATAAACTGCAAAGAGTTACCGCCTTCCACTGCCTCTCGATGCAACATTGGTGTATCCGTTGCTGATGGCATTACAGCGCCAATTGTGATTCCTTTGTCTGCTAAGTCCATGCCTATTGAAAGTATCGCTCCGCGTAATCCGAACTTTGAAGCCGTGTACATTGGCGTTTCACCAAGTGGAAATATTCCACCGAGTGAAACCGTTGCAATAACTCTTGGGTCCGAAGAGTTCTGTAGTAGTGGAATAGCTTCACGAATTAGCACCAATGGTGAAACTAGATTTATGTCCAGCTCACGCTCAATACTTTCCACACTTCGAACATCAAACCGGTCCGTTGTAGTAATTGCAGCATTAGGAATCAGGACATCAATGCGACCGTAAGTTTGATTAATCAACGCGACTACATTTTTAGTAAATTGGCGATCAGTTAAGTCGCCTGCTATTGCAGTATGGCTTCCTAATCCCAAGCTTGAGATTAGGTCTTCAACCCGCGACTTATTCAAGTCCACGGCGACGATACTCGCACCTTTCGTAGCAAATTCTCGAGCTAGGTGTGAACCAATACCCCCAGCACCACCGGTGATGACAATTACACGATCTTTGAAGTCATAAGCCATTTACTAATTATGGTGCGTGAGTGGTGATTTAATTTGTCTTATTCATCAGGTAGTGCTGATTCGATCGCAGACTCTTCAAGAAGCGGCGATTTTCCGAAGACAAAGAATCCGATTGCCATTACGCCAGCTAGTGCGCCTGCGACCGTCATGGGTACGGAACCCGAACCTGAGCCAAAGCTCCACAAAGCACCACCCCAAAGGCCAGCCACCAAAATAGAAAATCCAGAAAGGGATTGGAAAATTCCTTGCGCCCGTCCATGAGATGACTTCGGCACTACTGCCGAAACCATGGACTTTCCAATTCCATCAGTAAGGGCGGGGAAGAATCCATAAAGTGCAACTACCAGGTACATAACGAGTCCTGGTTCGGTCATTGAACCCAATGCCACGTAGCTAATGGAAAATGCGGCGAGGCCTAATGCGTAGATTCGGTGAGGTGCAACAGTCTCGGCCAATATTCCAGCAGGGTAGGCGGCTAAGGCATAAACCACATTAAATCCAACATATGCAAGAACTACATTTGTCGTGGATGTTCCAATTTGCGAAAGCCGCAGCAGCAATAGTGTGTCCGGCAAATTTGTTAGCGCAAAGAGAATAAATGGTGTTGAGGTAGTCCAAAAATTTTTAGGTAAAACTAATTTTGGAGTCTGCTTTGCAACTTTAATCGGCCTAGGCTTGCGCTCTTCTCTAATAAAGAAAGTAAGTCCTACAGACAAAATGGCTGGCACTATTGCCCACCACATAACTGCGCGAATATCTCCGTTTAAAACGGCAAGACCAATCAGAGCAATTATCGGTCCAATTACAGCGCCCAAAGTATCTGCACTTCGATGAAATCCATATGCCCGCGAGTAGTGTTCTGGCTCGACACTGTTGGTGATCATGGCATCACGCGGGGCCGATCTAATTCCTTTACCAAGGCGATCTATTACTCGGCCGAGCAAAACAGTTGGCCAAACAACCGAAGCAGCTACGAGAATTTTTCCAATTCCAGCCAATCCGTAACCTGCAGTTATGAATTGCTTACGGCCTCGAGTGTCAGATGATTTGCCAGCAAAGTATTTTGAAACGCCCATCGTAACTTCAGCGCAACCCTCGACGGCACCTAAGACGATAGCCGGAGCAACAAGCACCCCTGTTAAAAACAGTGGCAACAAGGGATACATGATTTCACTTGCTGCATCCTGCATTAGAGAAATCAGACTCAGCACAAGTAGGTTTCGAGTTAGCCACTTCTTATTCAAAACTGCTAAACCTCGAGTCTGTTTTGTAACATCTAAAATTCCGAATGGGGGACTTGAACCCCCACACCCGAAGGCGCCAGATCCTAAATCTGGTGCGTCTGCCAATTCCGCCACTCCCGCACGTGGGCTCTATTCTGTCAGGAATCGATCACAAATTCATAATCGGGTTTCTGGCCTATCCAGCCACCATGTCTTCGGGGTGGCTGTCTAAACCCTTAGTTCTCCGCAAGCCACTGCCACCAGTTGAGGCGAGAACGACCATGAAAAGAGCTGCTCCAACTAGAACGATCATCGTTCCAGAAGGGACATCGGCGTAGTAACTCGAGTACATTCCAATGAGTCCACAAAGTGTGCCGATGAGCGTACTGTAGGCCAACATGCGTCCAAATGAATCCGTCAGCATTCGCGCAATCACCGCAGGAATCACAAGCATGGCTGCAACCAGAGTGACACCGATGACTGTCAAGGTGGCCAAGATTGCTAGGGATAGGACAACCATCAGCGCTGCCTCTATGCGACCAACATTGACACCTGAGACCGCTGCTACGTCGGAATCGAAAGTACTAAACAGCAGTGCTCGATAGCGCAGAATTACAAAACCTGCGGTGAGTATTGCTACGGCAATTAGTCCCACAATTTGGCCGGTTGTGATTCCTAGAATGCTGCCAAAAAGTGCATTCTCAAACGATGGTCCACTTGTCCCGAATTTTGCAAACAATGCCACACCGAGAGCGAACGACGCGATCGTGATAACACCAATTGCTGCATCAGCTCCAACTCGACTTCTTTTTGTCACAGTCGTGATAGCAAGAGCTGAGGCGATTCCCCATAGTCCAGCTCCGATAGCGTAAAACTGAGCGGCAAATAATTGCATTGCAGCAAAGCCACCGAAAATCGAATGTGCCAGGCCATGACCGATATAACTCATTCCGCGTAAAACAATGTAAACGCCAATTAGTCCCAGGATTGCACCGGACAAACTTGCTACAACTAGCCCCTTTTGAAAGAAGGCATAACTCAAAGGTTCAAGAAGAGTTTCCATTTCAGCTCCTCGATCCTGGTGTGTAAGTCGCAGGCGCCTCATCAACAACCAGTCGAACACCTAAATGTTCCAGAACTTCCATGCGCGCGCCAAAGGTTCGTTCCAGAACGGCGGAAGTTAATACATCCCTTGGTGTTCCTTCTCCAACAATTTGGCGATTCACGCAAACTAAGTGTGGAAGGTGCGTAGCAATTCCATTCAGATCATGAGTTGTTAGAACAATAGCCATTCCGTCTTCATGAAGATCTGCGAGCAGATGCAAAATGTCGTGACGAGTTGAAATATCCACTCCACTGGTTGGCTCATCGAGAAGCAGCACCTGTGGCTGGCGCAAAAGTGCGCGGGCTAAAAACATTCGTTGCTGCTGGCCACCGGAAAGTTCGCGAATGTGTCGATCAGCAAGGTCACCGATACCTAATCTGTCCAGCACTTCAAACACACTTGCTTTCTCTGCAGCGCTGGCCATAGGAATCATTCGACTTGATTTGCGTGACATTAAAACGCATTCAAAAACGGTGATTGGGAAATTCCAATTCACGGATTCCAATTGGGGAACGTATCCCACCCGCAGATCTGGAGCTCGCCAAACCGTGCCGGCAACTGGATCCAAGGTCTGGAGTAAAAGGCGAAGCAATGTGGTTTTGCCTGCACCGGATGGCCCAACAATTCCAGTGAACTGGTCCTCGTGCACGTGAAATGAAACATCTTCGAGCACCAGTTTGTGGTCATAACTGGCATTGACACCAGTGAGTCTGATTAGTTCAGGCCCTACTCCGGTACCAGTCAATTAAAACAATCCCGTCACTGTGGGTAAACCACGCTATTTGAAGAAGTTGGTGTGAGAACGATGGCATCGAGTTGGGTTGGTGTTCCACCCAAGCCCGAAATCATCGTACGGTAATTGTATTTCATTAGACCCAACCAAGAATGTTCGGCGTCTCCTGGTGCTCCAGGAAGGTCGTCATCTCGCAAGGTGTCCTCATACCGAGCTCCAGTTGCGCGTCCAACTTCTTCAAGCACTGCTGAAGGAAAGACTTCAGAGCCAAAGATAGTTGTGACATTCTCGGCTTTAACCTGATCAATAAGTTTGGCCACTTCAGATGCTGACGGATCAGCAAAGTCGTTTGGCTGAATAGCCCCAATCACAGTCCAGCCATAATTCTTTGCGAAGTAGGCATACGCATCGTGATAGGTAAGCAATTTCAAGTTTCCAGCCGGAACACTTTCCTGATCTGCGGTAAGTGCGTCACTGAGTTCAGTTGCCAACTTTTCAAAGTTGGTGAAGTTGCCTGCGTAGTAATCTGCATTTTCAGGATCAAGCTCACTTAACTGATCTCGGATCACACCTGCGTACTTAATTGCGTAACTTGGGTCGGTCCAAAGGTGTGGGTTTGGCTTACCTTCTTCTTTAGGGAAGGAGAAGTCATAAAGATAGTCAGACTCAGGCAGAACAAGTGTTCCGATCTCAACGATCTCGGTGGTTTCCTTTTTATTGCTCTCGGCCATTTTCATCGTTGGATCCTCGAGCTTTAGACCATTGACCAGGATCAGGTCTGCATCACTTAGCAACTTGGCAATCTGAGGTGACGGTTCAAAAGTATGGCTATTTGTGCCCTCAGGAACAATGCCTTCGATTCGTGCGCGATCGCCAGCAATTGAGGCGGCAATGGAGGTAATTGGTGCAACAGTTGTCGCGATTAGAGGGCGATTATCGGCCGCCTCACTGGAATCAGTGCCTGTATTAGTTGAGCAAGCGGCTAGAAAAACAACCGCGGCCACAGCAAGAATGCTTAATTTGAACTTTGTCATATGTCCAGTTTATGACCTTTCTTCGCTATTGCAAGTTATTTGCAATAAGTATCATCGGTCCAGCCTGCTCCAAAATCGCAAATTCGTGATTCGGCGCTTCACTCATAGGCTAAGAACATGGCTGGAACACATCGCACCGACAATAAGCGCGCGGGTAAAAAGCGCAGTGCAGATGAGATTGCCGCTGAAATTGAGTCCACCTGTCTGAACATCACCTCGAATATTGCCTCGCTTGAAAAGCTTGCAAAGCCGGCTAAGTTCGCGGCCCGAGGATTGGGTTCGGCTGGTGCCTTTGTATTAGATAAAGACGGAGAAATTCGCAGAGATCGAGTGATTACGATTGCCGCGTTAGGAATTGGGTTATTCGGCCTACTTACGCGGTCACGCAAAAACTAATCTGCAGAATGATTAATCGGCATTGCTGCCATATGGTGACGTCGACACAAGACCTCGTAACTTACAACTCCTGAATCGCCAGCTGTATCGCCAACGGCAACTTGCTCACCTTCAGTAACCATTACGCCGTCAAGGGTTCGCGCATTGTGAGTGCCACGACGCCCACACCAGCAAAGTGCTTCAACCTGCAAGACTTGAATTCGATCGGCTAATTCAAATAACCGTGCTGAACCTGGGAACAACTCTGTTCTAAAGTCACTGGCAATTCCAAACGCAAATACATCAATGTCTAAGTCATCAACCGCATGTGCAAGTTGGTTGATTTGGTCTCGGGTGTAAAACTGCGCTTCATCGCAAATGAAGTAGTCCAAGGGATTTTCTTTGGAGTTTTCCGCCAGTGCCAGTGCAAAAAAATCTGTTGCATCAGTTACTTCAATCGCAGCAACTTCTAAGCCAAGACGGCTAGACAGTACGCCAGCTCCGGCTCGATCGTTGCGAGTAAAAACTAGGCCACGACGTCCGCGACTGGCATGGGTGTAGTTCACTTGGGCTGCCAGCGTTGATTTACCACAGTCCATCGTGCCAGTGAAGAAAACTAATTCAGCCATGATCTTCCGAGCCGTTAGTGGCGATTGTTCGCCTAATTGAGAAGTGTATTTGAGAGAACTTCCAGAACCAATTTTTCATGGGTTACGCTGGGATCACCATGAAACTTTCCTTCAATTCTCGGAAAATCCTTAAGGCAAATA
>RGDC01000071.1 GCA_009918005.1 Actinomycetota bacterium
CCGTAACCAGATTTAATCTCAACAGTTGTAGTGCCTGACTCATGCATTTCTGCAATTAGTCTCTTGGCGCCAATTCGCAATTGTTCATCGCTGGAATTTCGAGTTGCCTCAGTTGTTACTTTGATACCGCCGGCAGAATAGGGAACACCTGCCATTCGCGCTGCGAACTCTTCCGAGCGGTCGCCAGCAAACATTAAATGTGAGTGACTATCGACGAATCCTGGAATTAGAGAGCGACCACCAACATCAGTTTTGAGAACACTTGAATCTGCTTCACTTGCTTGACCAACCCAACTGACGATGCCATCAGTAACGGTTATTGCAGCGTTAGTTATTACGCCAAGGTCACCTTCACCGATTGCGGAGTTGTTGGTAACCAACTGACTGATGTTGGTCAATGTAAATGAATTACTCATGGCTAGAGCAGGTCGCCATTTGCACTAGTTGCGTTGTGTGAATGTGGCTGCATCGGAATGTGAACATTTCGCTCTGCCGCAACTTCGATTGCTCGGTCATAGCCGGCATCAACGTGACGAATTACGCCCATACCTGGGTCGTTAGTTAAAACACGAGCTAGTTTTTGTGCGGCAAGTGGTGTGCCATCTGCAACCGATACTTGGCCAGCATGAATTGAGCGTCCAATTCCAACACCACCACCATGGTGAATCGAAACCCAGGAAGCACCAGAAGAAATGTTGATCATGGCGTTAAGTAGTGGCCAGTCCGCAATTGCGTCCGATCCATCAAGCATGGCTTCAGATTCGCGATATGGCGAGGCAACAGACCCACAGTCCAAGTGATCGCGACCGATAACGATCGGCGCACTAACTTCACCCTTTGCAACCAATTCATTAAAAGCAAGCCCTGCCTTATCGCGCTCGCCATAACCTAACCAGCAAATGCGAGCTGGCAAGCCTTGGAATGCGACACGATCTTGGGCCATCGTGATCCAGCGACGTAAGTGATCATTTTCTGGGAACAGATCAAGGACTGCTTGGTCGGTACGCGCAATATCTTTTGGATCACCGGAAAGTGCTGCCCAGCGGAATGGGCCTTTACCTTCACAAAACAGCGGACGAATGTAAGCCGGAATAAATCCTGGGAATTCAAAGGCACGATCATATCCACCTTTACGAGCTTCATCGCGAATGCTGTTGCCGTAATCAAATACTTCAGCGCCTTTATCCATGAATCCAACCATGGCTTCAACGTGCCTAGCCATAGATTCTTGGGCGAGTTTGGTGAATTCATCTGGCTTGTTATCTGCATACTCGCGAGCATCGGCAAAGTCCATGCCTGCTGGAATGTAATAGAGCGGATCATGCGCTGAAGTTTGATCAGTGACTATGTCGGCCGCAACATCCATAGCGAGAAGTTTTGGAAGTACTTCGGCTGCATTTCCAACTAGTCCAACGGAAAGCGGACGACGTGCAGTTTTGGCAGCCATACAACGACGAACTGCATCGTCGAGATCATCTGCAATCTCATCGAGGTAGCGAGTTTCAACACGACGTTGCAGACGTGTTGGATCGATGTCGATCATCAAGCAAACGCCATCATTCATCGTTACAGCCAGTGGTTGCGCTCCACCCATCCCACCACAACCACCAGTGATGGTTAACGTGCCAGCTAAAGTTCCGCCAAATTTCTTGGCAGCAACTGCTGCGAAAGTTTCGTAAGTTCCTTGCAATATGCCTTGGGTTCCGATGTTCCAAGCGGCGGAACTCTGGCCAAGTCGCCCAGTCACCAACCAAGTTTGAGTTTGCAAGAATTACTCGCGGCGCCCATTCATGAGTCTGGAATACACCAACTGGTTTGCCGGACTGCACCAACATGGTTTCGTCATTCTCTAAGTTGGTAAGGGTACGCACTATGGCATCAAAAGATTCCCAGTTACGCGCCGCTTTACCGGTGCCGCCATAGACCACTAGTTCATCTGGGTGCTCAGCAACTTCCGGATCAAGGTTGTTTTGCAGCATTCGTAAGGCTGCTTCTTGTTGCCAACCCTTTGTAGTCAAAGTGGTGCCACGGGCGGCTCGAACTGGGCGGGGTCCTGAAGTCATGAGAATCCTTTGGCTATTTACTACTAATCGAGGTTACTGCAGGGACTTCACCAGATCTCAAGGATCCCAAAAGGTTGGCCCCGCGCTGGACACTGGCTCGAAGCTGGCTCTAACGCAGAAAAGACTGGCATCACAGTTCTTGGTGTTGGAGCACACTTAACTTCACTTTCGCCAACTAGTGCCGATAAAACTCCAGATGCAATCCGTCAGGCGCTTTACAAGTATTCAACTTATTCCTGGGCACACGACATAGATATTGCATCAGTATCAGTTCGTGACGCTGGAAACATTCCTGATCCAGATTGGGATGAAGGTGAAGCCAGAGTTTTTGCAAAGATGGATGAACTTCGCGGCAAGCAAGATCTTTTAGTTACTCTCGGGGGCGATAATGCAATTACATATTCGGTTGGTAAAGGTTTGTGGGCAGATGAAATCGGAAAAGCTGGACTTATCACCATTGATGCTCACCATGATATTCGTGAAGGAATTAGTAACGGTTCACCAGTGCGACGCTTAATTGCTGCTGGATTACAGGGCACACACATCGTGCAAATTGGAATTAGCGATTATGCAAATTCACCGGAGTATGCAAAGCGTGTGAAGGAATACGGAATCACCGTCATAACTCGAGCAGAAATGCGCAACCGGTCACTTGAAGACATCATGGCTCAGGCTCTGGAGATTGCTGGGGCTAGCGGTGGGGATATTCACTATGACCTTGACATGGATGTTTGCGACCGCACGGTTGCACCGGCTTGCCCAGCAGCTACCCCTGGTGGATTGTCAGCCGATGAAGTAAGAGAACTGACATTCTTAGCGACATCCCATGCCAGTGTGACTAGCATGGACATTACTGAAATTGATGCCACGATTGATTCAACGGATGAGCGAACGATTCGTCTTGGCGCATTGTGTGTTTTGGAAGCTGCTGCTGGCGTAGCCAGTCGCTAAAAAGTAGAGGAACGAAATGACAACCTTAAAGAACTTCATCAATGGCAAGTTTGTAGATAGCTCAAGCAACGAAACTATGTCATTTGAAAATCCGGCAATTGGCCAGGTTTACGGCACTGCGCCGCTTTCTCGTGGCAATGACGTTGACGCTGCATTCAAAGCTGCAAGTGATGCATTCACGGGTTGGAAGCGCACTGCGCCAGCAGATCGTTCCTTGGCTCTGTTTCGGATTGCAGAATCGATGGAGGCTCGAGCTGATGAAATCATTGCAGCCGAAATTCAGAACACAGGTAAGCCACTTTGGTGGATGCGTGATGCCGAGTTCCCACAGTGCGTTGATCACACTCGCTTCCATGCCACACTTGCTCGCAACCTGCCAGGTTGGTCCACCGGTGAATACTTAACTGGATATGACTCATCAGTTCGTCGTGAACCAGTTGGTGTTTGTGCTCAAGTTGCGCCGTGGAACTATCCATTACTAATGGCCGTGTGGAAGTTTGCCCCAGCACTTGCCATGGGTAACACCATTGTGCTGAAGCCTTCCGATACAACTCCACATACCGCAAGCATCATGGCGGAAATCTTTGCCGAGCATTTGCCAGCAGGTGTAGCCAACATAATTTATGGTGATCGCGATACTGGACGTGCCATGGTTGCGCACAAGCGTCCAGATCTAGTTTCGATAACTGGTTCTGTCCGTGCCGGTATGGAAATTGCGGCAAGTGCTGCGCCAGATCTAAAGCGGGTTCACCTTGAACTTGGCGGTAAAGCACCTGTGATTGTGTATGACGATTGCGATTTCGAAAAGACCGTGCAAGGCGTTGCTGAAGCCAACCTTTACAACGCAGGCCAAGACTGCGCTGCGGGTACTCGCGTAATTGTGCAAGAAGGTATTGCTAAAGAATTCACTGCAGCGCTTGCTAAGAAAGTTGCTGAGTTCAAATTTGGTGCTCCAGAAAATGATGATCATTTCTACGGCGCATTAAATAGCCAAAATCAACTTGATCGCGTGCAAGGATTCATTGATCGCTTACCAAGTCACGCTGAAATCTTGACGGGCGGAAAGGCGCAGCGCCTGAACGGCGGTTACTACTTTGAACCAACACTTATTGCTGGCCTAAAGCAAGATGATGAAATGATTCAGACTGAAGTATTTGCATCCGTGCAAACAATTCAGACTTTTAAGGATGAAGCTCAGGCCATCGAGATGGCAAACGATGTGGACTTTGGTTTGGCAGCATCGATCTGGTCAGAAAATCATGGTCGGGTACTGCGCACTTCCCAAGATCTTGACTTCGGTCAGGTCTGGGTTAACTGCCACTTAGTCCAGGCTGCTGAAATGCCTAACGGTGGCTTCAAGCACTCCGGCCACGGAAATGACTTGTCTACTGAGGCAATTGAGGGCTACACCCGCGTCAAGCACGTCATGAGCTTGACTGGACGCTAATTTCAAGCAGGTAGGCTAGGGGACTTAAGCGTTCCCTAGCCTTTCCTTTTTCTAGCCTTCCCCGGAGTAATCATGGATTTGAAGAATCGCGATTTCCTTAAGGAAATTGACTTCACGAGTGAAGAATTTCTTTACCTAATAGATCTTGCAATCGATCTAAAAGCTCAAAAGAAACAGCGTCGCGAAATCCAAAAAATGGTAGGCCGCAACGTTGCACTGATCTTTGAGAAGACTTCAACTCGCACTCGTTGCGCATTCGAAGTAGCAGCATTTGATCAAGGTGCTCACACAACTTACTTAGATGGCTTGTCATCACAAGTTGGACATAAAGAATCAATTGCCGATACCGCTCGAGTTTTGTCGCGTTACTACGATGCAATTCAGTATCGCGGAAAGACGCAAGCTCAGATTGAAGAACTTGCTGAATTTTCTGGCGTTCCGGTATACAACGGCTTAACTGATGAATGGCACCCAACTCAAATGCTGGCTGACTTTATGACCATGATTGAACATTCTGGAAAGCGCCCAAAAGATATTTCATTCACTTACGTTGGCGATGCCCGCTCCAATATGGGCAACTCACTTTTGGTTACTTCGGCACTGCTTGGCTCTGATATCAGAATTGCCTCTCCAAAAGCACTTTGGCCGGCGGCGGAGGTGCAAGAACTTGCGCAATCTTTACTAGCGAAAAGCGGTGGATCGATTTTGCTAACTGAAGATATGGATGAGGCACTACCGGGTTCTGACTTCATTCACACTGATGTCTGGGTTTCGATGGGTGAGTCTGAAGAAGTTTGGAAAGAGCGCGTTGAGCTACTTGGTAGTTATCAAGTTAATGACATCGCGTTAGCAAAGACTGGAAATTCAAATTCTAAGTTCATGCATTGCTTGCCAGGTTTTCATAATGAGCAAACAACTGTTGGTCGAGCGATTGCTAACAAAACTGGAATGCACGACGGCCTAGAAGTTACGCACGATGTATTCGAATCAGAAGCAAGTGTGGTTTTTGATCAAGCTGAAAATCGCTTGCACACAATCAAAGCGATCATGGTCGCAACCATTGGGGACTAAGTGAGCAAGTTATTTTCTGAGTTAACCGTTGGCGGCGTTACCTTCAAGAATCGTGCTTGGGTTAGTCCGATGTGTCAGTACTCGGCGGTCGAGGGCGTAATTCAAGATTGGCATGCAGTTCATTACGGCTCACTGATAACTGGTGGCGCAGGTCTAGTGATGGTTGAAGCCAGCGCTGTTTCAGCTGAAGGTCGCATCTCACCGCGCTGTGCTGGCATTTGGACAGATCAGCAAGCCCAGGTCTGGGCAGAGATACCTCGGTTCGCGCAACGCTTTGGGGTTAAAACTGGAATCCAACTGGCTCATGCTGGCCGCAAGGCTTCAACGAATGTGCCTTGGGATAAACCAGGATCAGTTGCTCCCAGTGCTGGTGGTTGGCAGACCATAGCGCCATCTGCGATTGCCTTTGATGGCTATGCAGCCCCACGCGAGATGACTCTGGATGAGATTGAAGAGCTAAAGCGTAGTTTAAAGGAATGCCCTGTTCCAGCCGTTATCCTAAACATGCATAATGAAGCTGCAAAGGGTTTAGGAGAGAAGAAATGAAAATCATATATATTGCTCTCCTTTCATTAATTCTTTCTAGTTGCGGTTTGGTTACAAAGTTTTTACCTGCTAAACCACAATGGCCAGAAGCACCTGCTGCCCTTCAGGAAAAA
>RGDC01000072.1 GCA_009918005.1 Actinomycetota bacterium
TCGCGGGCTGCAATTTCATTTGCCAGGTTTGGACCAGAGACGACAGCAACTCGATCAGCGTCCACTTTCGCGACACCAGCAATCACCTCAGACATCCGCTCAGCAGTACCTAATTCAACGCCCTTAATAAGTGACACCAGGATTGCGTCGGTTGGAATCGACAAAGTCCAAGCGGAAAGGTTTCCTCGCAAAGTTTGAGCCGGCATGGCCAGCACAACAAGATCTGCATCGGTTAACGCTTGATCGGGATTTGCTGTCGCAAAGATGTTCGCTGGAAGTTTTAAGTCTGGTTGGTAGGCATGATTTACGTGATTTGTGTTGATGTCATCAGCTATCGATGCACTCCGAGCCCAGAGTGAAACATCACATCCAGCATCAGCCAGAATCATCGAGAAAACGGATCCCCACGAACCGGCTCCCATTACAGCGACGCGCATTATGATTCTGCTTTCTTTTGAAGTGCGATGCGACGATCAAGTGGCTGCGCAGGTGGCACTTCGCCGCGTTGCTCTGCCAATATTTTAGTGATCGCCAACATGATGCGTTCCGTTGCTTCCCGCAGGGTTGCCGTAGTTACTGGTTGGTTGCGCAAATCATCTAAATCAACAGCTGGTCCAGCCCAGACATGCATAGTCTTGCGCGGGAAAAGGCGCAGTCGCTTGGTGTACGGAGCTAGCACTTCTTGCGGTCCCCATTGCGCGGCCGGGATCACAGGAGCGCCGGTCATGAGTGCAATTCGTGCCGCGCCAGTTTTGGCAGTCATTGGCCAAAGGTTTGGATCACGCGTCAATGTGCCTTCTGGATAGATAACAACGCACTGACCATTTTCAATTGCAGTTATTGCCTCGCGAAGTGAGCCAGCAGCTGCATCCGAGTTACCGCGCTGAACCGGAATCTGACCGGCACTTTTCAAAATTGAACCAAGTAGCGGAATCTTAAAAACTTCAACTTTTGCTAAGAACCTCACGGGCCTGCCATTGTCGTTAACAAAATGAGCCGCCACAAGTGGGTCGTACCAAGAAAGGTGATTCATGGCCACGACAATTCCCTCATCAACGCGTAGGTATTCGCCGCCGCGCCAGTCTCGACCAGTTGCAGCTTTTAAGATCGGGCGCAAAATGAATTCGATTACCAGATACCAAAAGCCACGTGGTGACTGTGGCGGGAATTTGCTCATGACTTAATCATCCTGACATAAAAATGGATCGGACTCGTTGGTTTCCCAACGAGTCCGATCGGTTAAAGCTTTGAGGCTTATTTGCCTGAAACCTTTTTCTTGAATTCAGCGCCTGCACGGAACTTAGGTACTGATGTTGCTGCAATCTGAACTGGAGCACCAGTCTGTGGGTTGCGGCCAGTACGGGCTGCGCGGTCTGACTTCTCGAAGATGCCGAAACCAGTTAGGGAAACCTTGTCACCCTTGGCTACTGCGCGGGAGATGCTGTCGAAAACTGCATCTACAGCTGCGGTGGCGTCTTTTTTGCTTAGGCCTGCGGCTTCAGCAACTCCATCAATTAGTTCTGCCTTGTTCACTTTGGATCCTCCATAGTTACCCGACCTCCATTGATGAATGCCGGCGATCTTTTTTGTCATTAACCCTTGCGAATTAACGGCCTTTGAGTTGTTCCAGACTTCCCCGCCTGGCTCACTTGTGACTTTACGGCTCAAAATCAAGGGTTTTTAACCTGACACGCCCAAGAAATGCAAAAAATCCCAATTTCTTGGGATTTTTTGCCGATATTGGGGTGATTTAGATGGTGGTGGGCTTAAAACTTGGCCGTTTAGCCTCAAACGCAGTGATCTCATCTACGTGCTTTAGGGTCAGGCCAATGTCGTCTAGACCCTCCATTAGGCGCCATCTGACATAGCTATCGACCTCAAACTTGGTTGTGAAGCCAGCAGCCGTGATTACCTGACCTTCTAAGTCAACCGTCACCGGGGTACTTGGGTCCTCTTCAATAATCTTCCAAAGTTGTTCAACTGCACTTTGCTCAACAACTGCAGTCAATAGGCCTTGTTTACCTGAGTTGCCCCGGAAGATGTCTGCGAAGCGGGAAGAAATCACAACTTTGAAGCCGTAATCCATCAATGCCCAAACTGCATGTTCACGGCTAGATCCAGTTCCGAAATCTGGGCCTGCAACTAGAACGCTTACACCTTGGTAGGCAGGGCGATTAAGCACAAAGTTTGCATCTTTACGCCAAGAGTTAAAAAGTCCATCCTCGAAACCATGACGTGTGATTCGCTTTAAGTATTCCGCCGGAATGATCTGGTCGGTATCAACGTTGCTGGCCCGAAGTGGCGCAGCAGTACCAGTGTGAACTGTGAACTTATCCATTAGTTGCTCCCTACAAGATCAGCTGGTGAAGAAAGTGTGCCGCGGATTGCCGTAGCTGCTGCTACCGCTGGAGATACCAAGTGAGTTCGTCCACCTGGTCCCTGGCGCCCTTCAAAGTTTCGATTAGAAGTTGAAGCGCTGCGCTCACCTGGCGTCAACTTGTCTGGGTTCATACCAAGACACATTGAACATCCAGCTTCGCGCCATTCGGCACCAGCCTCAAGGAATACTTTGTCCAAACCTTCTGCCATTGCTTCTAGGCGAACTCGAACAGAACCTGGCACAACCATCATGCGCATGCCATCAGCAATCTTGTTACCCTTCAGAACGTCAGCTGCAGCACGTAAGTCTTCAATGCGTCCGTTTGTGCAGGACCCGATGAAAACTGTGTCGATTTTGATGTCGCGGATCGGCATTCCGGCTTTAAGGTCCATGTATTCAAGTGCCTTTTCCGTGGCTTTCTTGTCTACTTCGTCAGTGAAGTCATCTGGACTTGGAACTGTTGCCGAAAGTGGCGCGCCCTGACCTGGGTTTGTTCCCCAAGTTACAAACGGACTCAGTTTTGTAGCGTCAATTATTACTTCGCGATCGAATACTGCATCATCATCAGTTGGCAAAGTTTTCCAGTAAGCAACTGCAGCGTCCCAATCGGCGCCCTTTGGTGCGTGTTCGCGACCTTTTACGTATTCAAAAGTTGTTTCATCTGGCGCGATCATGCCAGCGCGAGCACCGGCTTCAATGCTCATGTTGCACATTGTCATACGACCTTCCATAGACAATGCGCGAACTGCTTCACCGCGGTATTCCAAGATGTAACCCTGGCCACCACCAGTTCCAATTTCAGCAATGATTGCCAAGATCAGATCCTTGGCAGTCACACCAACTGGAAGTTTGCCGTTAACAGTGATTGCCATGGTCTTGAAAGGCTTAAGTGGCAAAGTTTGAGTTGCAAGTACATGCTCAACTTCGCTTGTGCCGATACCCATTCCGATTGAACCGAATGCACCATGTGTTGAAGTATGTGAGTCGCCACAAACAATGGTCATACCTGGCTGAGTTAAACCGGACTGTGGCGCAATGATGTGAACAATTCCTTGTTCTTTATTTCCAAGTTCGTAGTTTTCAATGCCAAATTCTTTGGTGTTGATGCGAAGAGCTTCAATTTGGGCTCGACTAATTGGATCAACGATTGGTTTGTCTATATCAGTAGTTGGCACGTTGTGATCTTCGGTGGCAATGGTTAAGTCTTTGCGACGCACTGGGCGACCGGCCGCACGTAAACCATCGAAAGCCTGTGGGCTGGTTACTTCATGAGTTAAATGCAGATCGATATAAAGTAAATCCGGTTCACCTTCGGCGCGACGAACTACGTGATCGTCCCAAACCTTTTGTGCCAATGTGCGTCCCATAGCTGCCTCCTGTTGCGTAACAATTTTGACATCTCACTATTCGAGATACCAATATCAGTACATGGACGATATTAGTAGCGGTGTGGGTGTTCTGGATAAAGCTGCCCACATTCTGGACGCTTTGGAATCTGGACCCTTGTCATTGGCTGGTTTAGTAAGTTCAACAGGGTTGGCTCGACCGACTGCTCATCGCCTAGCTCTTGCTCTTGAGCACCACCGACTCGTCGCGCGAGACCTAAATGGTCGGTTTGTACTTGGACCTCGAGTTGGTGAATTGGCAGGTGCTGCCGGGGAAGATAAGTTGCTCGCTATTGCGAATCCGATTTTGATTGCACTTCGCGATGCTACAAAGGAAAGTGCACAGCTTTATCGTCGCCAAGGCGACCAGCGCATTTGTGTTGCCGCGGCCGAACGAATGACTGGATTGCGTGACACGGTTCCAGTCGGTGTTGGGCTAACTATGAGTGCAGGTTCCGCTGCTCAAATCTTGTTGGCTTGGGAAGAACCCGATCGACTCCATCGCGGAATTCAAGGCGCTAAATTCACGGCTACTGATTTATCGGCTGTAAGGCGTCGGGGCTGGGCACAATCACTCGGTGAACGTGAACCTGGTGTTGCTTCAGTTAGTGCGCCAATTCGTGGGACCAACGGAAAAGTGATTGCCGCTGTTTCAATCTCAGGACCAATAGAACGTCTTACTAGAACCCCAGGGCGAATTCACAGCGTGGCAGTCATGACCGCAGCCAATCGAATAAGTGAATCGCTGGCAGCGCGAAGCTAGCATCTAGTCAGTAACTTGAGCATTTAGAACTTTGCCCGGTTTACGTTATTGTGATCAAGTGCGGCCCCGTTGTGTAGCGGCCTAGCACGCCGCCCTCTCAAGGCGGTAGCGCGGGTTCGAATCCCGTCGGGGCTACAAATGAATCAGACTCTCAGGGGTCTTTTTTGTTTGACTAACAACTTTTTAGGACTTTGCCTGGCCGCGGAACCGAACCATGTCTGGTGTCAGTTGATCCAGAGACGTAATGCCCATCAGTCGCATAGTTTGCTCGACCTCACCTTGCAGGATTTGTGCAGCTCTGCGCACACCTGCTTCCCCACCAGCCATAATTCCGTAAAGGTAAGCCCGGCCAACTAGAACTGCATCCGCGCCCAACCCAATGCCACCCACAATGTCAGAGCCAGACAATGCGCCACCGTCGATGAACAGTTGAGCATTTGTGCCAGAAATTGCAGTCTTTACGGATGGTAAAAGTTCCAGTGGAACTACCGATCTATCAAGCTGACGCCCCCCATGATTTGAAAGCACAACTGCGTCAACTCCCGCGTTAGCCAGCATCGCAGCATCATTTACGTTTTGCACGCCTTTAACAATTAGCTTGCCAGGCCAATTCACCTTTAGCCATTCCACATCTTTCATAGTGATGGATGGATCAAACACGCTGTTCATTAACTCAGCAACTGTGCCACCAGTGGATTTCAAGGACGCAAACTCAAGTGGTTTGGTAGTCAACAGGTTGCCCCACCATTTTGGATACTTCGCCATGTCCGCCATGGTTTTTAGTGTTAACTGCGGTGGGATAGTTAGGCCATTTTCTACATCCCGAACTCGCATGCCGCCAACAACTGTGTCAACGGTCAGCATGATTGCTTCATAGCCTGCGGCGGCGGCTCGTTCTACTAATTCATAACGGGTTGTTTTATCTCGCCACAAATAAAGTTGGAACCACTTACGCGTATCGGGTGCAATGGCCGCAAGGTCTTCTATTGAAGTTGTCCCGAGAGTCGACAATGTGTATGGGATACCAAATTCAGCAGCAACCTTAGCTACTACAGGCTCACCCTGATAATGCATCATGCGAGTGAATCCAGTTGGACTAAATACGAAAGGCAATGCGGACTTCTGGCCAAAAATCGAAATCGAAGTATCTACCGTCGAGACATCTCGCAAAACATGCGGATGGAACTCTAGTCGACGATACGCCTCGTAAGCGCGCCCATAACTAAGTTCTTCGCCAGCTGCTCCATCGGTGTAATCAAAGACAGCGCGTGGAGTTTTAGCCTTGCCAATAGTTCGAAGTTGATTAATCGTTACCGCCCGCGCAACTGCATCTGCCTTTGAAAACGGTGATTTAAATCCCAGAAGTGGTTTTGCTGCTGAGAGTGGTGGATCTATGATGTTATTCGGTGCAAGTGCTCTTGGTATACCTGTATCTACTACTCACACCATTACAGGGTCTATACTAGGAGTAGGATCTGCTCAACGTGAACCAGAAGTACATTGGGGAGTAGCAGGACGCATCTTAAT
>RGDC01000073.1 GCA_009918005.1 Actinomycetota bacterium
CCATTCTTAAGTAATCGCGAACGAGCAGATATCTGGGCAAATACTTTTAGCTCGGTGTTCCCGAACGCGCAGCCACGTCTTGGTTGGGCTTGCGATGCCTGTGTAATGACCAGAGAAGGGGCAATAGATGTAAATTCCGCTAGCGGGACGAATATACCGGCTGGACTTCCACTAGGGTTTACCACTCATGTATTCGGGGGCACCGAAAACTTTGACAGCGTTCGGATTCTTCCATATGGCGCAGTGCAGATTCATGACAGTAGCGACACGGATTTTGAATCAGGAAGGATAGTCAGCGCTTTTGGAAATATCGCGATGTCTAACGGCGCATTGCAAGGAAATTGGAGTGAGTTACCAGATTACGATTTCTTTTATTGGGGACGCACGATTTATCAAGGTCGCGTTGCATTTGTCATTACTTGGGTGAAAATCCCAACAGTTGAGTTCAGGACCTTAGATTCAGATATACAAATTGGCGAACCAATTGCTGGTTTAGAACCAACTTCAGTGCAGTTAATGTTAGTAAGTGACAGTGACTCAAATGATTTTGAAACATACATGAATGTTGAAACGAGTGCGCGAGCGATAAGTGACGTGGACATGATTTGGAATTTTGATTCAATTCAAAGTGAAGGGGCTCAAAATCTTATTGTTACACCAGAACCAGATTTCCAACCACTATTCAGTGGCATGTATACATTTAACGGAGATCTCACCTTAGGCCTACCTACGGATGCTCTAATTGAAAGTGACTTAGACACATTAGTGGGAGTGGGAAGGGAATCCTGTAGTACGGCAACCTGCATAGCTTCGGAACTACTAAGCAATAAGTTCCAAAGCTCCGTTACTGGTAGATATGTGGTTGGCTTCCGTGACTACATCTTTTATGCAGAACCTCCAAATCAACCTCTATCTCCATTTCGAGGATTCTTAGCACCGGCTGCACCTCGATCTGTTCAAGTATCACGGACACAAGCAGATGTTGCTGAAGTGTCATGGAAGGCACCGAAGCCTTGGGTGCTCGCACAATTCAATGGCTCGGGAAGCCCGCTGGATGGCGCGCAACCTGTACTTGGCTACCGTATAGAGTACGCGCCAAACTACCACGATGGAGAAGGCAACGCCACTGAATACCCAGTGCTGAACCAATCGCCACTGCTCGCTAGCGATTTGATTGCATCAAACGATGGAGGGGAAACTCGATATTCCGTAAGCATTCCAAACTTGAATGAAAACGAGCAATATACTTTCCGAGTTTATGCAACCTATTTCGGGATTGATCTGCCAGAACCTGCCACAGATTTAGCGTTTGAAAGTGAAATTCGCGGCGTGCCGAGTCTGGCTGATGAGCGACATGATTCTGAATTGTTAATTGAAACGGCAGCCGAAGGAAACTTACTAACTGCGCAAGGGATTGCCAGCCAGATTGCGGGAAATATCTCGATAACAAATGCGACAGTTAATGGATCGAGTTATGTCGAAGGTATTACATCTCAGTCGATTGGTACGTTTGAAAATGGAACTGACTCAATTGGAATAGATAACGGTATAGTTCTCGCGCCGCTATTAGATGCCCGAACGTTTGAGCGAGGCAGCGGTGTCATACAGATTGACTCTGTCTCTAAAAAGTTAACAAAGTTTACCTCGCCACAGGATCGGGCTAGGTATGAGAATATCTACACGAATTTTGATACCTACCTGCAGTCGCAGAAGAGTTGGGTACCTAGCGGTTCTGAAAGTCCCTACGCATCCGTTTGTCGCTCAGATAGTACATTTTCAAACTTTGCTGAGGATAGAGTATGCGCCAATGGAATGACTGTGTTGCAGTTTGATGTGGCACCTACCGCAGACTTCTTAAAGTTTGAATACGCCCTCGCTGGAACCGAAACGGGATCCGCTCTGTACAGCTACCCTGACGGATTTGGACTTTTTGTCGGTGGCATTGACCAGTCACATTCCTGTGCACTAGTGCCTCAAGTCAATTAGAAGCCCGACTTGCAAGTTACGTACCATTTGATTCAGATTTACATGCTGCGACGATTACGTCAGCCATGACTTGCAGTGCTGATGTGAGCAGCTACGCAGAATCGCAAACCCCAGTTACCGTAACCATGGTAATAGCAAATGCGAATGACCAGGTATTGTCACCAGCTGTTTTCTTAAAGGGTGACTCAATTCGTTTTGAACCTACCTCGATTAATGCTCGCGACATACCTGCAGCAACGATTTTCCAGAGCTATGAACCTGTATCTATGACCTCAACCGGCACCGCACCAACATCATGGTCAGCTACCGGATTACCAGATGGTATGTCCATGTCATCATCCGGAGAACTCCAGGGCACCCCTCGCGTATCCGGAAACTTCAATTTCACCGTAAATGCTATGGACGAATCAGACGCGATTCTGGCATCCCAGGCATTCTCAATTCTGGTAAACGACATCCCACAAAAACAACCAGTTACAAACATTGTTTACAATCTCGTCGGCACAATCTCCTGGGTTGAACCAAGTGATGCTGTTGATGGAATGACGTATGACGTACTTTGGGGTATCAATCCAAATTCAATGCAGTATCTAAAGACCTGCAATAATGTTGATATTCAGGGCACATCAAATACGTCTGAGTACACATGCTTTAACGCTGACACTGACGTGGAGTACTACTTCAGCATCATTGCGCACTGGCCAGATGAGGGATATTCA
Source organism: Actinomycetota bacterium (assembly GCA_009918005.1). GTDB lineage: Bacteria > Actinomycetota > Actinomycetes > S36-B12 > UBA5976 > UBA5976. Next base: position 2,706 of record RGDC01000073.1, read on the forward strand.
CGAACTGATTTTAAACGATTCTCGTCGCGATCAATTTGTACAGGAGCAAGCACGTGTCAGAATCCAAGTTGGGATCGGGTTAATTCTGCAATAGATGACGCAACGACGGCAAATGGAAACGGCGATGCATTTGACGGTGCGCTTCGTGTTTATGTTGGTGCGGGCACATTGGATACTGCTCACGAAGTGAGATGTGACTATTCAACTCTTGCATTGAGTGGTGATCCCACAAAGCCAAACTCTTCGGTCATTTGTGACGATGATGTAACTCAAGATCTGACTTTAAAGTTATCTCGATATTTCTTTGGTGACGAACAGTGGGTTCGCACCATGGTAGAAGCAACCAATACATCGGGTACCCCTTATGTGGGTAAAGTCTGGTTGGTAAGCAATATGGGTTCAGATAGCGACACAACTTATGAGGCAACTTCGACGAGCATAACTAACTCGGCGAACGCCAACCCCGGTGGATATACGAGTGCAGATTCGTGGGCAATTACTTCAGATAAAGGCCAAGGAGATCCAGTAGCCGTTCACATCTTTGGCGAAGATATCTCAAATGTTCCTTCAACAGTTAATGGTTACGGATCGGTTAATCGCAATGGCAGCACCTACCTCATTACTGAATATGCGTTAGCAATCCAGCCAGCTGAAACGACTAAGCGAGCTTGGTTTGATGGGCTGGTTGGGTATCACATTGGAAACTTTGGTAATGCTGTTGCACGAGCACAAAGTGCCGCAGACGAACTTGCACGGCAGGACTTTGATTGGAATGGGGATCTTTCAAATATTGAATTGCCAACATTGAAATATCAAGCCTCACAAATGTCCTGTCCTGTTTCGAGAAACGATGCGGACCTATCAGTTTTAGTTTTCAGTAAATTTACGCTCCAACCACAAGCAGGAAGTGTTTATACAGACGGAACTGTGTACGGATCTGGTTCGGCAGTATCAGAAGATATGTGCGGATCAACATATCTAGATACCCACTTTTTTGATGGTGGGGATGGCACTGAAGAAACTTGGATGCAAAATCTTCAGGGCGTAGATGTGCTGGTACTCACGCGGACAAGTGGGCCACTGGCAGGCTCGGACCAAATGAACAGTGATGTACTACCTGCGCTTCGCAATTGGGTGAGGAATGGTGGACGAATTGTGTTTACGGCAGGATCTAGCTTTATCCCGGAATTAGCAAGTGTGGCCGGTGTTGATAAAGAGTACTTTGAAGTTCAATCCATACCGAGTGATCAATTCTTCTACAGACAAGATGCGCTCTCGAGTCTTCCATATCGATTGCAGCAAGGTTCCTCAGCCCTAAGTGGAGTTACTCTAAAGTTGACATATGAGTTGCAATCCCAACTTAATCAAGCGAATCAAACTGATTTAAATCAACCAGATGTGCTGAGCAGTCTTTATAGTTCGTGGACAGCTACAGACGAAGCTGTTTCAGCAGCAACTACATTTTCTATTGGCCGTGGACAGGTAAACTTTCTTTCCGCAGATTTTTCTGGTGAGTATAGCTTTGATGGTGGCAATATTTCGCTTTGGCGAAAACTGCTGCTGCAGTCTACGTATGGTAGTGCTAGCCAATATAACTGGATTACGGAAGCTAGAGGGTGGTATCCGACCGTTAACGGGACGTACTGGACGGAATCAGAGCCTGCGGCTCAGGTCACCCTTGGCATGGGTGGCGGCTCGACCAGCGTTCCATGCTTGAACACAGTTTCTCATCCAACGATTCTGAAGATTCGCACCTGGGGCACAGAAATGCTTTGCGGTGCGGTAGACATCTACGATGGCGTAGTCGATGGTGGAGTTTCTGCGCAGTTGACAAGAACGTTCTACTCTCAAGGTCCATGGTTAAAAACCTCGTTGGCACTTACAAACAATGACGACGATGTTACTTACTCCCGCCAAATTATGTTCGGTGGTTCGCAAGCACAATGGAGTCCGTATGCAGATAGACCTACCATGGAAATTGAAGCCACAAGTTCAAATCCAAACGGCACCACAAACCTTGGATATGGCGATAGCTGGATTGTCGCCAGTGCCGGCAACAGCCTGAGCCGGCATGCGGGTGATTTCAATCCCGCTGTTGTCGTAAACGCTTACGGCCTATCGGCATACAATAGTTACGGTGGTTCAGGCAGAGGTGGTTACCCAGTTATAGGCGACGACACAATTATGTCGGATTTCTATCAGGAAATTGACCCCCGCTCAACCGTAAACTTCGCTTGGTTCACTGGTGTTGTAGATTTCCAGCCTGGCTGCGACCGAACAGCTGTTGCTGTGGCTAAGCAAGGTGCTATCGATTTAAATAGTCAATTCAGTCGTTTCACAGGGGGAAATGATGGCTGGGCTAACCTTGAAACGATCCCTAGTTTATCCACGGCTAGCTGTCAATCATTTACGGGTGTTGCGACTAACGCCGTTGCAACAAATAACGGAACAAACGTTGACTTGACTTGGCTTGGCATGGCAGATGCGAATGGCGGATACGAAGTCAGTTACCGGGAAGGCTCGAGCGGGGAATGGTCTGCAGCGCGAACTGTGCAGAGTAACAGTGACACAAAAATGAGTACCCAATTTGCAAATCTCCGTCCAGATACGGACTACGAATTCCGGATTCGGGCGACGCGAGCAAATCATGGTGCCTATGGTGATACCGGAATCGGTCCGTGGACCAGCAGTCAAATTGCGATCCGGACTTTGGCTGCGCCAACGCCACCACCAACGCCAACACCAACACCAACACCGAGCGCGACGCCTTCAGCCACACCAACACCGAGCGCGACGCCTTCTGCTACACCAACACCGGTGCCGATTATTTCCTTAAAGACCCAAGTGTCTCCAACTGTGCCAAAGAATTTGGCGCTAAAGAAGACCGTCAAGTTCACCATGAAGTCAAAGGCTGGATTAGCACTATCGGTCAGTTCCAGTGGCTCTTGCAAGACCTCAAAGATTACTGTCAAGAAAAAAGTTGGAAAGAAAATTGTCACAACTCAAACTGGCTGGCTCGTAACGGCGACGAAGAAGGGAAGTTGTGCGATTAGGTTTAAGGCAAGTGGAGACGCAAGCTGGAAACCACTTGATGAGACCAAGAAGGCAATAGTTAAGTAAGTTGTCATCGCTTCAAGAATTAGTGCAAAAGTGAAATTAAAGAACACAGAACAAAAGTCCTGAATTTAACCAAATTACATAATGCCTGCATTGTCCTTTTGTGAGAACATATGGATATGCAAAAGAACGTCTTTGGTGAACCATTAGAACTCTGTGGCCTTGATCCTGTAACTGGATATTTTCGGGATGGCTTCACAACTACGGACGAATCTGACTTCGG
>RGDC01000074.1 GCA_009918005.1 Actinomycetota bacterium
TAGATCCAGGTAAACCGCGCCAAGTACAGCCTCAAAAGTGTCTGCCAAAATTGAAGATTTGTCGCGACCGCCGGTGGTTTCTTCGCCGCGACCAAGGCGAATGAATTCACCTAACCCAAGACGTCGGGCTTGTACTGCTAACGCGCGAGCACTGACTACTGCAGAGCGAAGTTTTGCAAGATTGCCTTCGGGCAAATCTGGGTAACGATGGTAAAGCTCATCAGTAACTACGACCCCTAAAACGGAATCTCCCAAAAACTCAAGTCGCTCGTTGGTAGGTAGTCCGCCTGACTCGTAGGCGAATGACCGGTGCGTGAGCGCTAACTCGAGTAACTGGGCATCAAAAACTAAACCCAGTCGGTCGAATAGCTGTTCTTGCGGTGTGGACTTGGCCACGGCAATTAGACGCTAAGGACCTGGCGCTTGTCGTATGTGCCACAAGTTGGGCAAGCAGTGTGCTGCACTTCCATGCGGAACGACGATGACGGGTGTTGCTGCGTGAAGTCTTACGCTTCGGAACGGCCACGGTCTGCCATCCTTTCAGGTTTTCGATTCGAACTCTTTAGTTCAAATCGTCGAGCTTATTCGTTAGTTAAATCTTTGAGATTCGCAAGGGTTGCCCAGCGCGGATCAATTTCTTCGTGTGCGTGATCTGGCACATCGTTGAGGTTTTCACCGCAAGTGATGCACAATCCTGCACATTCAGGTTGGCACAGAGGTGCTAGCGGCATAGCCAGCAATACTGCGTCGCGAATAACCGGCTCTAGATCAAGAAGATCATCATCTAGCTTCGGTTGTTCATCATCATCGTTACCAGATTCAATCTGGCGGCCTCGTGAATCAGTCGCGGGATATTCAAAAAGTTCTTGGAGATCGACTTCCGTATCGAAAGACAACGGCTCCAAACATCTTGAGCATTCACCCGCAACCGTTAGCAAAGCACTTCCGGTGACGAGAACCCCATCAATTACTGACTCGAGCCTGAGATCAAACTCAATTTCAGATCCTGGTGGGACTGCAATCAATCCGACGCCGAGATCAGCCGGTGCCGCCACCGAGAAATCTAGTTTCTTCATCGATCCAGCACGGCGACCAAGATCTCGAGTATCGAGAACTAGCGGCGAGCTTGGATCGAGGGTAGACACAGTATTCCTCGCTGGAAGTATGGCTCATTCGGCCTCGTGAAAGACCAATGGCTAGATTAGCGCGTTTTTACTGGGTCTCCCAAATCGAGTATTGGGATGAGCAGGGGCTAAACCTTTTAAAAATCAGGATTTTGCAGGAAGTTGGGCTTTCAGGGCCTCATGCACATTCTCGGGAACCAGCCCAGCCACATCCCCACCAAATTTCGCGATTTCCTTAACAATGCTGGAGGAAAGGAAGCTGTATTCCGGATTAGTAGCCACAAACAGGGTGTCAACGCCAAGACGTGAGTTCATTTGCGCCATTTGAAGTTCGTAATCAAAGTCTGAGACTGCGCGAAGGCCCTTGAAAATTGCACTAATTCCATTCACTTTGCAGTAATCAACGAGCAAACCTTTGAAGGTATCAACGACGATATTTGGATAGGGCTTGACACATTCTGTGATCATTTCAATGCGTTGCTCCATTGTGAACAGGCCGGCTTTGGTGCTGTTTTGCAGGACTGCAACCGTTACATGGTCATACTGTTCAGCTGCGCGAGCGAAGACATCAAGATGCCCAAAAGTTACTGGATCAAAGGAACCAGGACAAACGGCTTTTCTAGCTCCGCTCGTTGCCATCTAACTCACCCTCTCAAATTCTGCCTGTTAGCTGCTATTCGTTACTCGTCAGATACTGACCGTACCAAATAGTCGTGTCTCCATAAACCTTCTTGCGAAGTTCCTCGACAAATTCAGGCCAAGTGACCTGGGAGCGAGAGCCGCGCTCAACCACGATCACGGCATATTCATTGAGCCAGTCGTTTTGGACCAAGTTAGCGATCAAGGAGTTCACATCTTGATCTTCATGGGAATATGGCGGATCAATAAAAACAATATCAAAAGTCCCACGTCCAGATTTTTGGGCCACATCAGTAAATGCATCCGCAATCACAACGCGAGCATTCTTGATTCCAAAATTAGCGATGTTGGTGTGCAAAGTGTCTGCAGCGCGTAAATCTTTTTCAATCAAAACCGCTTCACTTGCGCCACGGGAAATTGACTCAATCCCAAAGGCGCCTGAGCCAGAGAAAAGATCTAGGACTCGTAAATCATCAAGTCCACTTACTGCATGCTCAACTGAAGAAAAAATTGCTTCCCGCACTCGACTCGATGTTGGGCGAGTTTCGGCATCTGGAACTTTTATTGAGCGACCACGGAAATCGCCACCGATAATTCTGGTCATGATTTTTTCACAAACTCAGCTCGGGCTTGGTCAATTAAAGATTGCACTGCACGAGCTAACGCAGGATTGGAATCAAGGTCTGGATCCTTAGCAACGATATTCACAGCAGCAATTCTTGCTTGTTCCAAAATTGATTCATCACGCAGGATACTTACTAACTTCAAACTTGAGCGCATTCCCGATTGGTTGCGGCCTAGGACATCCCCTTCACGACGCTGCTCTAGGTCAAGTGCGGCTAATTCAAAACCATCGTTAGTTGACGCAACTGCGGCTAAGCGTTCTCGCGCTGGACTAAATGGCGGAGCTTCAGTTACCAATAAGCAAAGTCCGGGCGCACTGCCACGGCCAACGCGACCACGAAGTTGATGTAACTGACTAATACCAAATCGATCCGCATCCATGATCACCATAGTCGTGGCATTTGGAACATCCACACCAACTTCAATTACCGTTGTTGAAATCAATACATCAATGCCGTCAGCATGTGCTGGACCGTTTGCAAACCTTTGCATCACGTCATCTTTATCTGGTCCTGGCATTTGCCCGTGCATGATTCCGACTCGAATACCTGCTAACGGGCCTTCTATCAACTGAGGCGCTAAATCTTCTAAGGCAATTGCTTGGCGTTGTCCAGGTTTTAGATCTTTATCTTCTTGGCTCGCGATTCTAGGAACAACTACATATGCCTGATGGCCCGCGCGAACTTCTTCCACAATTCGTTCCCAAACTCTGGCTAGGTGACTTGGTTTTTCTGCAGATAAAACAACATGGGAGGTAATCGGCGAACGTCCTGCAGGCAGTTCACTCAAAGTTGAAATATCCAGTGCACCAAATGCTGTCATCGCAACAGTTCGTGGGATGGGTGTCGCTGTCATGACCAATACATGTGGGCGCCGATCGCTTCCGGCTTTAGCAACTAGCGTTGCACGTTGCTCAACGCCAAATCTATGCTGCTCATCGATTACTACAAGACCAAGATCAAAGAAATCAACTCGATCTTCAAGTAGTGCGTGAGTTCCAATTACGATTCCAGCTTGACCTGAAGTAATGTCCAAAAGCGCTTGCCTTCGGGCGGCCGTCGTCATTGAACCAGTTAGCAGAGTTACCCCGGTACCTTCTTCGTGCGCACCAAGTCTGCCGCGTTCAGCCAACGGTCCAAGCAAGTTTGTGATTGCTCGGTAATGCTGCGCGGCCAGTACTTCAGTTGGCGCCAGTAGTGCTGCCTGCCCACCAGAATCAACAACAGTGAGCATGGCTCGGACGGCAACCACGGTCTTTCCACTACCTACTTCACCCTGTAGCAAACGGTGCATTGGATGGCCGGCTGCCATTTCAGCAGAAATAGTTTTAGCAACTTCACTTTGACCCTTAGTTAAAGTGAAAGGCAGCTTTGCATCAAATGCCGCAAGTAAGCCGTCGGGTTTTTCCGACCTGGCAATTGCTGGCCAAGAATCTTCTTCGTGACGCTGTTTTGCTAGTACCACTTGCAGCGCCAAGGCTTCATCCCACTTCAAGCGCAATCGGCTGGCTTCAAGTTGTTCAAGTGATGTTGGCTTATGAATCGCACGCAGTGCTACACCCAAGTCGATTAGCTCTTCAGTTTTTCTGATTTCAGCAGGTAAGGGATCTTCTACATCACCAAGTGCGGTTAGGGCCAAATCAATACTGCGCTCGATCGTCCAAGTTTGCAGTTTCTTAGTAGCTGGATAAACCGGGAGGAATGCCTCGGCATAATCATCGGGATTTACATCAGCTGCATCCTCGAGCAATTCATATTCGGGATGAGTCAGTTGGCGCTTATTGTTAAAGACCGACACTTGACCGGCAAATAAACCTTGGCGACCAGCTACCAAGTCTTTTTCTCGCCAATGCTGATTAAAGAACATCAACGTTAAGGAACCTGAGCCATCACTGATTACAACTTCTTGGCGGGTGCCACCCTTGGCATTTTTCAGATTCTTAAAGCTTTTAACCTGTGCTTGGACCGTTACGTGATCTCCAATTTCAAGATTGCCAAGATCAGTAAGCGCGCCACGTTGTTCATACCTGCGTGGGTAGTGCCGGAGTAAATCTTCAACAAGTTCTATCGCAAATTCAGATTTCAAAAGTGCTGCAGTTTTTGCGCCAACAACTTCAACTACCTGGGTACTTAGGTCCGCCATTTAACTAATTGCCCAGCTCAGAAATTCTAATATTTGTAATTTCAACTTTGTCTTCACAACTTTCGATTACCAAGTCTGGTTTGTCGGTGTGGATGTGAAAGTTGAAGTTTGGTTCAGCTCCTGAAACTGAAATGGATTCACCAAGGGCACTTATTAACGCTTCTATCTCAGTTTTAATACTTTCTGCGCACATAACTGCAAACATCAATTCAAATTTTGGTCCGGAATAACTAGTGTCAACAAGTTTGGGGGCAGCAACTTCTAATGGACTAACGGTCAGCCCAAGCGTGAGTGCAAAGCTGTCGTGCAAAAATGAAACTACTAATGCACCAGCATCAATAACTTCGGCAGCCTTTAATTCGGGCAACAAATACTGCGTATCAATTACAGCGGCTCGGACTGCAATCTGGATTTCCTCGTAGTACTTTTTGAAATCTGGTTGCGCTTCAACTCGCGCTGCAGCATCAGCGATAGTCAGCATGGTCCCTTCAATTGGGGTAAGGACTGATTGTCGAGCTACTGAAGCTGCTTGAATCAGTGCTTGTTGCCATTCTTTTGGAAAGCTGGTCGAAACTTTCGTTAGCCCTTGCGCTAAGCCCTGGAAATATTGAGCCAGGATTACACCCGAATTGCCCATTGCCGATTTGGCAGCACCAGTTGCTAGCGACAAAGCGCATTCGCCAAGATCTGTTGATTTCAGGCCACTTTGCGCCATCCCGGCCTTTAGGGTTTGCAAGGAATTAGTTCCAGTGTCTGAATCTGGTACGGGATAAACGTTTAAATCATTTAGTAACTGCTCATTTTTAGCCAATAGGTCCTGGAATTGGGCTATGGCTGCGCGAAAAATATCAGCATCGATTACCGAAATCCCAGTGTTTGTCACGCCCCTAGGTTACCTGTGTCCGAGGTTTCTGGATGGGTTGCAAGCCCGCAGTTATAGGCTTTATTTGAGCCCGAATTGGAAATTCTGAGCATTCGCAGGTAGTCTGGCAAGGCTTAACCAAGCAACCCTTCAATCTTCAAGGAGTCAAAATGGCTGCTGTATGTGACGTCTGTGGCAAAGGCCCAGGCTTTGGCCACGCCATTTCCCACTCACACCGTCGTACCAAGCGTCGTTTCAACCCAAACATTCAGAAGCGCACATACTTTGTGCCTTCACTAAAGCGCAACGTAACTCTTACCCTTTCTGCCCGTGGCATCAAGGTTATTGATGCACGTGGCATCGAATCTGTTGTTGCTGAACTTATCGCCCGTGGCGAGAAAATCTAAGGGATAGATCATGGCTAAAAAAGACAAAGACATCCGTCCTATTATCAAGATGAAGTCAACCGCTGGTACTGGTTACACCTACGTAACCAAGAAGAACCGTCGTAACGACCCAGACCGTATGGTTCTGATGAAGTATGACCC
>RGDC01000075.1 GCA_009918005.1 Actinomycetota bacterium
CCATTTAATTATGGTTGCCGTGATGGTTATGACACCTGTTCACATGGCTCATGTGGATATTTCCTTAAACATCATTGGATTAGTCATAAGCGTTCACATTGCAGGGATGTATGCGCTATCTCCAATTGTTGGATACCTAACTGATCGCCTCGGCCGACAGCAAGTAATTCTGCTTGGAAGCCTAATCTTGGTCAGCTCTGCAGTAATTGCTGGAACAGCCCCTGCTAACAGTGAAATTCAATTGGGCATTGGGTTGTTCCTGCTGGGGCTTGGTTGGTCCTGCACCTTAATCGCTGGCTCTACGTTGCTTTCCGAGTCCGTCTCTGATCACTATCGCGCTCCTGCGCAAGGCACTTCCGACTTGATTATGAACCTGAGTGCAGCTATCGGTGGCGCGCTAGCTGGAGTGATTATTGCGGTCTTGAGTTATGGCTGGCTGTGTGCGTTATCTGCAGTGCCGATTGCCTGCGTTGCAATTTTGGCTATTAAACAAATCACAAAAGCCAGAGTCTGACTCGATTAATCTCAGACAAGTGCTAAATTAGGCATTCAGGAAACGAAGCCTCGTGGATTGATCCCCCCAGGAGGCAAGTTGTCAGCCGACACAACCATTGATGTGCAAGCAGCCGAGGTTGCGGTTCCCACGATTTCATTTGAGTTCTTTCCTCCCAAGGATCCGGAAGGCGAGCAGAAGCTCTGGCAGACCATCGACGAGCTTCAAGAGTTTAAGCCTGATTTTGTCTCCATGACTTATGGTGCTGGTGGCGGAACCCGAGATCGAACCATTCGAATTGCCGCTGAATTCATTGCTAAAACAGGCGTGCCAGTAATTGGACATTTAACTTGCGTTGGTTCAACTCGAAACGAACTGACCGAAGTACTTGAGCAATACAAAGCAGAAGGCTTTCACGGTGTCTTAGCGCTGCGTGGTGACCCTGTGGGTGGACCAACCGCCCCTTGGGTCACAACTCCTGGAGGCTTCGACTACGCAGATCAGCTTGTCGAGTTAGCCGCGCAGATCGGTGGTTTCTCAATCGGTGTAGCAGCCTTCCCTGATGTGCATCCGGCATCGGAGGGAAACTTCGCAAAAGACATTAATGTTCTGCTTCGTAAAGAAGAACTGGGAGCAACCTTCGCCATTACTCAGTTTGTTTTCGATAGTGGTCGCTACGAGGCGCTGCGAAATGCTTTAGATGCCCGTGGTTCAAAACTTTCGATTTACCCGGGAATTATGCCCGTCACGAGCTATCCGCAAATTGTAAAAATGTTAGAACTTAGTGGTGGCTACATGCCTAAAGCTACTCGCTTACGATTCGCACGTTACCAAAACGATCCCGAATCACTCAAGCAACTCGGCATTGATGTTGCAGTGCAAATCTGTGAAGACGTGTTTGCCCTTGGTGCCGAAGGTTTGCACTTCTATGCGCTGAACACTGCTGGACCAACTAGTGCGATCATAAAACAACTTTCCATGCTTAATCGCTAATAAATCTGGTTTCGCAATCATCCCTATTACCTGCGAGAATAGAGCGACCTGAAAGGCGCTAGCGTGGCTCCCCGTAACTTAATAAATCTCGAGAATGTCTCGCTGTCCTATGGCAAAGGCGCAGTTCTTGACAATGTGTCCTTGGGTCTGGCTGAAGGCGCTCGAATCGGAATCGTTGGCCGCAATGGTGGCGGCAAATCCTCCCTAGTGAAAATCTTAGGTGGCCAAGAAACTCCTAACGATGGTCGAGTTTCGATGGCCAATGGAACTCACATGGGAACCTTGTCGCAAATCGATAAAGCTGATCCCAAGGCCACAGTTCGCGACATTGTGTTAGGCGATCAGGCAGATCATGAATGGGCTACCAACTCAAAAGCTCGCGATGTTTTAACTGGGCTATTTGGTGGATTCGGTGAAGCGATACTGGCTCGCGAGATGGGACCACTATCTGGTGGCGAGCGCAGGCGCGTAGCTCTGGCAAAACTTCTTATTAGCGATCTAGATGTATTGCTTCTGGATGAACCAACTAACCACCTGGATGTTGAAGCAGTCACCTGGCTTGCTGATCACTTGAAGGCTCGCCGCGGTTTAGCTGTAGCCGTCGTTACTCACGATCGCTGGTTCCTTGACGAAGTTAGCGATCGCACCTGGGAAGTTATTGATGGCCAGATCGAAGAATATGACGGTGGCTACTCTGCTTATGTTTTAGCTAAAGCAGAGCGCATGCGTCAGTCCAGTGTTGAAGAACAAAAACGAAACATGTTGATTAAGAAAGAACTTGCTTGGTTGCGTCGAGGTGCGCCCGCTCGAACCAGTAAGCCAAAGTTTCGCATTGATGCGGCAAACGAATTAATTGAAAACGAGCCTCCCCCGCGCAACAATGTTGAACTTTTGGCATTTGCGAATGCTCGTTTAGGTAAAACAGTATACGAATTGCATAACGCTACGATTCGCGTTGGCGATCGGGATCTCTTCAAGGGCTTGGACTGGAACGTTGGGCCTGGCGATCGAATTGGTATTGCCGGAGTCAACGGCGCAGGCAAAACAACGTTACTCAAAGTACTTACCGGCCAACTCGAATTAGCCGCTGGCAAGTCACAGCACTTGGAAGAACTAAACCCCAAGTGGCGAGTCCTAGAGGCAATAGAACACATTTCGACTCACGTTGAAATTGGCAAAGGTAAATCCTTAAGTGCTTCTCAACTTGGCGAACGCCTTGGCTTTGGCTCTGATGCCCAATGGACACCTGTTGGCGATCTTTCAGGTGGCGAGCGTCGACGATTGCAGCTGACTCGCCTGCTTATGGGTGGCCCAAACGTTCTGATTCTGGATGAACCAACAAACGACTTCGATGTTGAAACTCTTGCGGCACTTGAAGATCTGCTAGATAGTTTTGCTGGCACTTTGCTAGTGGTTTCTCACGATAGGTACTTCCTGGAAAGAGTTTGTGACACTTTTGTAGGCGTCATGGGCGATGGATCACTTCGCAACCTTCCAGGAGGCTTGGAAGAGTATTTGAAGCTTCGTAAAGCCCAGCCAGATGAACCAACAGCGTTCACCCAGGATGCTGGCGCGCCAAAAGCAGAACTAACTGCGACTCAGAAGCGCGACATGCAAAAAGACCTGCAGCGAATTGAGCGCTCGATTGCAAAGTTGGATGTTTCAATCAAAGAAATTCTTGGTGAGATGGAAACACATTCTTCCAATTTCGAAAAAGTCGCCACGCTTAATGATGATTTACAGCCCTTGATTATGGAAAAGGAAGAACTAGAGAATCGCTGGGTTTTACTCAGTGACGATCTTGGTTAGATCAAATCCTTAAGCTTTTACTTTTTCCTGCCGAAGTACTAGCCAAACACCAAAGACTGCAATAGCCATTCCGATAGCACCTACCGAACTAATGTGTTCATCAAAGAAAATGTAGCCAAAGGTTGCTGCTAATGGTGTGCCCAAATAGAGCAAACTAGAAACTGAGCCTGCGGATCCTCGGCGAAGTAGATAGAACAACATAATTACCGAACCGATAGAAACGCCAAGCACGATCCAAAGCAAAACTGCGACGAATTGCATCGACCACTCGATTACTAGGCTCTCGGTAGTAACTGCGAGGATGGCCAACAGCACTCCACTCACGGTGTACTGGAATGCAAGGCCATAAAGAATCGGTAGATCAGAGCCATAGCGCTTCTGTTCCAACGTGCCCCAGACACTTCCAACAAGTGCAAACCCAGCAGCCAGAACTCCTATGGTCGAAAAAGCCAGTGAAGTATTTCCCTGCAGAATTTTTGGCACCAGCAGCAACGTCACTCCGGTTAGACCAAGTGCTAGACCAGCTACCTGTGATGCGCGCAGGTGTTCTCCCAATAATGGAATCGCAAGTAGCGAAACTAAAACTGGCTGAAGACTGACGATGACTGCAGTTATGCCAGCAGATACGCCTTCATGAATAGCAACGAAGATTCCGCCGGTGTACGCGAAATGCAAAAACAATGAGATGTAGCCAGCCCGTAGGTATTGAGATTTATTCATCTTCATAGGAGACCGTGTAACCGCAGCAAGCGAAAGTAAAATTGTCGCAGTTATCGCAAATCTAACGGTCAGTAACGTGAATGGCTCTGCATGCGGCAGTAGGAATTTTGCTCCAACAAATCCTGAACTCCAAAGTAGAACAAAAATAGCTGGAGCAAATCGTGCAACAAATGCGTCCAACATTATTTAACTTTTGTACTCTGTCTCATTACAAGGACAACGCCTAAGCCAGCAAGAGCCATGCCAATAATTCCAATAGGAGCAATTACCTCATCAAATAAAAAGTAAGCCTGAACTGCTGCTGTGGGCGGAACTAAGTAATAAAGGCTAGAGACTTTGCTCGCACTTCCAGTGCGAAGCATTCCGTACAGCAAAACAATTGAAGCAATGGAAAGCATCAAGACAATCCAGGTTAGGCCAAAGAAGAATTGCGGCACCCATTGGATGATCTGGTCTTCTGTCGAAAAGGAAAGGATGGCAAACGCGATCGCGCTAACTGCATATTGAGCTCCAGTTCCACTCAGGAATGGGATCTCGCCGCCAAGTTTCTTTTGCACTAAGTAGCCACCGCTAGTTCCCAGAAGTGCAATCACACAGATAAAGATTCCGGTGAGTGAAGTTGTTGCGGTGTAATCGCCTTGAAAAACTTTAGGAAGTAGAAGTAGGGCAATGCCTGCAACACCCAAAAACAATCCAACTACTTGCACCCAGCGCAAGCGCTCCCCTAGCAATGGGACTGCTAATAGTGACACCAGAACTGGCTGGATACTTACGATTACCGCACTGATTCCAGCTGAGACGCCAAGGCTGACTGCGTAGAAGACGCCACCGATGTAAATCACGTGTAACAACATGCCAACAGCAAATGAGGCTTTGAACTGATCTTTAGTTAGCTTTAACGGCTGTTTAAGCGCAGCAGCAATCACAAACAGGATTACCGCAGCGAAAAAGTATCTGATTGTTAAGAACGTAAATGGCTCAGCATAGGGAACTATATACTTAGCACCAATAAATCCAGTGCTCCAGAGAAAAACGAATAGTGCTGGGGCGTAACGTTCCAGTTGTTTAGGCACTTAGTCAGTACCTGCGTCAAATGCAGCTCGGTTTAGGCCAGCGTCGGAATCATCGTTCGCCTTAGACGATGTGATGGAGTTTGATTGACCAGACTTCATGTCGCCAACAAGTCCAAAGGTCTTCGAATCGATCTGCCCTTGAGCTTGGTAAAGCTCAAGTTTGGCCCGAGTATCTGCAATATCAAGGTTACGCATAGTCAGTTGGCCAATTCGATCCGTTGGACCAAAGGCCGCATTTTCAGTGCGTTCCATGGAAAGTTTTTCTGGGTGGTAACTCAATGCTGGTCCACAAGTATTGATGATTGTGTAATCATCACCACGGCGCAGGCGAATTGTTACTTCTCCAGTGACTGCCGAGGCAACCCAGCGTTGCAAAGATTCCCGCAGCATAAGCGCCTGCGGATCAAACCAGCGACCTTCATATAACAGGCGCCCTAGTCTGCGACCTTCCGCATGGTAGTTCGCAATTGTGTCTTCATTGTGAATTGCGCTAAGAAGTCGCTCATAAGCAATAAAGAACAGTGCCATACCTGGAGCTTCATAAATGCCGCGACTCTTCGCTTCAATAATTCGGTTTTCGATTTGGTCAGACATTCCCAGACCATGACGTCCACCAATTGAGTTGGCTTCTTTCATTAACTCGACAACATCGGAAAACTCTTTGCCATTTATGGCAACTGGAATTCCCTGGTTATACGTAATAGTGACTTCTTCAGAGGCAATCTTTACTGAGTCATCCCAGAACCGAACTCCCATGATCGGCTCGACAATTTCCATTGAGGCATCAAGGTTTTCTAAAGTTTTTGCTTCATGAGTAGCGCCGAGGATGTTGGCATCAGT
>RGDC01000076.1 GCA_009918005.1 Actinomycetota bacterium
CACTTGGTCCCGGTGGTCTTTCTCGTGAGCGCGCAGGCTTCGAAGTTCGCGACGTTCACCCATCGCACTACGGTCGTATGTGTCCAATCGAAACTCCAGAAGGTCCAAACATTGGTCTGATTGGTTCGCTTGCTTCTTACGCTCGCATCAATGCGTTTGGATTCGTTGAGACTCCATACCGCAAGGTTGTTAAGGGCAAGGTAACTGACAAGATCCAGTACCTAACTGCTGACGAAGAAGACGTGCACGTTATTGCGCAGGCAAACTCGCTACTGAATGACGACAGCACATTCCAGGATGACAAAGTATTGGTTCGCACCAAGGGTGGCGAAGTTGATTACATTCCCGGAACTGAAGTTGACTTCATGGATGTTTCACCGCGCCAGATGGTTTCTGTTGCAACTGCAATGATTCCGTTCTTAGAGCACGACGATGCAAACCGCGCGCTCATGGGTGCGAACATGCAACGTCAGGCTGTGCCATTGCTTCGCAGTGAATCACCATATGTTGGAACTGGCATGGAATACCGTGCAGCTAAGGATGCCGGAGATGTAATCGTGGCAACTGGAACTGGCGTTGTATCCGAAGTTTCAGCAGACTCCATCACAGTTCAAGAAGATGGCGGAAAGCACCTTACCTATGCAGTGCGCAAGTTTGATCGTTCAAACCAAGGCACTTGCTACAACCAGCGTCCAATCGTCAGTGAAGGCGATCGCGTCGAAGCTGGCCAGGTAATTGCTGACGGTCCATGTACTGAAAACGGTGAAATGGCTCTTGGTCGTAACCTGCTTGTGGCATTCATGCCATGGGAAGGTCACAACTACGAAGATGCGATCATCCTTAACCAGCGTCTTGTGCAAGATGACGTGCTTTCTTCAATTCACATTGAAGAACACGAAATTGATGCGCGCGACACCAAGCTTGGTCCTGAGGAAATCACTCGTGATCTACCTAACCTTTCAGACGAAGTTCTAGCTGACCTTGATGAGCGCGGCATCATTCGCATTGGTGCGGATGTTGTTCCTGGCGACTTGTTGGTCGGCAAGGTAACACCTAAGGGTGAAACTGAACTAACACCTGAAGAGCGTTTACTTCGTGCCATCTTTGGCGAGAAGGCCCGCGAAGTTCGCGATACTTCTTTGAAGGTGCCACACGGTGAATCCGGCAAGGTTATTGGCGTTCGAGTATTTGATTCATCTGAAGGTGACGATCTACCTCCAGGCGTTAACCAAATCGTTCGCGTCTACATTGCTCAGAAGCGCAAAATCACCGAGGGTGACAAACTTGCTGGCCGTCACGGCAACAAGGGTGTTATCTCCAAGATTCTTCCACCAGAAGATATGCCGTTCCTTGAAGATGGAACTCCAGTTGATGTTGTGCTGAACCCACTTGGTGTTCCAGGACGTATGAACATCGGTCAGATTCTGGAAGTCCACTTGGGTTGGATCGCATCTCGTGGTTGGGAAATCGAAGGTGACCCGGAATGGGCAAAGCACCTTGTTAAGGAAGCTCGTTCGGTTGCTCCAGGAACCAAGTTGGCCACACCGGTCTTCGATGGTGCCAAGGAAGATGAAATCGGCGGACTGCTTACTTCAACTCGTAAGACGGCAGACGGACTTAGCTTGGTTGGTGAAAACGGAAAGGCCAAGTTGTTTGATGGTCGCTCCGGTGAACCATTCCCTGGCGAAATCTCAGTTGGCTACATGTACATCTTGAAGCTTCACCACTTGGTGGACGACAAGATTCACGCTCGTTCAACTGGTCCTTACTCAATGATTACCCAGCAGCCGTTGGGTGGTAAGGCACAGTTCGGTGGCCAGCGCTTTGGTGAAATGGAAGTGTGGGCTCTCGAGGCTTACGGTGCTTCCTATGCACTTCAAGAGTTGTTGACTATCAAGTCTGACGATGTTCTTGGTCGCGTTCGCGTGTACGAAGCCATTGTTAAGGGCGAGAACATTCCTGAACCAGGTATCCCTGAATCCTTCAAGGTACTTATCAAGGAAATGCAGTCACTATGTCTGAACGTGGAAGTTCTTTCAAGCGATGGTTCTGCCATCGAATTGCGAGACACCGCTGAAGAAGTCTTCCGCACCGCTGAAGAACTTGGAATCGACCTGTCGCGCCGTGAGTCGCTCAGCGTCGAAGAACTCTGATCCCGGTCAGAACAGACAACCCGAAACTTAACTAGAAATAGAGGAACTCAAAGTGTTGGACGTCAACTTCTTCGACGAACTGCGGATCGGCCTAGCTAGCGCCGAGAACATCCGTTTGTGGTCGCATGGTGAAGTCAAGAAACCAGAAACAATTAACTACCGCACACTCAAGCCAGAGCGCGATGGTCTTTTCTGCGAAAAGATCTTCGGACCGACTCGTGACTGGGAATGTTACTGCGGTAAGTACAAGCGCGTGCGATTCAAGGGAATCGTTTGTGAGCGTTGTGGCGTTGAAGTCACTCGTTCCAAGGTTCGCCGCGAGCGCATGGGTCACATCGAACTTGCTGCGCCAGTAACACACATCTGGTACTTCAAGGGCGTACCTAGTCGTCTTGGTTACTTACTTGATCTAGCTCCAAAGGATCTAGAAAAGGTAATTTACTTCGCTGCTTACATGATCACTTCGGTTGACGAAGCTGCTCGTCGTGAAGACCTTCCAAGTTTGGAAGCTCGTCTAAACGAAGATCGCAACAACCTGATCAAGAAGCGCGATGCTGATGTAGATGTTCGCCTAAAGAAGATGGAAGCTGACTTAGCTGAACTTGAGGCTGAAGGCGCCAAGGCAGACGTCAAGCGCAAGG
This sequence comes from Actinomycetota bacterium, assembly GCA_009918005.1. Lineage (GTDB taxonomy): Bacteria > Actinomycetota > Actinomycetes > S36-B12 > UBA5976 > UBA5976. Next base: position 2,795 of record RGDC01000076.1, read on the forward strand.
TTCGCGAATCCGGAGAACGTGAAGTTACCCAGATCCGCAAGCGCGAAGATGCAAAGATCGATCGTCTGGTCAAGGTATTTGATCGCTTCCGCACTCTCAAGGTCCAGGATCTTGAAGGTGACGAAATGCTTTACCGCGAAATGCGTGACCGTTTCGGTCGCTACTTCAAGGGTGGCATGGGCGCTGCAGCAATCAAGGCTCGTTTGGAAACATTCGATCTAGAAGCTGAAGCTGTAAAGCTAAAAGACATCATCATAAATGGCAAGGGTCAGAAAAAGACTCGTGCCCTAAAGCGTCTCAAGGTTGTTAATGCATTCTTGAACACCACAAACCACCCAGCCGCAATGGTCTTGGATGCAGTTCCGGTTATTCCACCAGATCTTCGTCCGATGGTTCAACTTGATGGTGGTCGTTTCGCGACTTCAGATCTAAACGATCTTTACCGTCGCGTTATCAACCGCAACAACCGTCTAAAGCGTCTGCTTGATCTTGGTGCATGCTTCAAGAATCTGTTGACGCACTGTTTGATAACGGTCGCCGTGGTCGTCCAGTAACTGGTCCGGGTAACCGTCCACTTAAGTCACTGTCCGACATGCTTAAGGGTAAGCAAGGCCGCTTCCGCCAGAACCTTCTTGGCAAGCGCGTTGACTACTCAGGCCGTTCGGTAATTGTTGTTGGTCCACAGCTAAAGCTGCACCAGTGTGGTCTGCCTAAGCAGATGGCGTTAGAACTCTTCAAGCCTTTCGTAATGAAGCGTTTGGTAGATCTAAACCACGCACAAAACATCAAGAGCGCAAAGCGCATGGTTGAACGTCAGCGTTCAGTTGTTTGGGATGTACTTGAAGAAGTAATTACCGAGCATCCAGTTCTGCTTAACCGCGCACCTACTTTGCACCGTTTGGGTATCCAAGCTTTCGAGCCACAGCTCATTGAAGGTAAGGCAATCCAGATTCACCCGCTTGTATGTACAGCATTCAACGCTGACTTCGACGGTGACCAGATGGCGGTACACGTACCACTTTCTGCGGAAGCTCAGGCTGAAGCCCGCGTACTTATGCTTTCGACAAACAACATTTTGTCGCCGGCAAATGGTCGTCCGATCACTTCACCAACCCAGGACATGGTTCTTGGTCTGTACTCGCTAACACGCGATGACGCAGCCGGTGTCGGTGCTGGTCGTGCATTTGGCTCGCTCGCTGAAGCCATCATGGCTTTTGATCGCAACGAACTTGCATTGCAGGCAAACGTAAAGATTCGTTTGGAAAATGTAGTTACTGAAATGGGTGGCGAATCGTCTTCAAAGACAATCGAAACCACATTGGGTCGCGCATTGTTCAACGAAACACTTCCAGCAAACTACCCGTTTGTTAACGAAGAAGTTAAGAAGTCAAAGCTTGGTGAAGTCATCAATGACCTTGCTGAGCGTTACTCCAAGGTCCAGGTCGCTGCGACTCTGGATGCTTTGAAGGAAGCTGGCTTCCGCTGGGCAACTCGCTCAGGCGTAACTATCTCGTTCGCAGATGTTGTAGCTCCTTCGGCTAAGGCAGGCTTACTTGCCGAAGCTGAAGAAAAAGCTGACAAGATCCAAAAGCAGTACGACCGTGGTTTGATTGCAGACTCCGAGCGTCGCCAGGAACTAATCGAAGTATGGACTGACACAACTAACAAGGTTGCCGAAGCTATGCAGGAAAACTTCCCGACCACTAACCCGGTCTGGATGATGGTTAACTCCGGCGCGCGAGGCAACATGCTTCAAATTCGTCAGATTGCAGGTATGCGTGGTCTGGTAGCAAACCCTAAGGGTGAAATTATTCCTCGCCCTATCAAGAGCAACTTCCGTGAAGGTTTGTCAGTACTTGAGTACTTCATCTCTACCCACGGTGCTCGTAAGGGTCTAGCTGACACTGCACTTCGTACTGCAGATTCGGGTTACCTAACTCGTCGTCTAGTTGACGTTTCACAGGATGTAATCATCCGCGAAGAAGACTGTGGCACCGATCGTGGAATCACCAAGGCGATTCGCAAGGCCGATGGCTCTGCCGAAGACTTCTTGGATACCACAATCGCATCTCGCTGCTTGGCTGAAGATGTAGCCGTTGACGGCAAGACATTGTTTGAAGCAGGTCAGGACATCGGCATTCTCGACATCGATGCCATGGTTGCTGCTGGTGTTGACGAAATCAAGGTTCGTTCGGTTCTCACATGTGACAGCCGCTTTGGAACTTGTGCTCGTTGCTACGGTCGTTCGCTTGCAACATCCAAGTTGGTTGACATTGGTGAAGCCGTAGGCATCATCGCTGCTCAGTCAATTGGTGAGCCAGGAACCCAGCTAACTATGCGTACTTTCCACACTGGTGGTGCGGCATCTGACGGTGGAGACATCACACATGGTCTACCTCGCGTAGTCGAACTTTTCGAAGCTCGTACTCCAAAGGGTGTTTCACCAATCTCCGCAGCTACTGGCCGCGTACGCATTGATGAATCAGATAAGGCCAAGAAGGTCATCGTTATTCCTGACGACGGTTCCGAAGAACTGGAATACCCAGTTTCTAAGCGTGCCAAGTTGGTAGTTGAAGATGGTCAGACTGTCACAGCTGGTGATTTGATCCTTGTTGGTAAGCCAGATCCGAAGGAAGTTCTTCGTATCCGTGGTCCACGTCAGGTTCAGATTCACTTAACTGATGAAGTTCAAGAGGTCTACCGTTCACAGGGTGTATCGATTCACGATAAGCACATCGAAGTAATCGTGCGCCAGATGTTGAAGCGAGTAATCATCG
>RGDC01000077.1 GCA_009918005.1 Actinomycetota bacterium
GTCCACACCTTTTTGGCGCAATTGTTGGCGCAGAACGGAACGGGAAACTCGCTTGGTGTTACAGCGCGATCGAATCAATAGTTCGGCATATGCAACATCATCGACCATGCCGATTTCAACAAAGCGATCCAGGACAACCTTTGCCACATCAGGTTCAATGTGTCGTTTTGCCAAAGCGGCTTCAAGTTCTTTGCGGGACCGAGGCATGAAGTTGAGTTGATTTAAAACAATGTTGCGGGCCTCGGAATGCGGATCCTGGGCACCACTTTCGTGCGCTAATGAAACTGCCTCGGTGGCACCAATTAAGTCTTGAAGACTTGGCTTAGTATCCACCGAGGCGTCCGTTCATTTCGAATGTTTGCAGTAAGGAATTAATCCTCTTCTGGCATTTCTTCGTCATCATCAATTGAAACTGGTACTACTGCTAATTCTGGCTTAGCTGCAGCCATTTTCTTTTCCTTAAGCTGACGCTCGAGGTCGTTTGTTAGACCTGCGTTGTCTTTTAAGTACTTGCGAGCATTTTCCTTGCCCTGGCCTAACTGGTCACCATCGTGGGTGTACCAAGCGCCGGACTTGCGAACCAAGCCTTCTTCGACAGCCATGTCCAAGATGCCACCTTCGCGTGAGATGCCTTCGCCATAAAGAATGTCGAATTCCGCTTGCTTGAACGGTGGAGCAACCTTGTTCTTAACAACCTTTACGCGAGTGCGGTTACCCACTGGCTCGGTGCCGTCCTTAAGAGTTTCGATGCGACGGATGTCTAGGCGAACTGAAGCGTAGAACTTCAGAGCCTTGCCACCAGTTGTAGTTTCAGGGCTACCAAACATTACGCCGATCTTGTCGCGCAACTGGTTAATGAAGATACAAGTTGTGTTGTTAGTAGATAGAGCACCTGTGATCTTGCGAAGTGCCTGAGACATCAAGCGAGCCTGCAGACCCATGTGACTGTCTCCCATTTCGCCTTCGATTTCAGCGCGTGGCACAAGGGCTGCAACTGAGTCGATAACGATAAGTGACAATGCGCCAGAACGAATCAACATGTCTGCGATTTCTAGAGCTTGTTCACCAGTGTCTGGCTGGGAAACCAAAAGATTGTCGATGTCGACACCAAGCTTCTTTGCATACTCAGGATCAAAAGCATGTTCAGCATCAACGAAAGCTGCAATGCCACCAAGAGCTTGGCAGTTTGCAATCGCATGAAGTGCAAGTGTGGTTTTACCGGAGGATTCTGGGCCGTAGATCTCAACTACGCGACCACGTGGCAGGCCGCCAATACCCAAAGCGATGTCCAATGCAATGGAACCGGTTGGAATGGCCTCAACTGGAACGCGATCTTCCTGACCGAGCTTCATGATTGAGCCCTTGCCGAACTGGCGTTCGATTTGAGCTAGCGCAGTATCAAGCGCCTTGTCGCGATCGTTGGTCTCGCGAGCGGTTGGCTCTTTTGCGGATTTTGCACTTGCCATTTTTCTGTCTCCTACTGTGACTTCGATTCGTATCAAAGTATTGATTTTGCTTAGAACCGAAACGTTAGTTGCGACCTACGACAGTTCCGGCAAAAACGTGTCGGCCTGTGTGTCGCGGAATCCTGTGGAGTCTTGCCCGGTGCTTACTGGACGAGATCTAGAATCCGTGCCTTGCCTTGCGCTTTATTTGGAACCGTTTCGGGCTCGCAGTAGTACGTTATCGAACACCTGTTCGAATGGCTATTCGACACGCCGAGCGGGGAAATTATCGATATTTGGGGTGTAAATCAAGGGTTTGGTGGACTGCCCGCCAGACCGTCTGGGTGTCTTCGCCTTGGGCAAGGGCTTGATCGACCGTTCGCCCATCCAGGCTTGGCACATGAAAATCAGCCGCCCAGGACCTGGCATAGCCGGCGCCAAGGGCCAGCTCCATGCGCTCCCAAAAGTCGGTAAGTCTCATGACAGGTAACCATATCTGATTAGTTGCCAACCGGAAGCACCGCAATGCAGGTAAGGCAGTGAGTTATTTCGACTGACTTTGCGCAACACTTAAGGCATGGCATTGAACTACCAGCCAACGGTCTGGGAACGCATCGGTGGACCGTGGGCGATAACACTGCGTGCCTACCTATGGACTGCTCCGATTGGGGTGTTCTTTCAGCCGATCATCGAACCAGGGTTTTGGTCTGGTCAAGAGAATTTTTTTGTTTGGATCACGGTTTGTGCATTGGGTTACTTGGCATTTGGTGCATTTCTAGTATTTGCAAACAAGTTCTTAATACCAAATCGCGAAATCAAGTCAGCTTCGGTCATTATGGTTCTCATCGTCGCCGTTATCGGAGGGTTGATCCGAAGCTCAGTAATAGGTTCTGCGATACCTGTGTTCGGACTTACTGGAATCGGCGCAGTTGAGCGAGTGCCATTTAGTGCGCTGATTACTGTGCTTTGGATTGCTACATCATCACTGATTATGGATTCCAAGTATCGCTACCGCACCCAACTAGATGAGTTAGTAACTGAGCAAATTCCGTTGCTAGAAAGCCAAAAGGCTTACTTATCTAATTTTGCAAAATCAATCCCAGCAGGAACTAAATCTGATTTCGACAAATCAAATTTCCAACTCCAAAATGTCTTTCGAGATTTAGCAGTTAAGGCAAGTGTTTCTGGGCCTAGTTGGATTCCGGTTGCCCGTCAGGCCTACCAAACCGTGATGAGCCTGATCTTCGTTCAACGTCGACCACGTAGGTTCTCTGAGTTAGCTGGGTCGGAATTTATTGCTTCGCCTCGGGATGCTTTCAATATTATTTCTCGTACGCCACTTTTGAATATTCCATTAGTTTTTTCTTCATATGTAGTGATGCTGTTCCTTGCTGCTGCCCGAATTTTACCAATAACGGAAGCGGCTCTCTCGTTGTCGATTGGGCTACTCGTTAATCTTTTGATTTTGATCGTCGGTAAAAAACTAATCCAACGAAGTAAGAACGACTCTGCCTTCGGTTACTTAACCATGTTTGCAGTTTTGGTGCTTCAGGCAATAATCGGGCCAACATTTTCCACCGCTTCATATATCTCCGTGTTGGAATTACAAGTTTTTGCACTTGCTGCCACCGTTATTGAAATTATCTGGATCGTAACGACCGGCTTGCTGCAGATTTCACAGGTAAATCGCCAAAAACTTATCGATCAAGCAACTGGCGAAAATGAATTACTTCGACTCGAGATTCAATACTGGGAAACTATCGCGCAAAGCTCTGCAACTACGGACTACTCACCAACAGAAACTTTGGATTTAATCGCATCCGATCTTCGACAGTTTTTAGATTTAGATCAGCCACATATGTGCCGTGGTGCGATTGAGTGTGCCAGCTCTTTGGTTAGCGAAGTTAAGTTGATCCGCAGTTCTATTGATCAGTTTTCGATTGAAAGTGAGTTTGAGCGAATCATCTCTACTTGGGGTCAGGAAGCAGACATTTTGTGGACGGTAAGTGGTGCAATTAATCCTGAAAGTGTTGTCCGTAGGGCCATTACATTAATTGAAATTTCGATTTTGCGATCACTTCGAAATGGTGGGGCAACTGTTATCTCTATCGACGTTGCCAACTCTGGCACCGTTAGTGAAGTAACGATTACCGATAACGGTCTTGAGCACACAGGCGCTGGAGCCGCTTTAGGTATAGAAATTTTGCAAGAACTTTCATCCAACACCTGGACGCAAGAACGAACTGGTGGCGTTAATAAAGTTTCGGCGCAAGTTTCCGCCTAGCCCTAAATGCAAAAAAGTCCCGCCGCAATGCGCCAGGACTTTCTTGTTTGGACTTAATTACGCAAGTGCAGCTTCCAGGCTTAGCAATTCGTATCCGAATGCTTCTGCCACTGCTGGGTAGGTAACCTTGCCAGCATGAGTGTTAAGGCCAAGGGCTAATGCCTTATCGTCCTTAAGCGCCTGCTTCCAACCCTTGTTAGCTAACGCAACTGCGTAAGGCAGCGTCACATTAGTTAATGCGTAAGTTGAAGTGTTTGGTACTGAACCTGGCATGTTTGCAACGCAGTAGAAAACTGAGTTGTGAACTGTGTAAGTCGGATCAGCATGAGTTGTTGCGTGTGAATCTTCAAAGCAACCACCCTGATCGATTGCGATATCAACAAGAACTGAACCTGGCTTCATGCGGGAAACCAATTCGTTGCTAACTAGCTTTGGAGCCTTCGCACCTGGCACAAGTACTGCCCCGATTACTAGGTCCGCTGCAAGACATTCCTGCTCAATTGCAAATGCATTTGAGGCAAGCGTCTTGATAGCGCCATTGAAAGCAAGATCGATCTGACGAAGCCGTGGGATATTTAGATCAAGAATCGTGACATCTGCGCCCATGCCAAGTGCGATCTGGGCTGCGTGAAGTCCGGAGACGCCACCACCCAGAACAACAACCTTGGCTGGCTTAACACCAGGTACACCACCGAGCAATACACCGCGGCCACCGTTAGCGCGCATCAATGAATAAGCGCCAACCTGTGGTGCCAAGCGACCAGCAACTTCAGACATTGGAGCAAGTAGTGGAAGTGAGCGATCGGTAAGTTCAACGGTTTCGTATGCAACGCCAGTTACTTTGTTCTTTAGCAATGCGTCAGTGCACTTTTGTTCGGCAGCAAGGTGAAGGTAGGTAAATAGCAATTGGCCTTCGCGCATGCGATCGTATTCAGCAGCAATTGGCTCTTTGACCTTCATGATCATGTCGCCGGTCTGCCAAACTTCATCAGCAGTAGCTAGCATTTTGGCGCCAGCCTTTACGTACTCTTCATTTGAGATGGATGAACCGATTCCGGCATCTTGCTCAATAAAAACTTCGTGGCCGTGGCGGACCATTTCCATCACGCCAGCAGGAGTAATTGCAACGCGGTATTCATGGTTCTTGATCTCGCGTGGAACGCCAATCTTCATGCCGAAAACCTCTCGATGTGGCCAAGCCTCATTGCTTGCCTTGTCATACGTTACCTACGAAATTGGGATTTCGATATTTCGGGGTACCGATTTCGTAGGCAGAAATTCGGAATGCGCAATAGTCAATTGGGTGGAATTCGGAATCCGCAAAAACGTGTCACTTTTGCAACGAATTACTTAGTTATTAGGCTAATGCTCGCAAGTACAATTAGAGCACTCGCTTCTGGCGCGTCATCGATCTGGAAGGGTACAAATGCTTATTCACCCTTGGGATGCCAGTGTTGATTCTGAAGAATGGCGCAACTGGCTGGCAACCAGCGAGAAATTCGGCCAGTTAATAATTCCTAATCTGGACCCTGAACTTGCCCCACTTTCACTTCCTACTCACTTCACGATTCTGGGCGATGAAATCTTGCTGCACTTTGCCAAACCCAATCCAGCTTGGAAGCACATTATGGCTGCCAAGCAAGTGCGCCTATCGGTAATTGGCGACTACGCCTACATCCCTTCGAATTGGCGAACCAAGCCAGGTTTTGAAACCAATGGCGTTCCCACGTCTTACTACGCAGCCGTGCAATTTGTTGCCACGCCAACCGTCATTGATGAGCCATCTGACAAAGCATTTATCTTGAACGAACAAATG
>RGDC01000078.1 GCA_009918005.1 Actinomycetota bacterium
TGACTCTTGATCCAATCAAAGCCACCACGCTTTAGTGCAGCGCGGACTCCATTTGCATTAGCTGAAATTACGCCAAGCATGAATTAGGCCGACATGGCTTTCTGCAGATTTTCATTGATCGCAGCTAAGAAATCTTCTGTAGTTAAGTAAGGCTGATCTTTGCTAATTAATAGCGCAAGGTCCTTAGTCATCTTGCCACTTTCCACAGTTTCAATGCAGACACGTTCTAGAGTCTCAGCAAACTTAGTGACTTCTGGGGTGCCATCCATCTTTCCGCGATGAGCCAAGCCTTGAGTCCAAGCAAAAATAGAAGCGATTGGATTTGTTGAAGTTGGCTTACCTTGCTGATGTTGACGATAGTGACGAGTCACAGTGCCATGTGCTGCTTCGGCTTCAACGGTTTTGCCGTCTGGGGTCATTAGTACTGAGGTCATGAGACCAAGTGATCCAAAGCCTTGCGCAACAGTGTCTGATTGCACGTCTCCGTCATAGTTCTTACATGCCCAGACGTAACCGCCTTCCCACTTAAGTGCAGAAGCAACCATGTCATCGATCAAACGATGTTCGTAGGTCAGACCAGCAGCATCAAACTCTGCCTTGAATTCCGTTTCGAAAACTTCCTGGAACATATCTTTAAACTGACCGTCATAAGCCTTCAAGATTGTGTTCTTAGTTGAAAGGTAGACCGGGTAGTTGCGCAACAAACCGTAACGAAGTGAAGCGCGAGCAAACTCACGAATTGATTCATCTAAGTTGTACATTCCCATGGCAACGCCAGAACTTGGGAAATCAAAGATGTTTAATTCCATAGGTTCGCCACCATCGGCAGGAGTGAACGTCATCGTTAATGAACCAGCGCCAGGGATCTTGACGTCGGTTGCTTTGTACTGATCACCAAAGGCATGGCGACCGACGATGATTGGCTTAGTCCAACCAGGAACTAACCGCGGAATGTTGCTGATGATGATCGGCTCGCGGAAAATTACACCGCCAAGAATGTTACGAATGGTTCCATTCGGAGATTTCCACATTTTCTTCAGACCAAACTCTTCAACTCGAGCCTCATCCGGAGTTATGGTTGCGCATTTGATCCCCACGCCATGCTTTTTGATCGCATTAGCTGCATCGATTGTTACCTGGTCATCCGTTGCATCGCGGTTTTCCATACCCAAGTCGTAGTACTCAATGTTTACATCCAGGTAAGGAAGAATCAGCTGTTCTTTAATAAAAGACCATATGATTCGAGTCATCTCGTCGCCGTCTAGGTCAACCACAGTTCCTTGCACTTTAATTTTTGACATTTATTTTTCCTTAATGGATGTCTGTGAGAACTTATAGACCGGCAACATCAGCTTGTTTTTCGCGCACAGCCTCGGAGGCTGCCTTCAATTCAGCCAATTCAGAGTCAGTGAGTTTTGTTTCAACAACTTTCTTAACGCCACCCTTGCCGATTTGGGCTTCAACGCCAAGGTAAACACCTTCGATGCCATACTCGCCATCAACCCACGCGCAAACTGGCATCACTGCTCCGGAATCTTCAATCACAGCTTTGGCCATTCGAGCTGCTGCAGCTGAAGGTGCGTAATAAGCAGAGCCAGTCTTAAGCAGTGCGACAACTTCAGCACCGCCATTGCGAGTGCGCACGACAAGCTCTTCAATTTTGTCTGCAGGTAACAAATCTGAAAGTGGCTTGCCGTCTACTGTGCATCGTGATGGAACTGGAACCATGGTGTCGCCATGTGAACCTAAGGTAAGTGTCTGTACCGAAGCAACTGGAACCTTTAACTCTTCTGCAACAAAGTGTGTGAAGCGAGCAGTGTCTAGCATCCCGGCTTGACCAAGAACTCTTTCCTTAGGAAATCCACTTGCGAGTTGAGTAAGCGCCGTCATTTCATCAAGTGGATTTGAAACCACAATGATTACTGAATTTGGGGCATGCTTCGCGATGTTTTCTGCAACTCCGCGAACGATCTTTGCATTGGTTTCAATTAAGTCCATGCGGCTCATCCCTGGCTTACGAGGAAGTCCGGCAGTGATGATCACAACATCAGAGCCAGCAATGGCTTCATAGCCACCACCTTCAATGGTTGTGGTCTGACCAACGATCTTGGTTTCAAAGCCCTCAATTGATCGCGACTGATTCATGTCCAGAGCCAAGCCTTCTGGCTTTCCTTCGAGGATGTCTGTTAAGACAACGGTGTCAACGATGTTGTATTCAGCAATACGTTGTGCGGTTGTTGATCCGTAGAAACCAGCACCTACGACGGTAACTTTGCCAGCCATGAAAAATTCCTTTGTGTGAAAGTATCTTGACGTCAAGACACTCAAATCTTAGTGCCTTATTCAATTTATTAGACATCTGGATATGGTCTTGCCGCCATAGCAGGTTGTACAGTACCAATCACGGCGCAAATCAATTCATACTTGGAGGATTCCATGGTCGACTACCAGGCTTACGATGCACTTACCTTTGATTGCTACGGCACCTTGATCGACTGGGAGTCGGGAATTTTGGCAGGCATTCGATCTGCCCTTGGGTCTGATGTTTCCGATGCGACAGACTCCGAGCTACTTCGCGAATTCTCAACACATGAACACGATGCCGAAGTTCCATATAAGGGCTACCGTGAAGTGCTTGGCTTGACTTTACGGATGCTCGCATCCGCGCGAGGAATCACCACTACCCCAGAACAGGAAGCTCAATTTGGAGGCAGCGTCGTTGATTGGCCGGCATTCCCAGACTCTCACGATGCCCTTGTTGAGCTTCAAAAGCACTTCAAGCTTGTAGTAATTACAAACTGTGATGATGATCTTTTCGCAGCCTCAGCAAAACGACTCGGCATTACATTTGATGAAGTAATTACCGCACAGCAAGTTGGCTCATACAAGCCAAACATTGCTAACTTCCACTTTGCCCACGAAAAAGTAGAGCGCACACTGGGTATATCTAAAGATCGAATTTTGCACGTGGCACAAAGTTTGTTCCATGATCATGCACCAGCCAAAAGCATAGGCATGACTACGGTTCACATTAAGCGTCGAGGAAATGGTGCGGCACCTGAGGCAAGTGCGGCTCCAGATCAAGTTTTCCCTGACATGAAGTCATTCGCTTCCGCAGTTACTGGGTCTTAGTTTTCTTTTTTCCGCTGGCGAGCACTACCGCAGCACCAGTAATTGAGATACCCAACAACAATTGCCATGTGATGTTTGTGGCTGCAGTTGGGAAAAGTACTTCCATCAAAATTGCTCCGGATAGCTGACCAACGACCGATGTAAGCGTAAATAGAAAAACTCCAAGAGTTTTCGCCATAAAAGCAGCAGTCAAAACAAACATCACACCAAATGGTCCACCCAGCCAAAGAACTGGATTCTCCCAAGGCATTGGTGGAACATTAAATCCTTGCGGACTCACTTGTTGCATAACTAAATACACAATTACCAGCGTTACAAATCCGACAATGAAGTTAACCAAGGTTGCCGCAGCTGGTTGACCAGTTTGATTTGCAATTTGGCCATTTAGTGCAGGTTGAGTAGCAACAAAACCACCGGCTGCGAATGAAACTAAAACTGCACCAATCGCAAACTGCCCTGCAGAATCTTGACCGAGAACTGAAACTAGAACACCAACGACGCCCAAAATTGCCGCACCTACTCGAGCCATCGTGACCGGTTGCTTTCCAGCTGGACCGATTCCCGCTTTATCTACCAACAGTGCAGCTGTAGTTTGTCCAGCAACGGCGGCAACTGTGAAAATCGCTACGCCGATTACTTGAACCAAGCTACTCTGGCTCGCAACAAAAAATGCACCCGAGAGTCCGCCAAATAACTGCCAGCGTTTTAGTTTTCCTTCCCGAACTAATCTCGGAATGCTAGTGAATCCGTGTCGTATGGGGCGACTAAATATCATCATTAATGCAAGAACAAAGAGACCAGTGCTGAAATTTATTAACGCGGTAACCAGCGCATTCTCGGTATAGGTGTTGAGTTCACTATTAACAGTTGATTGCGCAGTAATAATTACCGATGCAATGAATGTAATAACAATGTGGGAAACTTTTACTTTTTCCTGGACATTTGAGGACTGTGTCATTTAACTACTTACTTCCCTGAGGTACTACAAGCGCCAAAATTAATAGAAATGTTCCAAGTGTTGCCAGCACTGTTAGATCTACTCTTCGCCTTCGGCTCTTGAGTAAACCTGCGGCTGCATCTGAAAGTCTTAGCCGCAACAGAAACGCCAACAATACGCTCAATGAAAGCAGTATTGCTCCAAATCGAAAATCAACATAAATGACAACAACTAAAGCGACCAAGAGTCCCGAGTAAACACTCAGGATTGGCCATTGCGTCTTTACAAAGGTTTTCATAACTTGCCCATCTTGCCACTGTTTAATGGTCCAAGGTGGGATGCAGGAATTTACTTTTACTTAGTGGAAAAAATGTCTAGTTCCAGTGAAATACATCGTGACTCCAGCCGCGTTAGCTGCAGCTATAACTTCGGCATCACGCACTGAACCACCGGGCTGAACCACCGCTCTGATTCCAGCTTCGAGCAAAACTTCCAAACCATCGGCAAATGGGAAGAAAGCATCGCTGGCTGCCACGCTGTTCTTCGCGCGATCTCCCCCGGCCCGAGAAACTGCAAGCCGAGCTGAGTCCACTCGATTTACTTGTCCCATTCCAATTCCCACAGCTGCTTGATCTTTCGCTAGCAAAATGCCGTTTGACTTAACACATCGTGAGGCTCGCCAAGCAAACTCTAAATCAGCCAAAGTTTTTGGGTCAGCTGCAGAGCCAGACACTAGTTGCCAATTCGAGACTGCATCACCTGAACTCTGGAATCGATCTTGAGATTGCAAAAGCATTCCGCCGGAAATTGGTCGCATCTCAGAATGAATCTGATCACTTGGCGCAGCTACTTTGAGAATTCGAATACTTGCCTTTTCGCAAAGAACCATTAGGGCATCAGCATCAAAATCTGGAGCCAAAATTACCTCAGTAAATATCTCAGAAACTGCATTTGCCATTTCTCTTGTAACCGTTTGGTTTGCGGCGATCACGCCACCAAAAGCTGAAACGGGATCAGTAGCGTTTGCTTTTTCATATGCCTTTGCAATGTTTTCATCGCTAGCCACGCCACATGGATTGGCATGTTTTATGATTGCAACCGTTGGTGACTTGTGATCGTAAGCAGCCCGATACGCAGCGTCCGCATCAACGAAGTTGTTGTATGACATTTCTTTGCCATGGAGTTGCTCGGCTTGAGCAATACCACCACTACCAAATTTTGCTACATAAAGTGCTGCATCCTGATGTGGATTCTCGCCATAGCGCAAAGTTTGGGCGCGTTCCCAAACTCCACCGAACCATGCCGGAAAACCAATTTGGGAAGGATCTGCGTCTGGCAACACCACCGAAGCAAGCCAGCTTGAAACCGCCACATCGTATTGAGCGACATGTTGAAATGCCAAAGTTGCAAGTGCTATTCGTTGAGTTTTGGTAAACCCATTATTTCTCAC
>RGDC01000079.1 GCA_009918005.1 Actinomycetota bacterium
GGTCCAAGACTGATTTGTACTGATTCCATCAATCATGATTTTGGCGGTTACAAGCTTGAAGCCAGAAGCTGACTTATTGCTGTATCCCCACATCCTGCCTGCATCGACAACTGACCAATCCGCGGATTCAGAGTCGAAACCTAGGGTTTCAAATATTCCTCTTGCTAAAGCCAACGCAGATCCATCAGTTGGCAGAACTCCGTTTGGCAAGTCACAATTGCTGGGCGCCACATCTGGAACAGGCGCTGAAGATGATCCGGAACTCGACTTGGTATCAGTGGTAGTCATCCCATCGCCACAGTATTTCGGAGCAACTGACTCGTTGTTAAAATTCCAAGTTGCCAATTTGTCCCAACTAGCCCCATTCACTTGCCCAACTTCAGTTAAGTAGTTTTTGTCTCCTACAATGTAACCGTCAGTTTTGTTGCCCGTGATTTTTCCTTTGATTCCAAAAGCGTCTGCAATTAACTCAATTTGGGTTTTACGATTCACGTTACTGGCATCAAAGGTGTAACCCACTTGTGTACCTGAATCATCAGCTATGTCTGAACCAGCTTCTAGATATGCGCGGCCACCCCATGGCCCGGCGTAGGAACCACTCAACGTCAACTTTGAATCAGTAGCCATTCTTGAATTTTGCGCACCGGTTGCCGCACCCATTTCTGGAGCCGAATTGGGAGCAGAATTTGGGGCAGAAACGATGTCAGCGGAATTTGAAGCTGACTGAGCTGCAATCGTGTACCCGGCACCACCACCGGCAAAGAGCGCGACACTAGCCGCGACTGCAACTGATGGCGGCCAAATCGGGGTTAATTGAACCAGTTGCTGGGTCATTTTCCCGCAACAATTCCCAAGCCTTGTCCCCAGTCGTGCCATTAGTTAGGTCTTCACTACCAAATTCGTTGCTCATGGTTTCTCCCGTATTAGTTCCTTACCCTGCTTATGTCACTTGTTCCAGAAATCTTTCACACAGATTGCAAGAAATTGTGGTCCTATTTTGAAAGAAACACCCAAGTTTCGACATAGGTTTATATAGGTGTCGTTTTAGGGAGTTTTTGGTGTCAAAACTCGGGTTCGAGGAACTCTACGAATGCCATGCTCTCGATGTCTATCGATACATATCCCGTCGCCATATCGGCAATGACTCACAAGATTTAACCAGCGATGTTTTCGTAATTGCATTTCAGAAAATTGATTCGATACCGACCGGTTCGGAACTGCCTTGGCTATATCGAACTGCTTGGAATGTCCTGGCAAACGCACATCGCAAAAATGAACCCATCCCCACTGATTTTGTGATTAGCGAAATAGAGCCCGACTGCGCCGATGAAGTTATTGCGAATGAGCAGCTAGCTAAAGCTTGGAGCCTCGTACCTGATAAAGATCGTGAAGTCTTGCGCTTGGCTGCTTGGGAAGGCCTGACTGGCAAAGAACTCGCACTGGCACTTGGAATTTCTGAAGGCGGAGCTGGCGCTGCACTTTCCAGAGCACGAACCAATTTGCGCAAGGCTTGGGAAGACGAAACCTAATTACATTCGCAGGTATGAAGCGCCATTGAAGTCGAGAACTGCGCCACTTGCCCAGAGTGAATCTTTGGAAGCTAAGAAATAGATTGCTCTAGCTAATTCATCAGGTTCAGCAACGCGACCAAATGGACTTTGATTACGAATGTCATCACCAGTTGGACCATCAAGTAGCTCAGCTGCCATTTCAGTATCAACAAAACCTGGAGCCAAAGTAGTAACGCCGATTCCTTCGGGCGCTAGCGCCTTTGCAATTGACTGACCGAATGCAACAATCGCAGCTTTGCTCGCGCCATAAGCAGGACTTACTGGTTCACCACGGAATGCTCCACGAGATCCAACATTTACGATTCGAGAATCACCATGCCGTGGCATGTGTTGCAGCGCGCACCAAGTTACGTTGGCAGCACCCGTTAGGTTAACTCCCAAAGTGTCGGCCCAAGCTTTTTGCCAGACTTCGTAACTTGAAGATTCAATTGGGTGATCAAAGAAAACACCTGCATTATTAACAAGGATGTCGATGTGACCAAATTCTTTTGCAACGGAATCGACCATCACCTTAATGGCATCTGCATCACGTAGGTCTGCTTGCGCAGTCATGTGCCCAGAACCAGGAAGTGATGCCATTACTTCTGCCGCAAGGTCGCCATTTGAACTGCAATGAACTGCAATTCGGTCACCTTGTTCCGCAAAGTGCTTTGCAATACTGGCACCGATTCCACGGGAACCGCCGGTTACTAATACTGTGCGTTGCTTAGTCATATCAATACTTCCTAGATCGTTGCGGTATCAATTACGAAACGGTAGCGAACATCGCTTGCTAGTACTCGCTCGTACGCTTCATTAATCGCACTGGCTGGAATGATTTCAATATCGCTCACAATGTTGTGCTCGCCACAGAAATCAAGCATTTCTTGAGTTTCTTTAATACTTCCAATATTGGAACCAGAAAGACTTAACTGGCGTCCCATCAAAATGCCGCCATCTATTGAGTAAGGCTTTCCGGGTGCTCCGACAACAACCAGTGATCCCCATTGGCGCAGCGTTCCAATGTAACGGCGCAATTCAATATCTGCAGAAACCGTATTGATAATGATGTCGAAAGTGTTTGAAAGTTTCTTTAATTCTTCTTTGTCAGTGGTAACGACAAATCTCTTTGCTCCCATGGCAAGTGCGTCTTCACGCTTACCTTCACTGTGACTCATCACAGTTACTTCAGCACCCATTGCAATCGCGATCTTTACTGCCATGTGACCAAGTCCGCCAAGTCCCATAACAGCAACTTTCTTGCCTGGGCCAGCATTCCAATGGCGAAGCGGTGAGTACGTTGTGATACCGGCACATAGCAAAGGCGCAGCACCAGCACGATCCAGATTCGCTGGCACATGTAGTGCATAGTCAGCTTTCACAACAACGTTCTTTGAATAGCCACCGTAAGTGGGTGTTACGCCATCGCGTTCCATGCCGTTATAGGTATAAGCAGAATTATCAAGACACCAGTGGTCATTGCCATCTAGGCAGTATTCGCAGGTGCCACAAGAATCTACGAAGCAACCAACACCAGCAATGTCGCCAACTTTGAATTTCTCAACGTCTGAGCCAACAGCTACGACTGTGCCAACGATTTCGTGTCCTGGAACCATTGGGAAAATAGCTTCGCCCCATTCTTCCTTAACTTGATGAATGTCAGAGTGACAGATACCAGCAAATTCAATGTCAATTGAAATGTCAGTTGCGCCGACTTCGCGTCGCTCAAACTCCCACGGTTCAATTTTTCCGTTTGCAACCTGGGCTGCGTAACCTTTTGTTTTTGCCATGTCTACTCCTTGTTCTGCCTGAAAGCCTACTGAGTAAAAAACATTGTGCAGACTAGAGGTCGACGCCTTCGTGTGCCAAAAGCTTCACTTTGAGGTCAACCCCAAAGCCATAGTTACCGACAGCGCCACCAGTCAATCAAATTGATGGCCATTGCAGTGCCCGCAGCACGCACAGCTAGCGGACGCCCCGCTTTTGCAGCCAAATCGGCATAGCTAATGACCTGCCCACCCTTAACTTTCCGAAGCGCGGTCCAAACATCTTGCGTGAATTCCCCGCCTGGTTGACGAACCTTCAAAGATTTGAAGGCATCAAGATCTCCATCGACCCAAGATTTAACAACGGAAGTCACACCAGCAAGTTTTGCATCAGATTTGAATTCAACGATGTTTAGTTTGTGTCCTGACTTCTTTAGAAATTTCGGAATTTCGCTGAAGGCTGCGCCGATTACAACAGGCTCTTTTGCAACATCAACAAAGGTAGCGATTGGTCCCCAAGGAGTTTTGATTTCATATCCCAAAATTGCAGACATGATTAAGGACTCTTCCGCTCGATGAAATCCCACCTATTTCCGTATTTATCTGCAAACACAACAACTTTGCCGAACTCTTCGTGCCTTGGCTCTTCTGTGAACGCAACATTGTTCTGTGCCATGCGGGCATAGTCCCGATCAAAGTCATCGGTGTATAAGAAAAACATGACGCGGCCACCGGCTTGATTTCCAATTGCTGCGCTCTGTTCTGACGATGCAGCTTTTGCAAGTAACAACGCGGCGCCTTGATTTACATCAGGTGCAACAACCACCCAACGCTTTACTTCAGACATCTTTGTGTCCTCAACCAAAGTAAATCCAAGTGCGTTTGTGTAGTAATCAATCGCAACGTCGTAATCATCGACCACAACGGTAATCATTCCTAGATGAGACATTTAATCCTCGAGCACACTAGCCATGCGAAGTACTGCGTCTTTTATAATTTCTTTGCTAGTTGCGAGGTTGAATCGAACAAAGTCTTTTCCGGCTCCGCCAAAGTCCGCGCCATTACTCAAAGCGACTCGGCCCTTTTCTAGCAAGAGCTTTGCCACTTCATCTTGACCGTATGCGCTTAAATCAATCCAGGCTAAGTAAGTGCTTGCTGGAACTGTGTATTTGGCTTTTGGTAGATGCTTCTTCAAAAGCTTGGCAAGGTAATGACGATTGTCATCAATGTTTTTAAGTACAGCTTTTAGCCATGGTTCGCCTTGGTTGTAGGTAGTAATGCTAAACGATCATTAATCACTGAATTGTCAGCAACAATTTGTGCACACTTTAGCCCAGCAAGATTCCAGGCTTTGCTGGCCGAAGTGATACAAACTCCAGTCTCGCGTGCGGTGTCGCTGACATTGAGGTACGGAACAAACTTTGCATCGTTGAAAATTAGTGGGGCATGGATTTCATCACTGATAACCAAGACGCCATATTTTTTGGCTAAGTCTGCGATTTTTTCTAATTCATCCAAAGTGAAAATGTGACCAACTGGATTATGAGGATGACAAAGAATGTAAGTGCCCATTCATTGCCATGGCGAGCAAGTGGCACATCAACTGCTTCACATTTTGCTTCATTAATCCAGGTAAAAAAGTTCAAGTAAACCGGAGTATTGATAACTACTTTGTCACCAGGTTGAGTCCAGAGTCGCAAAACTTCAACACCTGCAACACCAACATCTGTCGCTAAATAAAACTGATCTTTATTTACTGCCCAGTTCCAATTGCGTTGGGCATAGTTAGCAAAAGCTTGGGGAAGCTCAGGCGCGATTCCGGAGTAGCCAGTATCGCTGCGCTTGACCATGTCGATCAAAACTTCGCGAATTGGTTTTGCGATTGGGAAATCCATTTCTGCAACCGGAAGAGGTAAAACGTCTTCTGGAAATGAACGCCACTTTGCACTTCGACGTTTACGAAGTTCGCTTAAGGAATCTGCAGTTACTTTAACCATGTAGTCAGGCTAGCAATGCTTACGGCTTGATTATGGTGATACCGGGTAATGGATTAGAACCAAGTCCAGCAAGGGCATCTGGTACTT
>RGDC01000080.1 GCA_009918005.1 Actinomycetota bacterium
GTGCCACTCAAATTCCGAAAAACCCGATAAATCAGGGGAATCCATATCCGAATTCAGGTGGACTTGTATACCATCTCGTACGAGAATAGGCCTATGACCGCAACAATACCCACCCCTCGCAGCGATATTTCCATCATTGAAGTATCCCCCCGGGATGGACTTCAGAACGAGAAAATCCCACTTTCTGTTGACCAGCGAATTGATTTGATCACCCAGCTCGGTAATGCCGGAGCTAAGCGGATCGAGGCAGTGGCCTTCGTGCATCCAACTCGAGTCCCCCAGATGGCCAATGCCGAAGCGGTTATGGCGGGTCTACCTCGAGATAACGGGGTTTCTTACTCTGGACTGATCCTCAATCGCAAAGGTCTAGATCGGGCACTTGATAGCAAAGTAGATGAAGTCCACTTGGTTATCCCGGGCACGGACGAGATGAGCTTGGCGAATCAAAATGTCACAGTTGCCGAGATGCTGGTTTTGGCAAAAGAAGTTTCAGATGTCTGCAAAGAAGAAAATGTTCCACTAACCATGACGGTCGCTGTTGCATTTGGTTGTCCATTTGCAGGTGAGGTTCCAACCGACCAAGTCGCTCGAGTACTCGATGGCATGGTTGGACTTCATCTTGCTGAAGTTGGCCTAGCTGACACCATCGGCGTTGGCGTCCCATGGCAAGTGCGTGCGTTAGCTGCCGCAGTTCGGGAACGCTTTGCAACTGAACCAATGCGCTTACACCTGCACAACACTCGTAATAACGGATACGCCAACGCACTTGCCGGTTTAGAGGCAGGCGTCGTTGGATTTGATAGCAGCGTTGGTGGATTTGGTGGCTGCCCATTCGCGCCAAATGCAACCGGAAACATTGCAACTGAAGATTTGAACTACATGCTTGAACGATCTGGTGTTAGCACCGGCCTAAATCACGACGCATTGGTAAGTACGGCATCATGGTTATCTAAGGCTCTTGAAAAAGATGCACCCGCACTACTTGGCCGTGCTGGCCAATTCCCAGCTAAGGAAAAAGCATGACAAATATCGCAGTTGTTTATTACTCAGCCACAGGCAACATCGCCGCTATGGCTAATGCCATTGGTGAAGGTGCAGCAAGCGTTGGGGCCGAAGTCCGAGTTCGACAAGTAGCCGAAACTGCCCCAGCTGAGGCAATTGCGAGCAATCCAAAATGGCAAGCACATTTCGATGCCATGGCTAATGAACCACTTGCCACTCTTGATGACTTGGAATGGGCTGATGGCATCGCACTGGGTAGCCCAACACGCTTTGGTGGACCTGCATCCCAGCTGAAATCTTTTCTGGACACAACTGGTGGCCTGTGGTTCAAGGGTGCGCTCGTCAACACTGTTGGCACCGCTTTCACAACTGCATCAACAGCGCATGGCGGCCTAGAGTCGACAACCTTGGCAATCAACAATCACTTTTATCACTGGGGTTCATTGATCATGCCGCTTGGTTATGGCGATGAGCATGTAAGCAAAGTTTCTGGAAACCCATACGGCGCATCACATGTATCGCGCAAAGGTTCAACACCTGACGAAGATTCTCTAAAGGCCTGTTTCGTGCAAGGTCGTCAGTTAGCGCAAGTTGCTGGCTGGATAGCGGCTGGAAAGTCAGGTAACTAATCATGACTATCAACATCCTTGCAATCGGTGGCAGCACTCGCCCAGGCTCATCAAGTGAACAAGCACTTCGAGTCGCAGGTCGTGGCGCGGAAGGTGCTGGCGCAAAAGTAACTTACATAACCGGTCGTGACTTGATGTTCCCGATCTATGACACTGAAACTCCCGACCGCAGCGAAAATGCCCAGAAGTTTCTAGAAGCTGTTGCATCGGCTGACGGTTTGATTATCAGCACACCTGGTTACCACGGTGGCATGTCAGGCATGATCAAAAATGCCTTGGATTACATCGAAGACCTACGCGAAGGTCCACGGGTTTACCTAGATGGCATGGCAGTTGGTTGCATTTCTGTTGCTTATGGTTGGCAAGCAACTGCTACGACTTTGTTGCAAATCCGAGTAGTTGCTCACGCACTTAGAGCTTGGCCAACTCCACTAGGTGCAACAGTTAACGCCTCGATTACCAAGTTTTCTGCAGAAGGCACCACTGATGACGAAAGTGTGCGCAATAATTTAGAAACAGTCGGGCGCCAGGTTGAACAATTCGCAACTTGGTCTCGTAAATAGCCAGTAGCTTTCGGGAGCGTATTCATGGCAAAGATCGCAACGACCGTTTACGAACAGATTCGCACTGCAATTCTTACTGGCGAGTTATCAAACTCTGAGCGGTTAGTCGAAGAAGACCTTGCCGTGAGCATGGGTATCTCACGCACTCCGGTGCGCGAAGCTCTGCGTCGACTTGC
Source organism: Actinomycetota bacterium (assembly GCA_009918005.1). Taxonomy (GTDB): domain Bacteria; phylum Actinomycetota; class Actinomycetes; order S36-B12; family UBA5976; genus UBA5976. The sequence goes on from RGDC01000080.1 coordinate 2,371, forward strand.
TGCCGAAGGCCTTGTTGATGTCTCGCCAAATCGTGGCGCCCGAGTTGCCGAATGGGATGTTCACGATCTGCGAGAGATTTTCGACCTCCGTTCCATTCTTGAGTCACATGCCTGTGAACTAGCAACGCCGCGAGCATCGGCCGCTGAGATTGAGTTCTTAGAAAACGTGTGCTTTGAAATGGAAGAACTAGCAAAGACAGATTTGTCTTCAGAAACTCGATTACCTGCACTGGCTGCCCGGAATCGAATCTTCCATGGCAAGATCATCGAGATGTCTAACTCAACTCGACTAGGACTATTAATCGAGACCTTGATCCACGTGCCTATCGTGATGCAGACTTACAAGGTTTATTCCCCTGAGGCTTTGCAACGCAGCCTGCATCATCACCGCGAGATTGTGAATGCCATGAAAGCTGGCGATGAAGTCTGGGCATCCAGCGTGATGCGCGCTCACGTATTGGCTGCCCGCGAAGAGATTTTGGGTCAACCAGATCCTGAATAAACAAGTTGTTTAAAAACTAATGGGCGCCTGCAATCGCAGGCGCCCATTAGTTTTAGGAGTTATTACTTTCCAACACGAGTCTTCATCAAAGGCTGAACCTTCGTACCGAAAATGTCCATGCCAGTTACGAAGTCATCAAATGTCAACATGACACCCTTAACGCCATTAACTGTGTCAATTTCATCAAGCATGCGAGCGACTGATGCATACGAGCCAACAAGTGTTCCCATGTTGAAGTTGATCGCACCTTCTGGAAGTGCGATTGTGGCTGCGGTACTGGAACCATCTGCATTAGTTGTGTCTGCGGCAGCTTGACCAGCCATCCATGACAATGCACCAGCATCTGCGCCAGCGTTGTAATGCTTCCACTTAGCCATGGCCTTTTCGTCTGTTTCGTCTGTGATTACCATAAACAAAACGTAAGCGCCGATGTCACGGCCAGTTTCCTTGGCAGCGCGAACAAGTTGGTCTGCTGATGGCTTAAAGGCAGTTGGTGTATTGACGCCAGTGCCAAGAATGAACTGGTAGTCACCATATTCAGCACAGAAACGCATACCGCGCTCTGACTGACCGGCACACACTAACGGGATCTTTGCCGAAGGCTTTGGCAACATCACGCAGTCATCCATCTTGAAGAACTGACCCTTAAAGTCTGATGCGCCCTTAGTCCAAAGTTCCTGCATAACGCGTACGTACTCTTCGGAGTATTCGTAGCGGTAGCCGAAGTATTCGTCTCCTGGCCATAGACCCATTTGATCGTATTCACCCTTTGCCCAACCGGACACGATGTTTACACCAAATCGACCTGGCGCGATGGAATCAATGGTTGTCGCCATACGAGCAACAATCGCTGGTGGCAAGGTAAGAATTGCGGTTGATGCGAAAAGTTTGATCTTTTCAGTCTTTGCAGCAAGTGCAGCCATCAAAGTGAATGACTCTAGGTTGTAGTCCCAGAATTCACTCTGTCCACCAAAGCCACGAAGCTTGATCATTGAAAGTGCGAACTCAAAGCCATATTTTTCTGCACGCTGAACACATTCAAGGTTTAGCTCGTAGGACGGCTTGTATTGCGGCGACGTAGTTGAGATCAGCCAACCATTGTTGCCAATTGGAATAAATACTCCGAGATCCACGTGGGAACTCCTTCCGGTTTCAAATCGCAATAATGACTGTGCAGACACAAATCCACACAAAGCGTTTCTCTGAAACTTAGTGCGAAAACGGATCTTTGTCCTAAAGAATCTGCATTTTGTGTCCAAAGAGTACATTTCGAAACGTATTTACTGGGTTTTTGAGCCAAAAAACTCAACTTTGTATACATTTGGAGTAATTGACCCCTCGAACCTGGAGCTTTCATGCCGACCTTAGATGTAAATGGCCATTCAATGTATTACGAAGTTTCTGGAATTCCAGGAGCCGATAAAGCAGTTGTTATGGGTGGATGGGGAACTTTTTGTCACGGTAAACAAAAAGATGCGCCGCGTTACTTATTTGAAACGTATGAAGTTTTAACGTTTGACTACCGCGGTATGCGCGATAGCACCGATGATTACACCCGCGAAGCGACCATGCAATTGTTTGCAGACGACTTGGCAAAACTTATGGATCATCTTGGCTGGACCAACGTTCACATCGTTGGCATGGTCGGAATGGGTGCTTGCATCGGACAAGAACTTGCCTATGCCCGTCCAGATTTATGTCGATCACTTGTTATGACTGGCACTTGGGCTTACGCCGATCCAATCATGGTTGATCAGCTAGACAGCATGACCACCATGCATCAAGAATCTGGCTTCTACGCATTCCAAAAATTCGTTGCATCGTTTTCGTTCCCTGGTGAGTTTTACAACGAAAACCGTGATCGCTTACTGGGTGACAATGGAACCTGGCCTGACTTAAATGGCAATCTTGCTGCGCACGAACGTTACGTTCATGCGTGCAATAACCACGACTCACGTGAACGTTTGCCTCACATCAAAACTCCATCCCTAGTGCTCCATGCACTACAGGATTCAATTACCACTGCGCGGCACACCCAAGTCATTGAAGACTTGATTCCAAATTGCATCGGCATAACTTGGCCAGATGCTTCACACGTCTTGGCTGGCAAAGAACAGCGCATGAGATTTGACGCACTTCTTAAAGAATTCCTTGAGGCTAATTAATGACAATTCAATTGACGCAGGATCAAAAGGATTACCAAGAAGCAATCCGAGCTTTCGTTGACAAAGAAATCATTCCGGTCGCGCGGGATATGGAGCACTCGGGCGAATACCCAACCGCCATTGTTGAGCACATGAAAGAAATGGGGCTTTTTGGAATGACAATTCCAGAAGAGTTCGGCGGTCTTGGCGTTGACATGACAACGTTCTCAATTGTTTTCGAAGAACTATCACGCGGTTGGATGGGTGTGGCTGGAATTCTAGGTTCACATTCAATGGCCTGTTTCATCATTTCCAAGAACGGCACACCTGAACAAAAAGCTAAGTACCTGCCAGAACTGGCAACTGGTGCTCG
>RGDC01000009.1 GCA_009918005.1 Actinomycetota bacterium
ACCCGCAAAAGCTAATCTCCCAAAACGCGTCTCTTATTCTCAGATGTCGCTCTATCAACAATGCGGATTGAAATATTTCTTTTCGTACATTGACGGTTGGCGTGAACCTCCAACATCTGCTCTAGCTGGCGGATCAATCACTCATGAGGTTGTTGAATACCTTTATCGGCTCGCGCCGGAACAGCGCACTCTAGAGACAGCCATGGAATTGCTTCGCGAACATGGTCCACGCATGCTCAAGTCAACTGAATACAAACCATTCGAATCAGATAACAAAATGAAGCACAGCGTAAAAGAAGCCATTGAGAATTTGTTCAAGGTTGAAAATCCATCTGAGGTTGTAGTCCAACCAGAACACATTGAAATGGAACTAAATGTAGAAATAAATGGTGTTAACTTTTTTGGAAAAGTTGATCGGTTCACCGTTGATGGTGTTAATCGGGTCACTGACTACAAGACTGGAAAGAGCCCAGGAAAGTTTGTAGATGACAAGCTAGCTCAGCCTTATTTGTATGCACTTGGATTCAAGACACAACATGATATTGATGTGGATGAAGTTGAACTTATTTTCTTGAATGCCCAAGAAGTGATTCGCCGGCCGGCAGATTCGGGTCTAGTTATTTCACAAGGTGAGAAACTTGCGCTAATGCGTGCTGGAAGTGAAAGTGATGTAAAAAGTTCGTCATGGGAAGCCCGTGTTTCTCGGCTGTGCGATTACTGTGCATTTGAAAGTGTTTGCCCAGCTCGAACGCCAGAGGCCCCGATCCCAGGATCCACAGAATGTGACACTAAATTAAGTGCGGCCGGACTCTTGCATAAGTAGTCGACTGCCTCAACTAATGTGCAGCAACAAGTTCTAGACTTAACCCATGCGAAATTCTAGATATAGGTACTCTCGCCTAGTAATGGTTATTGGATCGATTGTCTTTGCAATTAGCGCAGTGCTACTACTCATTGACCCTTCGGGATTCCTCACCTACATAGGCGTGCCTTCGGATGAATCAGTTATTTGGTCGTTCAAGTTAATGGGTTTGGTACTTATTGCTCTGGCCATTCACATGGCAACAACATCGCGAAATGCAGCCGACCCGGCTTTTCGTCGGGCTGCACTTGCAATGATCTTGGTTTCAATCGGACTAGGCGTTCTGACTTATTTAGCGCCAGGCGCCGCAACCACGGGGCGATGGATTTTCGTTGCGGTGGGATCAAGTTTTGCTGCGTTATACACAATCACGCTCCCAATTAAATCGATTGGTTACAAGGAAGAGCAACCTAATAGCGCATGAGTTTGGCTGACATTTTAGATACTCGTGACCCGGCTACGGTTGCAAACCCTTACGACATTTATAGAGAACTTCGTTCGGCTCGAGACCTAATTTGGAGTGAACAACTTGGACTTTGGCTAGCTCCAACTCATGAAACTGCAAACTCAACACTACGAAATAAAAATTTAGGTCGGATATACCAAGCCCAAGAACCATTTGATGAGTGGGAAATCTTTAATTGGTTACATTCAGATTCAATTCTAGATAGCGAGCCACCAAAACATACAAGATTGCGATCACTAGTCCAAAAGGCTTTTACCCCTGGCCGGATCGCAGCGCTAGAACCCAACATTAAAGAAATTTGCGAGCAGTTACTTGATGAAGCGGAACGAAAGTTAGTTGCATCTGGAAGCTTTGATGTTTTAGCTGACTACGCTGAACCATTGCCAGTTTTGGTTATCGCAGACTTGCTAGGAGTTCCACGGGATATGGCAGATGACTTGCGGCGCTGGTCGCAGGACATCGTGAAGATGTATGAATACGGAAGATCCAGGGAACAAGAGCTGGCAGCTAAAAAAGCGGGCCTTGAATTTAGTTCGTACATAGCCAGCCTGGCAGCTAAACGAAAAGTAGATCCACAACCAGATTTAATTACTGCGCTCGTAGAAGTTGAAGAGCAAGGCGAAAAACTCAACGAACACGAAATGATCGCAATGTGTGTATTGCTACTTAATGCGGGTCATGAGGCATCAGTAAACGGTTTTGGTAATGGCATGGTTGCAATGTTTCGCCATCAAGATCAGTTGGAGTTGATGAAGCATTCGCCGAGAGAATTAACGGAGACGGCATTGGAAGAAATGATGCGATTTGATTCACCGCTTCATATGTTTGAACGAACTGCAACCAGCGAAACCATAATTGGACAAACAACCGTGCTCAAAGGACAAAAAGTAGTTGCCATGCTTGGTTCAGCAAATCGCGATGAAGAGGTTTTTGAAAACACGGACCGATTTGATATAACTCGGAAACACAACCCGCACATTGCTTTCGGGGCAGGAATTCATTTCTGTATCGGTGCGCCACTGGCGAGACTTGAGATGCAAAACTCGCTACCTATGTTGTTTGAGCGATTTCCAAGTCTGCAACTCGCTGGCACACCAGTTCAGCGCCCAACATTTGTGTTGCGAGGCTGGGAAACAATCCCTGCCAAAAATAGCTAGTTATTCCAGCGCAGATTTCATGGCAGCAAATTTAGCCTGTGACTCTGCGACCTCGGACTCACCGGTTGATCCGGCAACGATGCCGCAACCTGCAAACAATCTTAAAGTTTTGCGATCCTGGGTTTCGACCAGAGCACAACGAAGAGCAATTCCAAATTCACCGTCACCATTGGCAGTAATCCAGCCAACAGGTGCTGAATAGCGGCCGCGATCCATACCCTCAAGTTCTCTAATTACATGTGACGCACGCTCAGTAGGGGTTCCACACACAGCTGCCGTTGGATGTAATGATGCTGCAAGCGCAAGGGCCGGTGCCGCGTCAACTAGTTCACCAGTCACGTCTGTTGCCAAGTGCTGAACATTCGCAAGGCGCAAGATGAAGGGACTTTTTGGGACATTTAAATCTGTGCAGTGTGTTGCAAGTGCGGCCGCAACGGACTCGACGGCGTAGGCATGCTCTTCTTGGTCTTTATCGGAGTCCAGCAACTCGGCGGCAAGTTGGCCATCTCGATCGGTGTCACGACTGCGACGCATAGTTCCTGCTAAAACTCGACTAGTTACATGTTCACCTTCTCGCCTAATTAAAAGTTCTGGTGTGGCACCGACAAGTCCATCTACACAAAAGGTCCAGCATTCTGGAAATGACTCATTCAATCGAATCAATAGTGCACCTAAGTGAATTGGCTCATCTAGTTGAGCGACTATGTCACGCGCCAGAACAACTTTGTCGAGTTCACCTGAATTAATTCGAGCAACTGCATTATCAACTGCAGACTGCCATTCCAAAACTGGACGTGATCCAGGTAACCAAGTGACATTGTTAATGCCTTGTGTCACCACACGAGGTCGATTTATTTCACCAACCACGCTAGCTAGCTGCCCGTCAGAAATGGCAACATGGCTAGTAAGCGTTAATCGAGTTCCGGTTTGATTACGAGTTATTGCTACTTCGGGAATGACTAAAACTGAGGTTCCCGGATCTTTATCAAATGCAAATGATGCAAAGGCTATTGGCTCGTCACCCGATGCGATTGAGCATTGTTGTGACCACCAACGTTGCGCGCGACTGAAGCGCTCTGGCCCATGGAATGAGCTTCGGGTTACTTCGCCCCAACCGATGGTTCCCATTTGATTGGTTGCCAAGCCATTAATCCAAGCCAAACCGCCTTCTGCAGGTAAAAGCTGCAACAGATTCGGAATGTCAGGCAAATCAATAGTCCGAACATACAAGATCGAGTCTTGATCTGCGGCGAGTGAAGTCATAATCCGATAAGCCTACGGTGTCTTTTGCTTCTCGGCATTTGCATAAGGGCTACATAGACTTAGGGCGTGACCGAGTTAACAACAGCTCAAATAAACCCTCAATCGCAACGGTTGCTTCAAAATATTGCGGCCGCGTATGAGTTCAACTTACCGACCTTGTCTCTTGCAGCGGTGGTTTTTTCGCTCGGAAAACTAACGGTATATGCGGCTGGCGATCGCGATTTTTTTGTCTATAGCGCTTGTGCAGTCGTAATCTCGCAACTGCTATTAGTTGCTTCACTTTTGATTCTGGGCAGATTTGTTTCACGATTACAGATAGGAGTTTTGAGAGCAACCGTTGTAGTTGCAATGATTCTTTTACTGAATATTGCAGGCACGATACTTTTTGAAGCAATTCTTCGAAGCTGGAACCTTGAGCCAATTTCACAGACGATGTTTCAGCGAGCCATTAGTTTGGCCTTTGCCACCTTCATTTATCTAGGATTCGGTTGGGTATTTCAAGTTTTGGGTGGAAATTTGAATCAAGTTGGTTTGGCGAAGCGCTTGCTGGCAGACCTCTCGAGAAAGCAATTGGAAATCACTCGAGAAATTAGAGATGCAAGAACTTTTTCGATTCGTGAGATTTCGCTAGAAATACAATCAACTCTTGGAACTCTCGATAACTATGCAGCATCTAGTTCACTCAATCAAAGTGTAAAAAATGAAATTGATGAGTTACAAACTAACTTGCAAGAAATTGATTTCCGAGTAAACCAAATTGCAAGTGGCTTTCCAGGTCCTGTCCGAATGCCAAAGATAAATTCGAAACTTAGATACTCATTTTCAGGGATAATTTCATCAAGTACTAAACCGAATTCATCACTCACAAGGCTTATCTCAGTAGTTTCATTCTTTGGCTTCTGTAGTTGGCTGAGTTATTACATGAATGAATTGCACGCTGCCTTTTGGGGCATAACTTTAAGCGCGTTAAGTTATTGCATCTTTTTTTGTTATGAAAAATATCTTGCCCCACGACTATTAAGGCAGGTATTGATTATTCGAATTTTTGCATTTGAATTAGTCGTAGTGTCCTACCTATTCTTTTGGCTCTTAATCCTTGGTTATTTTGCAGGTGATGACTTTGGCGCATACACTGCTGCGTTAGCTTATGCAGCAATACCATTTATCTTTTTTAATGGTGGCGCAGTTTTGGGCGGCGTCGTTATTTCGTCACTGGATCAACGCGAAGAACTCACCATTCAAGCTTCGCTACTGCGACAAGACTTAGCGAAGTTAGAGCAAATTCGAAGTGATGAAGATAAAGTTTGGAAGTCACTTTTTGCCGGCGACATAGCACTTTCTCCGACAACTGCGAGTGTAATTTTGCGAGACTCAACTATGGCAACAGACAATCAACAGGTCTTATCCGCTATTAGAAATGTGAATTCACTCTGGAATTCAGTGTTGAAAAAGATTTCTAACACAACATAGCAACCTGGAAATGCGCACAACCTAAAAGATGGCAGACTAGAAGTATGTCCCGCGCGAATTTAAACAAAGAGCCGCACGAAGTTGCTGCCATGTTTGATGCTGTCGCAAAGAAGTACGACATTACAAATGACGTACTTAGTTTGGGCCAAACTCGAAATTGGCGAAAAGCAGTGGTTGCAGCGGTTGCGCCAACGGTTGGCGAAGAGATTCTTGATCTAGCTGCAGGAACAGGTACCAGTACCCAGCCGTTCTATGAAGCCGGAGCAAATCCAACCGCATGCGATTTCAGTGCCGGCATGATTGAAGTTGGACGCGAGCAATTTCCGCACCTGACTTTTGTGCAGGGTGATGCCATGAACCTGCCGTTTGCGGATAACTCTTTTGATGCAGTCACAATCTCATTTGGACTGAGAAATGTTCAGGATTCAAAACTGGCATTGACTGAAATGTACCGAGTTACCAAACCGGGCGGCCGTCTTGTGGTTTGCGAGTTTAGCCACCCAACTTGGTCGCCGTTTCGCACGGTCTACATGGAGTATCTGATGAAGGCGCTTCCCGCAGTCGCGAAAACGATGTCGAGTAACCCGGATGCTTACGTATATTTGGCTGAATCAATCCGAGCTTGGCCAAATCAGGCAGAACTTAGTGAAGTGATTTTGGCATCGGGCTGGAAAACTTGCGAATACCGCGATCTGACCGGGGGAATAGTTGCCCTACACAGGGCAACTAAGTAATGTCTACTGCCCTGCATAGGGCAATTAAGTAACGCCCCGAACGCATTCAATTAACCGCTGGTAAATAAACTGGGGTGGTTCAAGTGAATTTATTCACAAACGCACAAATGCTGAATTTTCAAGGGGCTTTTCGCCTCTAGGATTAACTAGCGCAAGCGAAAGGTGGCCTAACCGTGGGACAGGGAAACGTATACCTACCCATTTTCTTCTTAGGTCTTTTGGCATTTGGTTTTGCTGTTTTCTCGGTTGCAGCTGCTTCGTTTACGGGACCGAAAAGATATAACCGCGCCAAAGTTGATGCTTATGAATGTGGCATCCAGCCTGCGCAAGCTCAGTTGGGCGGCGGTCGTTTCCCAGTGAAGTACTACATCACTGCAATGCTTTTCATTATTTTTGATATAGAGATTGTTTTTCTTTACCCGTGGGCCGTTTCCTTTGATGCACTCGGGCTATTTGGATTAATTGAAATGATTATTTTCATTCTCACAGTTCTAGTTGCGTACGCCTTTGTTTGGCGCCGCGGTGGACTCGAATGGGATTAAGAGGTTAGAGGAAAAATGGGACTAGAAGAGAAACTACCAAGTGGTGTTTTACTAACCACGGTAGAAGGATTAGCCGGTTATGCCCGTAAGAACTCTTTGTGGCCTGCAACGTTCGGCCTTGCTTGCTGTGCCATTGAAATGATGGCATCTGGTGCTGGTCGATATGATTTAGCTCGTTTCGGCATGGAAGTTTTCCGAGCCTCACCTCGTCAGGCAGATCTAATGATTGTTGCTGGGCGAGTTAGCCAAAAAATGGCTCCGGTACTTCGTCAAATTTATGACCAAATGCCTGAACCAAAGTGGGTTCTCGCAATGGGAGCATGCGCGTCTTCGGGTGGCATGTTTAATAACTACGCAATTGTGCAGGGTGTCGACCACGTTGTACCAGTTGACATTTATTTACCTGGTTGCCCACCGCGTCCAGAAATGCTTATCGATGCATTATTAAAGTTGCATGAACAAATCGGTGATACCAAATTGGGATCAAACCGTAAACGCGAAATAGTTGAACTTGAAAAAGAAGCACTTGTTGCTACACCAGTAACTGCGCAACGAGGTTTATTGCGATGAGTAATGACGTAGTACACAATGGCCAGCCGTTACTTGAAGTTACAAGTGCGAGCCAAGGAATGTTTGGCGCAACGGGCTCCGGTGATACCTCTGGCTTTGGTGGCCTAGCCACGGTAGTTCCAGTCCCAGCTCCGTCCGAACGCCCATACGGTAACTACTTTGACGAACTTGCAGATGAATTGATTGCCGCACTGCCTGACTTTGAATCATCCTGGGAAAAAGCAATCGAAAAAGTGGTTGTTGATCATGATGAACTAACACTTCATGTCCGCCCAAGTGAACTAGTTGCGATCGCAAAAACTCTGCGCGATGAACCAGGTTTGCGATTTGAACTTTGCCTTGGCGTTAGTGGAGTTCATTACCCAGAACATAAAGACCATGAATTACATGCGGTTTATCATTTTCGATCACTAACCCATAACCGTCGGATTCGGTTAGAAGTTTCAGTACCAGATTCCAATCGGCATATTCCTTCAATCATGTCGGTTTACCCAACTAACGACTGGCATGAGCGCGAAACATATGACTTCTTTGGAATAATTTTTGATGGTCATCCACATTTAATTCGAATCATGATGCCGGATGATTGGCAAGGCCATCCCCAGCGCAAGGATTACCCACTTGGTGGCGTTCCCGTTGAATACAAGGGCGCGACTATTCCGCCTCCTGATAACAGGAGGTCGTACAGCTAATGTCTGACACTTATTCACCAACTTACGAAACTACTGAAGGTCGCGTTCATACCGTTATGGGCCAAGACTGGGATTCAGTTCTTGGCGCTGCCGAAGGCGAGTACGAACGAATTGTCGTAAACATGGGTCCACAGCATCCATCGACTCACGGCGTATTGCGTTTGATTTTAGAACTCGAAGGCGAAACCGTAACTGAAGCTCGTTGCGGAATTGGCTATTTGCACACTGGCATCGAAAAGAATCTTGAGTTCCGAACTTGGACGCAAGGAGTAACCTTCGTTACTCGTATGGATTATTTGTCCCCGTTCTTTAACGAAACTGCATACTGCTTAGGTGTTGAAAAACTTTTAGGCATCACTGATCAAATTCCAGAACGTGCGCAAGTAATTCGCGTAATGATGATGGAACTTAACCGAGTGTCTTCTCACTTAGTTGCCCTGGCAACTGGTGGCATGGAACTTGGTGCACTTACCGCAATGATTTTTGGATTCCGTGAGCGCGAATCAGTTCTTGACTTGTTTGAACTTGTAACTGGTCTACGACGGCGCATGAAAGATACCGCGGACCTGCTGGTCGATAACTCGATTTGGTTAGCGAGAACGCAGGGCATCGGAAAGCTAGACCTTGCAGGCTGCATGGCTTTGGGAGTCACCGGTCCAGTACTTCGAGCTACCGGGCTTCCTGAAGACCTTCGGAAAACTTCGCCATACAGCGGATACGAAAATTACGAATTCGATGTTATGACTCAGACAACTTCTGATGCCTACGGACGATTCCTAATCCGTTTGACGGAAATGGAACAGTCTTTGAACATTGTTGAACAGTGCCTAGATCGTTTGACGCCAGGTCCAGTAATGGTTGAAGACAAGAAGATTGCTTGGCCAGCACAACTTTCAATCGGTTCTGATGGTCAAGGTAACTCACTGGATCACATCCGGCACATCATGGGCGAATCAATGGAAGCGCTAATTCATCACTTCAAATTAGTAACTGAAGGTTTCCAGGTTCCAGCTGGTCAGGTGTTCAGCGCAGTTGAATCGCCACGTGGCGAACTTGGCGTTCACATAGTTTCTGATGGTGGAACACGTCCTTATCGAGTTCACTATCGAGACCCATCCTTTACGAATTTGCAAGCAGTTGCTGCAATGTGTGAAGGCGGACAGATTGCCGACGTGATCGCTGCTGTTGCTTCGATTGATCCAGTAATGGGAGGCGTTGATCGTTAATGTCACTTTCTGAATCAACTCGAGTACAGGCGCGTGAAATCATTTCACGCTATCCGCAAGCTAGGTCAGCCTTGCTGCCAATGCTGCACTTAGTTCAGGCAGAAGAAGGCTATGTAAGCGCAGACGGAATTGCACTTTGTGCCGATGAACTTTCGCTAACAACTGCGGAAGTTGCAGCCGTTGCAACTTTTTACACTATGTATCACCGAAAGCCAGCTGGTGAATATCACATTGGTGTTTGTATCAACCCGGGATGCGGAATTCTTGGTGGTGATGCAATTTGGGAAAAGTTAAGTTCTCGACTTGGTATCGGACATGACGAAGTAACACCGGATGGAAAAATTTCTCTTGAGCGTATTGAGTGTCAAGCCGCTTGCACACACGCACCAGTCATGACAGCTAACTGGGAGTTCTTGGACAACATGACAACAGAATCTGCAATTGATGTTGTTGAAAAACTTGTGAGTGGAACAGAAGTGCGAAGTACGCGTGGTCCAAAGATTCGAACCTTTAAGGAAAACGAGCTAACTCTTGCCGGGTTTGATGATGGCCTTGTTGATGAAGGCGTACAAGCAGATGCCCAAATGTTGGCTGGTCTGAATCGTGCCAAAGAACTTGGCCAAAGTGCACCAGGAGTAAAGAAATGACATTAACTCCAGTACTAAGCGCACATTGGGATGAAGTAGATTCCTACAAAATTGGTGGCTACATGCGCCATGGTGGATACACGGCATTCAAAAAAGCATTCGCTACTGGTCCAGATGAAATTATTTCGCTAGTAAAGGATTCGGGATTACGTGGCCGTGGCGGTGCAGGATTCCCAACTGGCCTCAAGTGGAGTTTCGTACCGCAGAGTGATGGCAAGCCGCATTACTTAGTCATCAATGCCGATGAATCTGAACCAGGTGCGTGTAAAGATATTCCGTTAATGATGGCGAACCCGCATTCGCTTATTGAAGGAATCATTATTGCTTCATATGCGATGCGTGCGAATCATGCTTTCATTTATATTCGCGGTGAAGTTCCGCACGTATTCCGTCGAGTAAATGCTGCGATTCGTGAAGCCTATGCCGCCGGTTACCTTGGCAAAAACATCATGGGTTCAGGATTTGATCTTGAAGTAGTTCTACACGCTGGTGCTGGTGCTTACATTTGTGGTGAAGAGACAGCACTACTCGATTCGCTTGAAGGTCGTCGTGGCCAGCCAAGACTTAAGCCACCATTTCCTGCAGTCGCCGGTCTTTATGCGTCACCATCATGTGTAAACAATGTGGAGACAATCGCAAACATTCCATACCTTGTTAACAACGGCGTTGATTGGTTTAAGTCATTTGGAACGGAAAAGTCTCCAGGCTTTAAATTGTTTGCAGTTTCAGGACATGTAAACCGTCCAGGTATTTATGAAGCTCCACTTGGAATCACTATGCGTGAACTTCTTGAGCATGCTGGCGGAGTTCGAGACGGGCACAAAGTTAAGTTCTGGCTACCAGGTGGATCCTCAGTTCCAATGCTGACGCCAGATCTACTTGATACGCCTCTAACTTATGAAGACATTGCGGCTGCTGGATCCATGCTTGGAACTGGCACGCCAATGATTTTTGACGAAACAACTTCTGTGGTTCGCGCAGTTACTGGTTGGCTTGCTTTCTACAAGCACGAATCCTGTGGCAAGTGCACTCCTTGTCGCGAGGGAACTTGGTGGTTAAGTGATGTGTTGCACCGTTTTGAAGATGGTCATGGCACGGAATCTGATCTCGATAAGTTAATTGACATTTGTTCGCAGATTGCCGGTCGTTCATTCTGTGCTCTTGGCGATGCGGCAGCGACGCCATTCCCAGCAGCACTCAAGTACTTCCGAGATGAATTTGTGCTAGCAACAAATACGCCAGCTAATGAAAGCTTTGATCCAGTTGCTGCAACCGTTTTTGCAGGAGCAACTCGATGACCGTAACTACGCAAACCGTTACCGTCACCGTTGATGGGGTAGTGGTTGAAGTACCAGCTGGCACTTTAATAATTCGTGTTGCCGAAATGCTTGGCACTGCAATTCCACGCTTCTGTGATCATCCGCTTTTAGATCCAGTGGCAGCTTGCCGTATGTGCTTAGTTGAAATTGAAGGACAAGGTAAGCCGCAACCTTCATGTGCAGTAACAGTTTCTGACGGCATGGTTATCAAAACTCAGCACACTAGCGAAATGGCAGAAAAAGCCCAAGCTGGCGTTATGGAATTTTTGTTAATCAACCATCCACTCGATTGTCCAATTTGTGACAAGGGTGGCGAGTGTCCATTGCAGAACCAAGCAATGACAAATGGCCAAGGCGAAACCAGATTCGAAGGCACTAAGCGCACTTTTCCAAAACCAATAAATGTAAGTGCTCAGGTTCTGTTAGACCGTGAGCGTTGCGTCTCTTGTGCTCGCTGCACTCGATTTGCTGATCAGATCGCGGGAGATCCGTTTATTGAATTACTAGAGCGTGGCGCGAAGCAACAGGTCGGAACCTCCGAAGATCAGCCATTCGATTCGTATTTCTCGGGAAACACAATTCAAATTTGTCCAGTGGGTGCATTGACGAGCGCAAAGTATCGCTTCCGGTCTCGCCCATTTGATTTGATCAGCACTCCGACTGCATGCGAACACTGTGCAAGTGGTTGCGCACTTCGCACTGATGTTCGTCGCAGCACTGTGATGCGACGCTTGGCATGGGATGCTCCAGAAGTTAATGAAGAGTGGAATTGTGACAAGGGCAGATTTGCATTCCCTTACACAAACGAAGGACGTTTAACGCATCCATTAGTTCGTGACGATGCCGGTAATTTAGTTCCAGCATCGTGGCCAGAAGCTTTACGCGTTGCCGCTAATGGTTTGGCAAAGGCTGGTAAGGCCACTGCAGTATTAAGTGGTGGGCGAGTAACCGTCGAAGATGCCCAAAGCTATGCATCGTTTGCCAGAGAAGTCCTTGGTACTAACGATGTTGATTTCCGTGCTCGCGCAGTGAGCAACGAAGAAACTGCATTCCTAGCTAATCACATAGCTAATAAGCCACTTGATGTAACTTATGGAGACTTGGAAGCAGCCAAGAGTGTGCTCTTAGTTTCATTTGAGCCTGAAGACGAATCTCCGATTGTGTTTTTACGTTTACGCAAAGCAGCATTAAGTGGCACCACCAAGGTCTACGCAGTCGCGCCGTATACAAGTGCTGGTCTTGCCAAGATGAAAGGCACTTTGCTAGTTGCCGGTCCTCGTGAAGAAGTTTCGGTAATTACCTCAGCGGCAACTCACCTTACTAACGACAGTGTGGTTTTAGTTGGCGAACGTGCGGCTCAAACTCCAGGTGCGTTAACTGCGGTCGCTGAACTAGTTGCCAAAACTGGAGCGAAGTTGGCATGGATCCCAAGACGTGCTGGGGAACGCGGTGCGCTTGATGCAGGGCTCCTACCAATCGATGGCCGAAATACTTCGGAAATTATCGCCGCTACTGGTTCAGAAATTAAGGGATTAGTAATCGGTGGGGTTTCACCAGAAGATGTCGATGGTGATTTGATTGCAGCTATTGAAAAAGCACAATTTGTTGTATCACTTGAAAGTCGTCACACCGAAATCACTGCTGAAGCAGATGTGGTTTTACCGGTCGCAGTGGTAACTGAAAAATCCGGGACTTTCCGTAACTGGGAAGGTCGTGACCGAAGTTTTGGGGCAGTAGTTCCAACACCAGGTGCGCTTAGTGATGCTGATGTATTGGCTGAATTGGCACGCGAACTTGGCAAGTCCATTAATGTCAAAGATTTCTGGGCGACGGCCACAAGACCTGTTCTTAAAGCAGAGAGCGGTAGTGCGGAAGTTGCAGGAAATGGACAGGCAATTCTTTCAACCTGGCGACACCTATTAGATAAAGGTTCCTTACAAAGTGGTGAACCGTACTTAGCCGCAACTGCTCGTGTAGCTGTCGTTCGAGTCAGCCCAGCCACGGCACAAAAACTTAATCTGGTTGACGGCGCAGCAGCAACAGTTGAATGCTGTGGCCGAAGTGCCAGCGCGCCTTTGATCGTCACCGCCGGAATGGCCGATGATGTCGTCTGGCTCCCAGCAAATAGTGAAGGAAGTTCATTGAACTTGCCGTCTGGTTGCGTTGTAACAGTCTCGCCGGGAGGTAACTAATGTTTCACGCGGAAGCGCAAGGTGATCTAGGCATCTTTGGCAACGACCCTGGTGCAGTGATTGCGGTAAAGGTATTGGGAATTTTCGTAATCATGGTTCTGATGACTTTGCTGACAATTTGGGCCGAGCGTCGCGTGGTAGGTCGCATGCAGATGCGAATCGGGCCAAACCGTGTGGGTCCGTTTGGGTTACTACAGTCCTTGATGGATGGCATCAAATTGGCTTTGAAGGAAGAAATTATTCCTAAAGGCGCCCACCTAGCCGTCTACATAATTGCCCCAGTCATTGCTGCGACAACTGCGTTCTTAACTTTTGCGGTAATTCCACTTGGTCCAGAGGTTTCGATTTTTGGAACTACAACACCACTTCAACTAACAGATTTTCCAGTTTCTGTTCTATACATATTGGCAATTGCCTCTGTTGGAATTTACGGAATCGTTCTTGCCGGATGGTCATCTGGCTCGATCTATCCGTTATTAGGTGGACTTCGTTCCTCGGCACAAATGATTAGCTACGAAATTGCGATGGGACTTTCCTTTGTTGCAGTATTCCTTTACGCACAGTCAATGTCGACATCCCAAATCGTCGCTGCACAAGAGCCAATGTGGTACATCGTTCTTCTGTTGCCATCATTCATCATTTACACAACAGCAATGGTCGGTGAAACCAACCGAGCACCTTTTGATTTGCCAGAAGCCGAAGGTGAACTCGTTGGTGGTTTCCACACCGAGTATTCATCTTTGAAGTTCGCACTTTTCTTCTTGGCTGAGTACGTAAATATGGTCACAGTTTCTGCGCTTGCTACAACACTTTTCCTTGGTGGCTGGCGCGCACCTTGGCCGATATCACTTTGGGATCAAGCCAACGTTGGTTGGTGGCCAATGCTTTGGTTCTTTGGCAAAGTGTTTGCGTTTATCTTCGTTTTCATTTGGCTTCGGGGCACGCTACCGCGGTTGCGCTACGACCAATTCATGAAGTTTGGCTGGAAAGTTTTAATTCCAGTTTCTATCGTATGGATTTTGATCGTGGCGATTGCGCGCTACTTGCGCAGCACAGGTGGATTAGAGTCGCGCAATTTGCTATTCGTTGCCAGCGCAGTTCTGATCCTGGTGGTGGTCATTTCGTACGTACTTGATTTACGGCGCAAGAAATCGGATGAGATTGAAGCCGAACGGCAAGCGATTGCAGCAGATCAAGAATTTGATCCATTTGTGGGCGGCTTCCCAGTACCACCGATGCCAGGACAAGTTGCCCAGCCATCGCGTCGAACTAAGGTAACAATTTCTAGTGGTGCTTCAGCGCAGTCCACATTGGAAACTACGGAGGGCACTAATGTCTAAAGTTCCACAAGTGATCCGCGGCTTTGGTGTCACTTTCTTGTCGATGTTCAAGAAGGTAACTACTGAGCAATATCCAGAAGAGCGCGATAAGTATCCACCAAAGCCTCGTTTCCATGGTCGTCATCAGCTCAACCGTCATCCTGATGGTTTAGAAAAATGTATTGGCTGCGAACTTTGTGCTTGGGCCTGTCCGGCAGATGCGATTTATGTTGAAGGTGCGGACAATACTGAAGAAGAGCGCTTCTCGCCTGGCGAACGTTATGGCCGAACTTACCAAATCAATTATTTGCGCTGCATACTTTGTGGATTATGTATCGAAGCATGTCCGACTCGTGCGTTAACCATGACGAATGAGTATGAATTGGCTGATGACAGTCGCGAGAAACTGATTTTCACAAAAGAAGATCTACTCGCTCCACTATTGGCTGGCATGGAATTACCGCCGCACGACATGGCACCAAGCACGACTGCGATTGATTACTACGAAGGAAAAGTCGGTAGTAGCCCAACACCTAGCCCAATAAAGGTAGGTGAAAACTAGTGAATGGTGAGAGCGTAGTTTTTTGGGTCTCGGGTACGTTTGCCATAGTTGGTGCCCTTGGAATGGTGGCATCTAAAAAAGCTGTACACAGCGCATTATGGGTTGCTTTCGCAATGATTAACATCGCAGTTCTTTATTTTGCGCTGGAAGCTCCATTTCTTGGAACCACGCAAATCATCGTTTATACCGGTGCGATCATGATGCTATTCCTATTCGTACTGATGATCGTTGGAGTGGATTCTTCAGACTCACTCTTAGAAACAATAAAAGGTCAACGACTACTGGCTGGACTTTTTGCACTTACTTTTGGTGGCGTAGTTGTGGCATCAATTTCAAGCACTTTAGCCTCTCCATCAGCCGGTCTGGCGTATGCCAATGCGGGCTACGGCGGTCACATGCAAGCGATTGCAGGGTTAGTTTTCGGAACCTATCTGTTTGCATTCGAAGTATTGTCAGCGCTTTTGATTACTGCAGCTCTGGGTGCGATGGTCTTGGCACATAACGAACGATGGAGTCCTCGAAAAACTCAGGATCAAATGCAACGAGAGCGCACACTTAGCAATCACGTAACACCATTGCCGGCACCAGGTGTACTTGCGAGAAATAACTCGGTTGATACTCCAGCCTTGTTGCCCGATGGAACTACATCTATCGAATCGCTTCCCACCGCATTCCGTGGTGAAGGGCAAGTTACTAAAGCTGCTGAGATTGATGAGGCAGCAAAGTGAATCCAAACAACTATTTGATTCTGGCTGCCATTCTTTTCACCATTGGTGTTTACGGAGTATTGGTTCGCAGAAATGCAATTATCGTTTTCATGAGTGTTGAGTTAATGCTCAACGCGGCAAATCTTGCCTTCGTTGCTGCAGCTCGCAATACCGGAACTCTTGATGGCCTTGTGGTTGCCTTCTTTGTAATGGTTGTTGCTGCCGCTGAAGTTGTTGTTGGTCTTGCAATTATCGTGACAATTTTCCGAACTCGTCGATCAGCCTCGATCGACGAAGCAAGTCTGATGAAGTACTAGAGGAACTGAAAATGATTGCCGCTCTTATTGGTCTGCCGCTACTTGGCGCCACAGTGCTCTTGCTCGGGGGCCGTCGCACCAACGTTTGGGGACACTTCTTAGCTGTAGCGATGTCGGGTGCCTCATTCGTACTTGGTGCATTTCTTTTCATTCAGATGGCTGGAAAGTCGGAAGAAGAGCGCGAAGTCGGACAACATTTGTTCGATTGGATTTCCGTGGGAGCCTTTCAAGTTCCATTTGGCTTACACCTAGATCAACTTTCAATTGTTTTCGTGCTCTTGATTACGGGCGTTGGAACTTTGATTCATATTTATTCAATTGGTTACATGGAGCATGACCCAAATCGTCGTCGTTTCTTTGCCTATTTGAATTTGTTCGTAGCCGCAATGTTGCTTTTGGTTCTTGCTGACAACTACTTTTTGCTTTATGTCGGGTGGGAAGGCGTAGGGCTGGCCTCGTACCTTTTGATCAGTTATTACCAACAAAAGCCAAGCGCAGCGACGGCTGGTAAAAAGGCCTTTATTGTCAATCGTGTCGGCGACGTAGGTTTGTCTCTTGCGATCATTCTCATGTTTGTAACTTTTGGCACCGTAACTTTCGAGGGAGTCAATGCGGCTGCTGAAGCAAGTTCCCCGAACACAATCACGTGGATTGGCTTAGCACTCCTTCTGGCTGCTTGCGGAAAGAGTGCACAGTTCCCATTGCAATCCTGGCTGCTTGATGCCATGGAAGGTCCAACTCCAGTTTCTGCCCTGATTCACGCAGCAACTATGGTTACCGCTGGCGTGTATCTCATTGTTAGAGCGCATGCGATCTTTGATTTATCCGAAACTGCTCGAACTGCAGTGGTAATCGTAGGTGCAATCACACTCTTACTTGGTGCATTCATTGGAACTGCAAAAGACGATATTAAGAAGGGTCTAGCAGGCTCTACTATGAGCCAAATTGGTTACATGGTTTTAGCTGCTGGACTTGGACCGGTTGGTTATGTTTTTGCAATTTTCCACTTACTTACCCACGGTATGTTCAAGGCTGGCTTATTTCTTGGAGCAGGCTCGGTAATGCATGGCATGCATGATGATGTGAACATGCGTCACTACGGGGCACTTCGCACGATGATGAAAATCACTTATGCAACTTTTGGACTTGGCTTCTTGGCAATTATCGGGGTACCGCCATTTGCCGGATTCTGGTCGAAGGATGAAATCATTCATGCGGCATTTAGCCAGAGCTTGATCATCGGTATGGCTACTTTGATAGGTGCAGGTGTAACCGCTTTCTACATGACACGCATGATGACGATGACGTTCTTTGGTGAAGCTCGTTGGGAAGACGATGTTCATCCACATGAATCTCCGGCTGTGATGACAATCCCAATGATTATCTTGGCTTTTGGATCAGTCTTTGGTGGCATGGCGATGCTGTTCGTTGGGGATATCGAACATTGGTTAGAACCGATTACCGGATTTGCGAAACCTGAGCATTCAGTCTCGAACACGGTTTTGATACCAATAACGCTTGCGGTCGTATTTGGTGGAGCATTGTTTGCCTGGTTGCGATACGGTCGACGCCCAGTACCAGTCATTGCACCATCAAACGTGAGCTTCTTAACTCGAGCTGCTAGAGCAGATGCATATGGTGATGCATTAAATGAATCAGTGTTTATGCGCCCTGGGCAGTACTTAACTCGATCTTTGACTTGGTTTGACTCAAAGGCAATCGATGGCTTAGTCAGTGGACTTGCTGCAGCAATAGGTGGACTTTCAGCTCGTGCCCGGCGTTTGCAAAATGGTTATGTCCGTTCTTATGCATTAACCATGCTTGGTGGCGCAGTTTTGATTGCACTCGTACTTCTATTAGTGAGGCTTTAATCATGTTGCTAACGACGTTGATGCTAATCCCACTCGTTGGGGCAATAGGTGTTTTCTTATTGCCATCTGGAAAAGAAAAACTTGCAAAGCAAGTCGCCCTTGTCTTTGCACTAGCAACGTTAGCGGCTTCAGTCCTTGTTGTACTGGGACTGGAAAATACGTCCGGAGGACTCCAGCATGTCGAGTCCTACGATTGGATTCCGGCTTTTGGCATCTCATGGACCTTAGGGGTTGATGGAATTTCAGCATCGCTGATTGTGATGTCTGCAATTTTGGTGCCAGTGGCAATCATTGCTGGCTGGTGGGATGTTGAAAGTTCACGCCAAGGAACAGTTAAAGGCTACTTTGCCTTAATTCTTGTTTTAGAAACTTTAATTATTGGCGTCTTTGCGGCTAATGACTTATTTCTTTTCTATGTCTTCTTCGAGGCAATGCTGTTTCCGATCTACTTCCTGATTGGAAAATTTGGTGGGCCGCAACGTGCATACGCGGCTATGAAATTCTTGCTGTACTCACTTGTCGGCGGCCTGTTTATGCTGGCTGCACTCATTGGACTTTATGTAGTTTCAAGTCGTGAGTTAGGAAATGGAACCTTCGATTTCCAGACTCTCACTACATTGAACATTGATCCAGGCACCCAGAAAATGCTCTTCCTCGGCTTCTTCTTTGCATTCGCAGTTAAGGCTCCCATGGTTCCGTTCCATACCTGGTTACCCGATGCTGCTGCAGAGGCTACTCCGGCAACTTCCACATTGTTAGTTGGCGTGCTTGATAAAGTCGGTACTTTTGCAATGCTGCATTTTTTGCTTCCAATTTTTCCAGAGGCAAGCAAGTACTACGCACCGGCAATCATTGCTCTGTCAGTAATAAGTATTTTTTATGGTGCACTTCTTGCCATTGGGCAATCAGATGTTATGCGCCTAGTTGCCTTCACTTCAATTTCTCACTTTGGATTTATCGTCCTTGGAATCTTTGTTATGACCTCACAAGGACTTAGTGGTTCGTCGTTCTACATGGTTAACCACGGCTTCTCAACTGGCGCTTTATTCTTGGCATTGGGTTATCTGGTTTCTCGCCGTGGCTCGAAACGAATTGCAGATTTTGGTGGCGTCCAGAAAATTGCTCCGATACTTACCGGCGTTTTCTTGTTATCGGGTCTGTCCGGCCTAGCATTGCCAGGCATGTCTACCTTTATTTCAGAATTCTTAGTACTAACGGGTGCGTACGCAGTTAACCCAACTGCAACCATAATTGCGACTTTCGGAATTGTATTAGCTGCGGTTTACATTCTTTGGCTTTACCAAAGAATGATGACTGGAATCCCAAGCAAGGAAGTCGAAGAAACGGTAACTGAGATTTCGAAACGCGAACTGGTTGCAGTTGCACCACTTTTGGCAATTTTAATTGTTTTGGGATTTGTGCCACAGGTTGCGCTTAACGTCATTAACCCAGCCGTTGAACAAGTTCAAACATATGTCGGAGTTACTGATCCAGAAGCTTCCGTTTCAATGGAAGGGAGTGGCTCATGAGAGTTTCCGTCGAATACCAAGCGCTTGCTCCAATAATCATTTTGTTGGCAGCTGGAGTGCTCTCCGTCTTGGTTGAAGCATTTATTCCTCGCACACTTCGTCGCCCAATTCAACTGATGTTGGCGCTTGCCAGCATCGTGTTGGCTTTTGCTTACGTCGTTATTAATGCAACCGCTCAGCTTGCTGGTGAACTAATTACCAATGGTGGTCAAGTAAAGGGATTACGTCAGTTGGCTGCAAGTGATGCAGTTGCCATTGATGGTCCTGGCATGGTGCTTCAGGGAATAATTCTTTTGATTTCATTTGTCGCTACATTGTTGCTTGCTGAACGGCAGATTGATCCACAAGGTGATGCATTCGCATCGAGATCATCAACGCTTCCGGGAAGTGAAGATGAGCGTCAATTCACTGCACAAGGTTGGTTACAAACCGAAATATGGCCACTGTACTTATTCTGCATTGGCGGCTTGCTACTTTTTCCAGTCGCGAATGACTTCTTGACAATGTTCGTAGCACTTGAAGTTTTCTCGCTGCCGCTTTATTTGATTGCAAGTATGGCTCGACGCCGTCGACTCTTAAGTCAAGAAGCTGCGCTGAAGTACTTTATCCTTGGCGCGTTCTCTAGCGCATTCTTCCTATTTGGTGCGGCTTTGATTTATGCAGCCACATCTTCGGTAAACTTCAGCACAGTCGCAGTTGCAATGGAGAATGCATCCTCGGATGGCCTAATCATTCCCGGTATTGGCATGATTGCCGTCGGATTACTTTTTAAAGTAGGTGCGGTTCCATTCCACCAGTGGGTTCCAGATGTTTACCAAGGTTCACCAACTCCATTAACTGCATTTATGAGTGCAGCTACTAAAGTTGCAGCCTTTGGAGCTTTGCTAAGAGTGTTCTACGTAGCCTTTGGTGGAATGCGTTGGGATTGGCGCCCAATGATGTGGATTGTTGCAATTTTGTCAATGGTTATTGGATCACTGTTGGCGGTTACCCAAACTGACATGAAGCGCATGTTGGCATTCTCATCAGTGGCACATACTGGATTTATTTTGCTTGGCGTAATTTCAACGAGCGCTTCGGGACTATCGAGCACCTTGTTCTACTTACTTGCGTATGGCTTCACTTCTGTTGGCGTATTCGCAATTGTTGGGCTAGTGCGAGATGCCTCAGGCGAAGCAACGCATCTTTCACAATGGGCTGGGTTAGGTAAGAAGTCTCCATTAATGGCAAGTATCTTCGCGCTATTTTTACTAGCGTTAGCGGGCATACCTCTAACGAGTGGATTTGTCGGAAAGTTTGCAGTATTCACGGCTGCAGTCGACGGTGGTGCAACTCCGTTGGTAATTGTTGCGGTAACCGCCAGTGCAATTGCGGCCTTCTTCTACGCCAGAGTTATTGTGTTGATGTTCTTTACTGAACCTCCAGTTGATGGACCCAGCGTCGTAGTCCCAAGTGCATTCACAACCGTGGCCATTGGAATCAGCGCTGCCTTCACATTGCTTCTTGGTATTGCGCCTCAGCCAGTCCTTGACTTAGTAATCAATGCAGGTTTATTCATTCGCTAGGCCTCAAGTCGCAACATTGCTCACAAAATGCAAGGATTGTCCTGTGAGCGTTTTATTCCCAGAAGAGTTAGCAGCACTCGAAGAAGAGATGTTTGCTGGCCTTGCAGCGATCGAAGATCGACTTCGGGAAGAAATCCGGAGTGACTATGAACTTGCTGACATAACAGCGCGCCATTTAGTTGAAGCTGGCGGAAAACGCTTCCGACCATTACTCGTACTTCTAGCTTCACATTTTGGTGATTCTAAAGCTGATGGTGTCGTACCCTCTGCCGTCGTTGTGGAACTTACACATCTAGCAACGCTTTATCACGATGATGTAATGGACGAAGCCGAAGTTCGACGAGGGGCTCAGTCCGCAAATAGTCGTTGGGGAAACACCGTTGCTATTCTTAGTGGCGATTTCCTATTCGCAAGGTCCTCAAAGTTGCTTGCTGACTTAGGCCCAGAAGCAGTTCGGGTTCAAGCTGAAACATTTGAGCGACTTGTTATTGGTCAGCTTCGCGAGAGCGTTGGTCCGCAAGGTGATGAAGATCCAATTGTTCATCACCTAGAGGTACTTGCTGACAAAACCGGTTCACTTATTGCAGCTGCTGGACGATATGGCGCAATGATGAGTGGAGTTTCTCCCGAGATCACGGACCGAATTGCTGACTTTGGTGAAAGCATAGGAATTGCTTTCCAGTTAAGTGATGACTCTCCGGGAACCGATTTACGCGAAGGTATTCGCACGTTGCCAGTGTTGTTTGCATTAGCTGATCCGGATACGCCACCCCGATTACGCGAGTTACTCAGCCGAGCAATTACCGATGACATGGAACATGCAGAGGCCTTAGCTGCCCTTCGGGTTCATCCTGCAATGGATCAAGCCCGAGAAGTACTTGAGCAGTGGGCAGATCGTGCCCGCGAACGACTAGCTGCATTGCCTGATTGCGATGCAAAGACGGCAATGGCAACTCTCGTTGACAGCGTTGCATATCGCACCGTCTAGTAACCCAAAGCCCAAACATTTTCACACATGCAATAGTTTTAGTTCATCATGACTTTGCCGGCTGAAAAAGAAAAGCGTTCGGAACATTCCATTGGCCTAATCAATGGATTTATTGCATACATAATTTGGGGCGCAGTAATTCTTTACTGGCCTCATCTGGCGCCGGCTAAACCACTGGAAATTTTGGCCCATCGAATCCTGTGGAGCCTACTGTTTGTAGCAGCAATTCTGGTTTATCAAAAACGAATTGCGTCACTACGAGTTGTGCTAAAAAATTCACAACAGATGAAGTTGCTTACGGTCGCCTCGATACTTATTTGCGTTAACTGGGGTTTGTTTATTTGGGCAAGTATGAATGGGCATGTACTTGATTCATCGCTTGGCTATTACATAACCCCGCTACTCAACGTAGCACTCGGGGTTTTTTTCTTCAAGGAAAAGCTTCGCCCTATGCAGTGGTTGGCAATCGGCATTGCAGCCTTTGCCGTCATGTTTATAACGATTGCGATGGGTGTTGTGCCATGGGTTGCACTGTCACTTTCAATTAGTTTCACAATGTATGGCTACGTGAAGAAATTGGCAAACGTACAAGCCCTGGAAAGTTTGATGATTGAAACACTAATTCTTACTCCAGTGGCGACTGGATACTTAATATGGTTGCAATTTAATGGCGGCAATACTTTCTTGGAATATGGTCTTGACCACACGCTCTGGATGGCGAGCGCTGGCATTTTCACTGCCATTCCACTGCTCGCATTTGGGGTTGCAATTACCCGATTGCCGTTTACCACTCTGGGAATGTTGCAATACATCGGTCCAACAATCCAATTCTTTGTCGGAGTTTGGTTAACTCAAGAGCCAATGCCACAAGTTCGTTGGATCGGCTTTGTCATCACATGGGTGGCTTTAGTAATTCTCACTGTCGACGCATTACGTAATCGACGAAACGTCAGTAAGTCATTCGTGCCAGATCCTGACTAGAGTCATACTGTGAGCAATGGAACCAAACCGAGTCAGTGGCAAAGCTATCTGCAGCGCAACACATATTGGTTATTGCTGGAACGGTGACTCATGCTCTAGCCCCAACAGTTAAATCGGCTTATGAAGCGCTGCAAGAACCAAAAGTAGTAGTCGCTTTTGGAGCTTGTGCGATTTCTGGCGGGCCTTACTGGGATTCATATTCTGTGGTTTCTGGAGCGCATGAATTAATCCCGGTTGATATCCAGGTACCAGGCTGCCCACCAGGACCTGAAGAATTGGCAGCAGCATTGATGCAAGCTGTGGAGTTGGCAGCAAAATGACGATTCAGCAAAAAGTTGATAAGTCTCTGTGGCAAAGCCAAGCAGCAGATATGAAGCAACGCGGATTAGTTCGCTGTGAATGGCTAACGGCAACTCATAATGGGGGAGATTCTTTTGAAATCTCGCTAATGGTTTCAAATGAGGATTTAACTGAGAACCTGATTCTCTCAACAGAAATCGAATCCAGCATAGAATCCTTGATTGATATTTATCCGAGTGTAGATTTTCATGAACGAGAAGTTGCCCAAATGTTCGGCGTCCAATTTCTTGGCAACAGCAATTCCGACCTTGCGTTTGAAATCGAATCATCAGGTTTTCCACTTCGCCGCGACTTTGCACTTGCCTCCCGAACAGACGCGCAATGGCCAGGCGCAGTTGAGCCTGACGAAAATGCAAAGCGCCGACCATCCCTTCCACCAGGGGTTCTGCCAGAGTGGAAATCATGACCCATTCAACGATTGCGCTTCACCCAGCTTCATGTACTTCTTGCATGCTTTGTGTTCGGGAATGTCCGGACTGGTGCATAACTGTGCAGGCGCATTCTGAACCCGACCCAGACGCACCGGCGTACAGCAATTCACGTAGGCAAGCTACCAAAAATGTTTTAGATCAATTCACGATTGATTTTGGTCAATGTATGTGGTGTGGGATTTGCATTGATGTTTGCCCATTTGATGCGTTGTTCTGGTCAGATTCACCTATGCCAGCAGGCCAAGGTAGAAGCGAATTGATTTATGGAATCGAAGCTTTGGCTGCTTCACTGCCCAGTGCGAGACGAAACGATGGATCAGTTGCCCCACAAGTAGACGAGCCACCAAGCGGCCGCCGCAAAAAATAACTATCGATAGTTCGTGTATTGAACTGCGAAATCTAGGTCAGATTCACTGAGCAGTTGTTGAACTTGCTGCAGGTCATCACGGCTCTTTCCAGTTACTCGAAGTTCTTCACCTTGAACCTGGGTCTTTACATTCTTTGGGCCTTCATCGCGAATAATTTTGCCGATCTTCTTTGCTTGCTCTTGGCTGATCCCGGCTTTAAATTCGCCATTTATTTTGTAGTCTTTGCCAGAAACTCTTGGATCACCAGAAGTGAAGGACTTTAGGCTAACGCCACGCTTGACTAATTTTTCGCGAAATACTTCGAGAGCGGCTTTGGCTCGGTCTTCGGTACTGGAAGTGATCTCGACACCGAGCTCACCTTTCCACTCGATTGAAGTTTCAGTTCCTTTGAAGTCAAAACGAGTAGCAAGCTCTTTAGCAGCCTGGCCGAGGGCATTATCGGCTTCCTGACGATCAACTTTGCTAACTATGTCCATGCTGGAATCAGCCATTTGGTACCTCACTAAAAACTGGATATTTCTCAATAACCTTACTTTGCGCACTTTGAACGGCAACAGTTAAGGGCTCGATTATGCACCGCAGTTATTACGGGAGCCGGTAGTGGCATGGGTCTAGCAACGGCAGAACTGTACTTGGATCGAGGCTGGCAAGTCATAGCAATTGATATAGCTGATAACCCAGGAATCAAATCAGAAAATCTGCATTGGGTTAAGGCTGATGTTCGCAATCGCGAGCAGTTAGAGTTAGCGCTGGCACCGATAGTAAAAACTGCCGGTGGCCAAATCGATACAGTTGCAAATATTGCGGGTGTATTCCCGCCGACAACTTTAGAAACGTACACCGAAGAAAATTTTCGTTTCATTTTTGATGTAAATGTGCTTGGTGTTTTAAACGTAACTGCTTCCTGTGTCCCATATATGAAGTCAGGTTCTGCAGTAGTTAACTTTGCCTCCGTAGATGGATTTACAGTTTCACGCGGACAACTGCTTTATGGGGCATCCAAATCTGCAGTAATCATGATCACCAAAGCACTTGCACTCGAGTTAGCCCCAAATGGTATTCGAGTCAACGGAATTGCTCCGGGCTGGGTAGCAACTCCAGGAAATGCGGCGACTGGGCGCATGGAGGAAGCAGCTAAATCAATTCCAATCGGACGCGTTGCCCAGCCATCAGAAATTGCCGAGTGGGTTTGGTTGCTTTCTGATCCAACAAAAGCTGGATTCGTTGACGGGGAAACTATTGTGATTTCTGGTGCGGATGTAATGCGATGACATTCCAAGCCATTGAAAGCCAAAGTACAGCTGAATTGTTAGCAGATCAGATTCGTGATGCAATCTTGGTTGGCAAACTGCATCCTGGCGACCGACTTATTGAACAAGATCTTTCCGAATCGTTCAAGACTTCTCGAGGTCCAATTCGCGAAGCTATTCGAATTTTGGCGACGGAAGGTCTTGTCGAACATCGCAAGAATCGCGGCGCAGTTGTTGCAGCACCCAGTTTTGATGACGTACTCGAGGTATACGCCATGAGAATGTCACTGGGTTCGATTGCGGTGACACATGCGAGTCAATTGAGTTCTGAGTCCCAACTTGACCTTAGCGAATTGTCAAAAAAACTCGACGCGATGCGTAATTTTGTTGGAGGCGACCCTAATCGCATGATCTCCCTAGACCTGGATTTTCAATCGGCATTAATTGCCCGAGGGGAATTGCCACGAATTACTGAAATGTTTGAGCAAACTGCTATTGATATTGGAGTATTTGTTCGATTCTTGGGCATCAAGTATGACGACTCCGATCACAAGGCATTGATTCTAAGGCATGAAAAGTTGCTGAAAGCTATTGCAAGTGGAGATTCGGCACGAGCGGTTGCAATTTGGAACGGCCACATTCAAGTTTCAGTTCGGGAATTTATGAAGCCTTTCAGTGAGATCGAAATCCAAGAGCTGTTCGACAGACCGTTAATGAAAAACTTATTCGAAATGGAGAATGTTAAATGAGTAAGTACTGTGTGATTGGCGCTGGACCAGCTGGCTTGGCATCCATGAAAACTTTGGTTGATGCCGGCCTTGAGTTTGATTGCTTTGAGCGCACTCAAGCCGTGGGTGGTCACTGGAACACTGACTACGAAGCATTGCACCTTATTACATCGAGCAAAGTAACCGGTTATGACGGACATCCAATGCCAGAAGATTGGCCGATTTTCCCGAGTCGTAAATTGATGCTGAAGTACTTCGAAGACTTTGCCGAAGAGTTCGATTTGAAAAAATATGTAACGTTTGGCGTTTCGGTTGATCGCGTAGAGCCACTACCAACAGATGGTCCAACCGGATCAGCTGGTTGGAGCGTAACTACCAGTGATGGCAAGACAAATAACTACGACGGTGTATTTGTAGCCAACGGCCATTTGTGGGATGAAAAGCGTCCAGAATTCCCAGGTGAATTTACTGGCAAGACAATTCACTCCGGAAGCTACACAAACACTAAAGATATTGACGGTACCCGAGTGCTGGTTATCGGATCTGGTAACTCTGGCTGTGACTTAGCGGTCGACGCTGCCCAAAATCATTTCGAGACCGACATTGTGATTCGTCGCGGACATTTCTTCCAGCCAAAAACTTTCTTTGGTGTGCCACGAGCTGAGCTCGGTTGGATGCAGGAATTTACTTTCGAAGAGCAAGACTTAATTGCACGACTGATGATTCGCCTATCTGTAGGTACACATGAGAACTATCCAGGCATGCCAGCTCCAGATCACCGAACATTGGCAGATGGTCCGCCGGTAGTAAATCAACTATTGCTTTATTGGATCCATCATGGCCGTATTGCAGTTAAGCCAGGAATTGAAAGATTCGAAGGCAAGACTGTGCACTTCAGCGATGGCACTTCGAAAGAATACGACACCATTTTGTATGCAACAGGCTTTCATGCCTCGCTACCATTTTTGTCCGAAGAGTATCTAGAAAGACAAGAAGGCGTTCCGCTTCGCGTTGGAGCAGCAATCGTTCCTCTTGGTTTAGAGAAGTTTTACTTGATCGGCATGATTGGTGCGCGCGGACCACAGCCACCGATCTATTTGATTCAGGCAAAGATTGCTCTTGAGATGGTTCGCCTGCACGAACTAGCAGGCGGATTCCGCCCTATTGCTGGACCGCTAGAAAAGCTTCAAGAAAAAGAATGGCGCATTGATATCTTGCGACCAATTTGGCTGGATCAAGTTGAACATACAAAAACCGCATTAAGCATCATGGCTGAAGTTAAGCCAGAAAAAATTTCGTCATGAGTGACTGGCTAGGACTTTCCGGTCGCGCAGCTGTAGTTACTGGTGCGGGAGGCGGAATTGGCAAAGCGATTGCACTCGAGCTTTCAGCAAATGGCGTGCATTGCAATGTCCTTGATAGGGCAGGCGAATTGGTTGAAGCCTCCGTTGCGGAAATTAAAGCACGTGGTGGCAGCGCAACGGGGTTTGTTTGTGACGTAACAAATGAAGACAAAGTATCTTCGATTGCAGCCTCAATCAAGAATTGTGACATCTTGGTGAACGCTGCTGGTTTAGTCCGACCAGGGGCGCTTGCCGATTTAACAACAGTTGAATGGAATGACTTATTAAGAGTTAACCTGACCGGGTATTTCTTAATGGCTCGAAGCTTTACGCCTGCGCTAGTGGCTTCTGGAAACGGCGCAATGATCCATGTGGCATCAATTTCCAGCACTAATCCTCAGGGTTCAAGTGGTGCATATAGTGTGAGTAAAGCTGGCGTTGTCATCATGTCTAAGCAACTAGCTTTTGAACTCGGACCACAGGGCGTTCGCAGTAACACAGTTAGCCCGGGTTTAGTTCGCACACCAATGACTGAGGCGTATTACCAA
>RGDC01000081.1 GCA_009918005.1 Actinomycetota bacterium
CGCAAAATGGCTGACCCATCACCTTTATAAGGTCCCAAGAAGTTGAGAATGCTTTCTTCAGAGTAATTACTCACTTGGCGCTCCAATTAGTTTTAACAGTTGCTCTTCAAGGTGCTGGTCGCCCACTTGAATAATTTCAAGTGGTAGTCCGATCAATTCAGCAGCGTCAATAGCTGCGGCTTCAAGTTCAGGAGTTTGATGTTGCGCGAGCCAAAGCACTCGCTTGTATGAATGGAAGTAGTCATCGCGCAATTCTGGGTATCGATCCAGACCCATTTCCGTCATTACACTTCGGCGGAAAGTCTTGACTAAGTAATCGGTAAATACATAGGTACCTGGCACAGCCTCGAATTCAGCTTTCATTTTTTCTGCAGTAGCAAAAACGTCGTAGCAGTGGTCACCAGATAGTCGAGACACTTGATACTTATTACAAAGTTCATCAAGCGCACCGTAAGTACCACAGTCTGCGTAGGCAATTGCCACCTGATCAAACGTTGGCTGCAGTTCCAAAATCATTTTTTCAACTTCCGGCGCAATGCCCTCTGGTCGATTGTGAAGCAGCGGGTTAATTGGTTCGATTCGCAAGGTGAGATTGCGACGATCTGCAATTTCGTGCACATGGGCCGCAAGTGCTCCGCAAGCTATCACTGCAACACTCATGATGGAAGCGCCAACTCCAAGAAGAATTTGTCATTGAAATCTGGTCGATCCGAAAGCTCTACATAATCCACTTCGTCAAGCAAAGTGGTGGCGCCGCTTCGTTCAGTGCTGGAGAGAAGCACCATCTTTGCTCCTTCACCGGCAACATTTCCGGCGCTAACAATTCGCATAACTGGAAGTTTTGGCACCAGGCCAATTCCAATTGCAGATGCTGGTGAAAGGTAAGAGCCAAATGAGCCCGCCAACAAAACCTGTTGGACATCGTCATCAACTAGTCCTACTTCTTCAAGCAGCAGGCGCCATCCGGTTGCAATGGAAGCTTTCGCGAACTGTAGTTCGCGCACATCTCGCTGTGATAAGTAAACCGTTGGTTCATCGCCATCCCAGTGAAGTACAAAAATTCGATCGCCCGCTTCACGTGTTAATAGACGTGACGCTAAATGTGGCGCGATCTTCATGGCATCTTCATCGGTAACAAATCGACCTGAGTCATCAATCAATTTTGCTTTGTGCAAGACATAAACTGCGTCAACTAGTCCTGAGCCACAAATTCCAACTGGAACCGAATCACCGATTACGCCAAGTTTGATGCCTTCGTCAGTTACCTGCACAACTTCAATCGCACCGTCTGCTGCGCGCATGCCGCAAGCAATTGATGCAGCTTCAAACGCTGGACCTGCTGGCGCTGCAGTTGTGAGAATTTGATCACCATTGGAAAGCACGATTTCGCAGTTTGTGCCGACGTCGATTAGTAATCGAACCCGCTTATCGCGGTCCATACCAGTTGCTAAAACACCAGCAACGATGTCGCCACCAACGTAGGCTCCAAAAGCTGGGAACAAAAAGACTCGCGCTGATGGCAACATTTCGATACCAATTTCAGCTGCGGTGAATACTGGCCACTTCTGAGCGGCAGTAATGAAAGGAGCGACACCAACTGGTTCTGGGTCTACCCCAAGCAAAATCTCCACCATAGTTGCATTACCGGCAATGGCAATTTCATAAACCTGATCTGCGGAAACTTCTGCTTCGGCACAAACTTCAGCAATCAATTCATTCAAGGTAGCAAGTCCAGCGGTCTGCATCAGCCCGGCAGCAAGTGGGTCCATCATGGTTGCCGAAATCCGAGAAATCACATCAGCACCGAATGGTTGCTGCTTGTTCAACATGGACTTAACGGCCATCGGAGTTCCCGTAACTAGATCTAGCAAAGTTGCTACAACCGTTGTGGTGCCAAGGTCGATACCGATCGCGTAATTCTGAGCCGAGGTATCGCCTGGCTCAACAGCGATCAATGCCTCATTTACAACTACGGCAGTGACTTTGAAATCGTTCTTGCGCAAAATAGTTGGCAGAGTCTTGAGTACTGCAAGATCAGCTTCAAATTCCAAGTCATCCATCGCATCGCGTAATCGATCGATGTCTGGGCGCTGATCATGAAGTGTTGGCTCAACTAGTTCTACGTATCGCTTTTGAACCGCTGGGCGCAAAATAACTTGGCGACCAACACCGACAGTTGCTGCTTTTGGACGGGTGGAAAGTGGCGGAACATCAACCTTTAGGTTGCCGTTGGCACGTGCTACGCAAGCTAGACGCCAGCCATCTTCGAGCTGCTCTGGGCTAAACGCGCGAATGTCGAGGCGGGAAACTGGAACTTCACCTTCGATGACCTGGATCTTGCACTTCTTGCAAGTTCCATGTCCACCACAGGTTGAATCGATAGCTAAGCCATTCCACGATGCTGCATCAAAGACCGTCACACCTGGTGGCACGCGCACATCAGTTCCGCTTGGCGTGAACTGCAATTGAACGCGGCCTAGTCCACTTACTGTGGTGTCAGTAGTTGAGCTTTCTTTGTTTGGCACGGTTTATCTTTCGCCTAGGTTAGAAATTATGCTTCTTTGTTCGCGCGGAAATTGGTGATCCAGTTTGCGCCCCACTGGTCAAGTCCAAGAAGTAAGTCAGCGGCACGAACGGCTTGCACAACTTCTGGAGTGCGGCCATCCATGATTGCGGAAGTCAGACCCATTGACATAGCCATTGGCATGAATGCCGCATTTAGCGCGTGACGATTTGGTAAACCAAATGAAACGTTTGAGGCACCAATTGACATGTTTAAGCCGTACTTTTCTTTAATCAAGTAAATAGTTTCAAGAGTGTTCTTAACATTTTCCGGATCAGCACCAACTGGCATTGCCAACGGATCGATCAAAAGGTTATCGAGTGAGATGCCTTCTTTTTCCACACGGCGAACAATCTTTTCTACGATCACCATTCGATCCTTGGCAAGCATTGGGATTTCAATTTCATCATTTGGCAAAGCCAAGATCGCAGCATCGTATTTCTTTACTAACGGAAGAATGATGTCCATGCGCTCGTCTTCGCCAGTCATTGAGTTAACAAGCGCTTTACCTTCATAAACTGCTAAACCAGCATCAAGGGCTTCGATAACAGATGAGTCGATGCATATTGGCAGGTCAGTTAGTGACTGAACTAGTTTTATTGCTCTTGCTAGCAATGCTGGTTCATCAGTTAATGGAACGCCCATGTTCACGTCGAGCATGTCGCAACCGCCAGCTACCTGGTCAGCAACGTCAATGTTGATTGTTGAAAGATCGTCAGCGCGGAGTTTTTCTTGGAACAACTTGCGGCCGGTTGGGTTCAGGCGTTCACCAATGATTACGAACGGTAAGTCGTGACCCATCGTTACTGTCTTGGTGGCGGAACTAAGCGCTGTATGCATGGTCGTCCTTTACTTCGTTTGTGGTTGAGCTATTAGTTGTTTGGCGTACTCTGCCAAGATCTGTCATAAGTCTTTCTAGTGTCTCATCATTTCTAAAGTCCGTGATGTGAAGGCCTCGGACCGCGGGTTGCGCAAGTGCGTGTTGAGCAAACTCTAAAGTTTGCAAATAGGCCTCTTCTGCTGGGTTTGCGGCAGATTCCACTCGAGCTATTTGGTCGGAAGGAACATCAATGCCAGGAACGCTGTTATGCATAAAGTTCAATGGCCGAGCGCCTTTGACTAATACAACGGTTGGAATGATTGCAATTTTTCCAGCAAGGCCAGCATCGCGAACTCCGGCACAAAATTTTTCTAGTCGATCTTGGTGGTAGCAAATCTGAAGCTGCAGGAACTTCGCGCCAGCTGCGTACTTCTTTGCAACTCGCTGAACGCGATATTCAAATGGTGGAGCGGCAGGGTTCTCAACTGCACCGATAAACATGTGTGGAGCTGGATCAATCTTGCGACCGGACATGTATTCGCCACGCTTGATAGTGCTCATCAGCCGAACTAACTGCGGACCATCTGTATCAAAAACTCTTCGAGCTTCAGGTTCATCGCCTGCGGTTACATCATCACCGGTTAAGGCGACAAAGTTTTCAACACCAAACATAGAAGCGCCCATGATGTCGGCTTGTTGCGCTAACCGATTCTTGTCGCGACAGACAATCTGCAAAATTGGTTCTAGACCAAGTTGCTTAATTGCAATTGCAGTTGCCACGTTGGAAACGCCATCAAACCAACCTTGAAAACGATCAGCATACTTCTTAGCTTTTTCTAAACCATTTCCGTCTAGAGAATGAAACTCCGCAGTAAAAACTGTTTCAGTTGTGTTCATCAACTTGTGTTCAAGCGTTGACATTAGTGATCAACTCCTTGCGCAACTGATTCATCGGTTGAGTTCTTCCAACCCGTGGGAGTCCAGCGATCCCGCTTAGTGAAAAAGTTCTTCCAAGAAGAGGTTCCCTTAAGGCGGTTATCGACTGGTGGACGTAAGTGGTTGTATTCGTCTTTCCAGGATGACGGCAATGGCCAGTCTTGAGTACGGTCATAAGCCTTAAGCCAAACGCATTTCATCTCTGGCTTCACTTCGCAGTGACCATTTTCTCTCACGCCACCACATGGACCATTGCGTAATGTCTTTGGACAATTCATTGGGCAAGTCATACCCGTTGAATGCAAAACACATTGTCCGCAGTCTTGGCAACCCCAAACGGGTCCCTTAACTACGTGCTCAATTGTGGCGATGAAGGTGGTCATATTTGTATTTACTGGCCGCGCTTAACTGCGATTAATTCCTTAGCTTTGCGAACTGCAGTTGATGCATCTGCGGCGTAGCCATCAGCGCCAACAACGTCTGCGTATTCCTGCGTTACGGGAGCTCCACCAACCATGATGATTACGTCATCGCGCATACCAGCCTTGGTGATTTCGTGGATGTTGACCTTAAACATCGGCATTGTGGTTGTCAGGAATGCAGACATACCAACAACATCTGGCTGATGTTCCTTAATCGCATCAATGAACTTCTCAGGAGCGCACTGCACACCGATATCAATAACCTGGAAGCCGGCGCCTTCAAGCATGATGTTGACAAGGTTCTTGCCAATATCGTGCACGTCACCTTTGACGGTTCCCATTAGAAATGTTCCGACAGTTTCAGCGCCAGTGTCTGCAAGCAATGGGCGCAATACATCCAAAGCACCACTCATCGCACGACCTGCAATTAGCATTTCTGGTACGAAGTAGTCGCCACGCTCGAAACGTGCGCCTACTTCTTCGAGAGATGGGATCAACGCATCGAACAGAATTGAATCAGGAGTTAGTCCTTCCTCAAGTCCCATGTGGGTTAGCTCAAGCACGCGTGGTGCATTGCCTTCCATGGTTCGCTCGTACATTTCCTTTAGAATTTCGTCGGGTGTCATGCCGCTCCTTCTCGTTGTAA
>RGDC01000082.1 GCA_009918005.1 Actinomycetota bacterium
TTGTCACCGCAAACAAAGAAATCGATTTCATTTGGATATTCTTTTGAAACTCGGATTCGACCAACGACCGTTGGATCAGTTCCCACAACATCAATCGGTGTTGGAAAAACTTTGTTCGCTGGATCATCAGTAACAACAACGCCCTCCGCATCAGCAAGCAATGCGCGTACTTCATCCGCAGTCACTGCGCGATCAAGAACAGCATGCACTGCTAGTGAGTGAGTAGTTACAACTGGAACACGCACACACGTAGCGTGAACTTTTAATTCTGGCTTACCAAGAATTTTGCGTGATTCATTGCGAACTTTTAATTCTTCGCTTGTGTAATCATTCTCCGAAAGTGATCCAGCCCATGGCACAACATTCATAGCAAGCGGTGCTGGGAAAACATCGTTATTTGTTATGACGTTACGAACGTCTTTCGTTTCGCTTCCCAAGTTCTTACCTGCTACTGCATCAATTTGCTCATGTAGTGCATCAATGCCACCTTGGCCAGCACCAGATGCAGCTTGGTAAGAAGCAACAACAAGTTCCTTAACGCCAAATGCTTTTTCAAGTGCACCAACAACAACAATCATGGAAAGAGTTGTACAGTTTGGATTCGAGATAATTCCACGCGGGCGATTTCGAGTTTGTTCCGCATTTACTTCTGGAACTACTAACGGCACATCAGCATCCATGCGGAATGCACCACTGTTATCAACTGCAACTACACCCTTAGCTGCTGCAATAGGCGCCCATTTAGCAGAAATTTCATCCGGTACATCGAACATCGCAACGTCTACGCCATCAAAGGCTGCTTCCGTTAGTTCTTCAACAACGACATCTTGACCGCGAACCTGAAGAACTTTTCCAGCTGAACGTGCCGAGGCAAGTAACTTGATTTCGCCCCAAACATCTGGACGAGTAGAAAGAATGTCAAGCATTACTGTGCCAACGGCACCGGTTGCGCCGACGACAGCAAGTGTTGGTTTCTTTGACATTGTTTATCGTCCCGTTCCACCGTAGACAACGGCTTCGCCATCGACATCTAAACCAAACGCAGTATGAATCGCAGTAACTGCCTTTTCAGCATCTTCAGCTCGAGTTACTACCGAGATGCGAATTTCAGAAGTTGAAATCATTTCTACGTTTACTCCAGCATTTGCAATTGCCTTAAAGAACGTTGCGGAAACGCCTGGGTGAGAACGCATTCCCGCTCCAACTAAAGAAATCTTTGCAATGTTTTCATCAGTGTCAATGTCTTTGAAGTTAACTTCTTTTTCAATTCGTCACATCGGTTGCACCTGATTCATGAACACTTACGTTCTGAACAATCATGTCCATGTTGATGCCAGCATCGGCAACAGCCTGGAAGATAGCAGCTGCCATACCTGGACGGTCTGGGACACCGACGACGGTAATTTTGGCATCTCCTAAATCATGTGCGACGCCTGCGATGATCGGTTGTTCCATAATTGCTCCTACTTTGGACAACTTATTTAACTTGGACTGATCTGTTAGATCAGCAATGACAAATGTTCCTTCTTTGTCAGAAAACGAGGATCGAACGTGGATTGGTAAATCAAATCGCTTTGCATATTCAACACAACGTAAGTGCAGAACTTTGGCGCCTGCAGCTGCAAGCTCCATCATTTCGTCATAAGTAATGCGTGGCACGTGTCGAGCTTTAGCTGCAATACGTGGATCGGCTGAGAAGATTCCATCGACGTCGGTGTAGATTTCACAAACATCTGCATACAGGGCTGCCGCTATAGCAACTGCTGTTAAATCGGATCCACCGCGACCAAGAGTTGTGATGTCTTTTGTGTCTTGTGAAACACCTTGGAAGCCAGCAACGATTGGAATTGCATTTTCGCGCAATGCTTCTTGAATTCGCCCTGGCGTTACATCAACGATGCGTGCTTTGCCATGACTTGAATCTGTAATTAAACCTGCTTGAGATCCGGTGTAAGAACGAGCTTCATACCCAAGATCATTAATTGCCATGGCAAGTACAGCCATTGAAATTCGCTCGCCAGCAGTCAGCAACATATCTAGTTCGCGACCAGGTGGATTTGGTGAAACTTGTTTAGCCAGATCGATCAGATCGTCTGTCGTGTCGCCCATAGCTGAGACAACAACTACAACCTCGTAGACCCACCGAATTTAGCGACAATTAAGCCCATAGGTCATAAGTCTAAATGGAATCTCAAACTTCAATATCACTGTCCAAATCGTGGAACATCGGTCAACGCAAGTGACTTATGGACTAACTTGCCGACGTCCCTCGAATGCCCGTCCCAAAGTTACTTCATCGGCATATTCCAGATCTCCGCCAACAGGTAAGCCAGATGCAAGCCTGGTTACCTTGATTCCCAAGGGTGAAATCAACCTCGTTAAGTAGGTCGCCGTAGCTTCACCTTCGAGATTGGGGTCAGTAGCGAGAATGATTTCAATAATGGCTCCATCGGCTAACCGCGTCATGAGTTCAGTAACTCGCAGATCATCTGGTCCAACGCCATCGATTGGGCTAATTGCCCCACCTAAAACGTGGTACCTACCTCGGAATTCCCGGGTTCGTTCTACTGCTAAAACATCTTTTGGTTCCTCGACTACGCAAATTGAAGTTTCATCGCGGCGAGTATCAGCACAGATTCGGCAAAGATCATCTTGGGCTACGTTGTAGCAAGTTCGGCAAAATTTAATTTTGTCCTTAACTTCAGCCAGCACTGTAGCTAACCGCATGACATCGGCACTGTCTGTTGCAAGTAAGTGAAATGCGATTCGGGTTGCACCTTTTGGACCAACGCCGGGAAGTTTGGCAAGTTCATCGATCAAATCCTGAACTATGCCTTCATAGATGTTGCTCATGCTTCACGAGGACTTTCACTAATAACTTGTCCGCCAAGTGAACTGGTGATGATGTCAATTGAAGATCTAGACGGTGTTGTTTCATCATCCGGCGAAGCGTCACCAGCGTCAGTTGCAGATTCCTTCTTTGGTTTTGCAGCGACTGCACGATTCGGATCAACTGTTGGATCAATTCGCACATCAACATGGAATAGATTTTGAATCACCAACCGCAAGCGATCATCGTGACCGCTCTTAACAGCGTTATTCATGGTGTTTGAATTCGGGAAGGCAACCGCTAAAACTTTGTCTTCGCCAAATGAAACTGGTGCAGTGTCGTTCATTACGATTCCGGCTACGCGGCTTTGGCTACCAAGGGTTTGCAAAATTGCTGGCCAAGCGTCACGAATTTGTTCGAAGGAAACTGGCCCTGTAAGTGTTGCTGGTGCTTCTGCAGATTTCTCCTCTGCTTTTTGCGTTGCTGCTGCGGTAACTTGTGACGGTTTCATTGGTGCAGGTGTAGTTGAAACTTTTGGACGTGGCGATGGGGTTTTCGCTACAACAGGTGCGGGCTCGCTAACTGACTCAACCTGTTGCGTTACTGGTTGTTCTGCGGCGACTCGAGCGCGAGCTGGGACTGGTACAGCACTTGAAACTCGCGGACCATCTTGCTCAAGTTTTTCAACACGATTGATCAAATCTTGAGTGACTTCATTGGTGACTAACCGAGCTGCTAATAGTTCAAGCTGTAATTTTGGTGACGCAGCGCCGCGCAGCTCAGATAAGCCGGAACTAACTAAGTCAGCTACTCGAACTAGCTGAGCCGGCGTGAAAAGTTTTGCTTGGCTCACAAGGTCGTCGATTTGTTCATTAGGGATGTCGAACAAACCTGATGTTGCTGCATCAGGTACCTGGGTAACAACAACCAAATCTCGCAAGTGATCTAATAAGTCATTTGCAAAGCGGCGAGGTTCGTGGCCTGAAGTTACAACTTGTTCAATCAAAGTAAATAGTGCAGCGCCATCACCCTTTGCAATTGCAACCACGACTTGACTCAAAAGGGTTTCGTCAGTGAATCCAAGTTGCGCAACGGTATCTGCGTATGTAACACCGTCTGGTCCAGAGCCGGCAATTACTTGTCCTAAGACTGATTGCGCATCACGAACTGAGCCGGCACCCGCACGTGCAACGAGTGCAAGCGCTGCCGGGTCCGCAGCGATCCCTTCACGTTCACACATCAATGCCATATGTTGCGCCAACGTCTTGGCTGAAACTAAGCGGAATGGATAGTGGTGAGTACGGGAACGAAGTGTTGGAATAATTTTGTCTGGCTCAGTGGTCGCAAAGATGAATCGTAAATGTGGTGGTGGTTCTTCAACTAACTTGAGTAAAACGTTGA
Source organism: Actinomycetota bacterium (assembly GCA_009918005.1). Taxonomy (GTDB): domain Bacteria; phylum Actinomycetota; class Actinomycetes; order S36-B12; family UBA5976; genus UBA5976. The sequence goes on from RGDC01000082.1 coordinate 4,232, forward strand.
ATGCATCGCGCGTTAACTGATGGGCCTCATCGATGATGTAAACCTTGAACCTAGCGTGGACAGGTGCGTAAACTGCGCGTTCACGTAATTCTTTCGCGTCATCAATTCCACGATAAGTGGCAGCATCAATTTCAATTACATCGATTGAACCTGGGCCATTTGGAGCTAAGTCGATACAAGACTGGCAAACACCGCAAGGATTCGAAGTTGGACCTTGTTCGCAATTCATCGAACGGGCCATGATGCGGGCTGATGAAGTTTTGCCACATCCGCGCGGGCCAGTGAATAGATATGCGTGATGGATGCGATCGCTATCTAATGCGCGCGAAAGCGGGGCCGTGACGTGTTCTTGCCCGATTACGTCAGAAAACTGACCAGGTCGGTACTTTCGGTAAAGGGCCAAGGACATATACAAGAGAGTAGTCGGTAGCCCTGACTCTCGATCTAGTGAGTATCGAGTGGTTTCTTGGCCATTTACTTGTTGGCAGGGATCCTCTAGAAAACGTTCTACGCCAAAGGCATTCCGCGTCGTCCCCAGCATTTAATGATTTGCTGTTCCTGCAAGGCAGGAACAGGGGACCGACTCGTGCTCCATACCACGGAGGATTCGCCTAGTGGCCTATGGCGCTCGCTTGGAAAGCGAGTTGGGTGAAAGCCCTCAGGGGTTCAAATCCCCTATCCTCCGCTGTAAAACGAAGCGCCCCGAAAGGGGCGTTTTGTCTTTACAGCGATGATGCTGTGATTTGAGGAAGAGAGGCGAAGCCTCGATGGAGTCCCCTATCCTCCGCTGTAAAACGAAGCGCCCCGAAAGGGGCGTTTTGTCTTTACAGCGATGATGCTGTGATTTGAGGAAGAGAGGCGTTGCCTCGACGGAGTCCCCCTATCCTCCGCCATAAGAAAAGAACATCCTTTTGGGTGTTCTTTTCTATTTGTGAGGTCGCCGGATTTGGGAGGAGCCTGCGACGGTTCCCTTATCCTCCGCGGTGACTTCATTGGAGGTCAGGGCTACCGACTACTCTCTTACATATGTCCTTGGCCCTTTACCGAAAGTACCGACCTGGTCAGTTTTCTGACGTAATCGGGCAAGAACACGTCAC
>RGDC01000083.1 GCA_009918005.1 Actinomycetota bacterium
TGACAAGGGTCTTAATTCGTTACTGATGTTAATAAATGGTCAACTGCCGCCTTATGATGGCGATCAAGTAACGCTTTGGAACAATGGCACGAAAGTTAATAGCGTTACTACAGTCGATGGAGTTGCGACAGTGGACTTAACTCTTGGCCGAATTTCGTTAGGCGCAGAATCCGAGCAACGCGCCATTGACCAAATTGTGTGGACACTTACTGAAAACAATTCAGCAATAACTTCGGTGAAATTTACTGTTGATGGAAAAGTTTCTGAGTCCCTTGCTGGCCATGTTGATATAACTAAAGCCTTTATCCGAGCTCAAAGTTATGAGGTATTGGCAAGCGTGTGGATTGACTTGCTAGATCGCAGCGATGTTACGAACCCCGTCACTATTTCTGGATCAGCATGCACGTTTGAAGCCACTATTGCTTGGCAGTTAACTGAAGACGGCGATGTTGTGAGTTCTGAATCAACAACTGCAGCAACTGCGTGCCCAGATCGATCTGATTACAACATTGATCTAGGGGATCTCGAGCCTGGTGATTACGTGTTAGAAGTCTCGGACCTTTCTGCCAAAGATGGCAGTGTAATTTTTGCCGATACTAAGGCATTCACTGTTATTGATTAGAAAGAATTCGCCTAGCGCATTATGAATGGGTCACTGATTGGTGCTTCGCTGGTGTTGATCCAAACTGATTTGGTTCGGGTGTAATCCAAAATTGATTCAGCGCCAGCTTCACGACCTGTGCCACTTTGGCCATAACCACCAAACGGCACCATTGGTGAAATCATTCGATAGGTATTTACCCAAACAATTCCCGCCCGAAGTGATCGGACAAATCGATGGGCTCGGCCAATGTCCTTTGTAAACACACCAGACGCCAAACCGTACTCACTGTCGTTTGCGATAGCCAGCGCCTGAGCATCATCTTTAAACTTCAAGACACTTAACACTGGTCCAAATATTTCTTCCTGAACGCAAGCAACAACTGATTCTTCGCAATCCAAAATTGTTGGTTCGTAATAGAAGCCTTGTTCAAATCCAGCTGGAATATTTCCACCGGTTACTAGTCTTGCTCCGGCTGACACGCTTCGAGCAACAACATCTTGCACATGAACTAGTTGTCGTGCGGTGGCAAGTGGACCCATCTCGGTTTCTAAGTCTTGAGGATCACCGATTTTGATTCGCTTGGCCTTTGCACTCAGGATTTCCATCAGCTGTGCGTGCACATTCTCGTGTACGAGTAGTCGTGAACCTGCAACACAACTCTGACCGGTTGCCGCGAAAATTCCAGAAACGATTGCGTTAGCTGCGCTTTCCAGATCTGCGTCTTCAAAAACTAGAACTGGAGATTTGCCACCAAGTTCAAGAGAAACTGCAGCTAGATTGTTGGCAGAGTTCGCAACTATCTGCTTGGCCGTACTCGGACCACCAGTAAACGCGATGCGATCAATCAACGGATGACTTGTTAGTGCTTTGCCGCATGAGTCGCCCATGCCTGTGATTATGTTTACTACACCGGGTGGGAACCCTGCTTCATCGACTAATTTGGCAAAGTGCAATAGGGGAGCTGGCCCATCTTCGGAAGCCTTGAGGACAACAGTGCAACCAGCTGCGAGGGCCGGCGCTAATTTAACGGCTGACAAAAACATTTGTGAGTTCCAAGGCACAATTGCTGCTACGACACCAATAGGTTCGCGGCGGGTGTAAGCCTCCATGTCAGGTTTATCAACATCGAAATGTGCGCCTTGAAGTTTGTCTGCCAAACCTGCGAAGTATCGGTAATACTCCGAGATATAAAGAATTACCGCGCGGGTTTCGCGGCGGATCTTTCCAGTATCTCTAGTTTCAAGTTCGGCGAGCACATCAGCATTTGCTGCCATTAAGTCTGCAAGTTTGTAAAGTAATTTTCCGCGAGCGCTGGCATTAAGTGTTGGCCAGTCACCAGATGTGAAAGCACGGCGGGCTGCATTAACAGCTTTGTCTACATCTGCCTCAGTAGCCTTAGGCATTTTTGCCCAAACGTTGCCGTTTGCAGGATCGATGCTGTCAAAAGTTTCACTTGCATCGCTAAATGATCCATCGATGTATTGCTGGAATGATTCCAGGGCCATGCGAACTCCTTAAGGTATTGCCTTATGCGAACGCAGGCATTACTTCGTCAATAAACAACTTTAGGCTGTCTCGTTTTTGTTCGTAAGACATTGCACTATCTAGCCAGATACTGAATTGGGTGTAGCCCATTTCTTCGTAGGACTTAAGCCGGGCAATCACTTCTTCTGGTGTACCAACAAGGCAATTCTTGCGCATGACCTCTGGTGCCAGATTAGGTTGGGCATCAACTTCAGCCTGGGTAATTGGTTCTATGAATCCATCATGGATAGGTGCTTCGGCCTTGAACCACTTACCGAAGTAAAGGAAGAACTTCTGGAGCCCGGCTGCGCCCTTCATTAGTTCTTCCTCAGTCTTTGCCACATATGTGTGCATCAAGAGCATCAGCTTTGGGCGCGGAACCTCAGGATGTGCCTCACAAGCAGTGTTGAATTTTTCCATCAAAACTTTTACTTCATCATCACCATTTGCTAATGGTGTGACTTGAACATTGCACCCCGATGCCACAGCGAAGTCATGCGTATGAGGATCGCGAGCAGCAATCCAAATTGGAATTGGGTTTTGAATTGCTTTTGGAACCGCTGTAGTTTCTGGAAATTTCCAGTATTCGCCATCGTGGGTGTAGTTACCAATTAACAATTGCTGCACAGCGGGAACAAGTTCGCGCATGCGAAGTCCGGCTTCCATGGCATCAAGGCCAGGCATCAAGCGTTCATATTCAAACATGTAAGCACCGCGGGCAATGCCAAGATCTACGCGTCCGTTACTTGTTAGGTCGCACAATGCGGCCTCGCCAGCAAGACGGATCGGATGCCAAAACGGAGCGATGATATTTCCAGTGCCAAGACGAATAGTTGTGGTCTTAGCTGCCAAGTAAGCCAGATTAATAAATGGATTAGGTGCCACGGTGTATTCCATGCCGTGATGCTCACCAATCCAGATCGTTTCCATGCCACCGGCTTCTGCCATCAGAGTGAATTCAGTTAGCTCATCCAGCAGCTGCTTATGAGATACCGATTCGTCGTAGCGTTCGATGTGGGCGAAAAGTGAAAACTTCATACCTAATCCTTATTGGTTATTGCTTGGCTCGGAGTGGGAATTGAAAAATGTGCTCAAGGACTCACTAATCTTGAGCGGCGCCGTCAAAGTCATCATGTGGCGATGGCCAGTAAGCACTTGTGAGCTACCAAGTGGAGCAAGTGAAGCCATGGCCTGACTCATCTCTGGCGTGGAATTTGGGTCACCATCAGCAGTGAAAAACAATGCCGGAACTGAAAGTGTGCTTAGCCGGTCAGCGTGGACTTTGTCGGAGTTGGCAAAAACTGAATAGGCCGATTCATACCCTTTCGGGTTTACATCCAAAAGCAACTCTTGGGCGAGGGCTTCAGCTTCAGGAAAATCATGCGTTCCCGGTTGGCCAAACCAACGATCCAAAGTTTCAGATAGGTTAACGCTAACTCCACCAGCAGCTAAATCAGCTGCCCGTTTCTTAACGGCTTCGCTTTGTGCTGGCGTTCGGTTAAATACAGCATTCAATGCACACATACCTGAACACATTTCTGAGTTGTTCAATGCAAAGTCAATTGCAATCAAGCCACCCATTGAGTGTCCTGCAACAAATGCTTTTGCGATCACTAATTCGGAAAGCAAGTTCACTAATTGATTTGTGTAATCAGTCAGACTTAATTCACCGGATGGTAAGTCACTGTCGCCATGACCCCACATATCATAAACAAGAACGTCAAAGGAATCACTCAATAAGTTAACTTCGGGTGCCCAGACGCTTTTGTTCATACCAACTCCGTGGAGTAGAACCAGGGTTTTACCGGAACCCACTCGACTCCAGGCTGTGCCATTAGAAGTCTTGCCAGAAGTTATCGAATCAGGAAGTGCAAAACTAATTTGCATTGCTTCCTAGATCTTTAAGATCTTGGTATCGATCACCTATACGGTGATGCGGACGTCCGCCTATTGAGGCGCCGAGTGCAACAACAATTTCATCTGGTGCTGGGGCATCGTTGATTGAGAACTGAATTGTTAAGTAATGCGAACGCATTCCTTCGTCTGCTTTGTGCATCAATGGAATTGAGATTGGGCAATTAGGTCCACCGCGCACATTTGTAAACGAAAGGTAGCTAGTGGCACCAACAGCGGTGCGGTAATGATTTCCAAAACGTAGTGTGTGGATCAAAGCTGATGCGTGTTCAACTTCACCTGAAGTGCCAACAACGGCTGCTTTGCCATAACCTTCAACGGCTTCGCCTGATCCAGTCATTTCCAAAATCGAAGCAGTTAAGATCTCGCCAAGCTGTGGTGCTAAGTCATGAATCTCTGGCTTAAGGTCTTCGACGAATCCACGACCAGCCCAAGGATTAGTAAGAACAGCAGCGGCTGCAAACATGCGAAGTGGAGTTGCGGCAACTTTGCCGCCCTCAATACGGGTCTCTTCGGTATAGGTGACGAGCTTACGAATCTGAACTGCAGCCATTTTCAGGTTCCTCCATAGAGTTTCAAGTTATGGCTTCTATCCTATTGCCAGAGGCTTTCGATCAAACCATCGATTGCTGATTCTAGGAGAGCCTTAACGTGCTCATAAGCAGCATCTTCCTGAGAATAGGGATCTGGGACGGATTGCCCAGGTGTGATTGCGAAGTCAAAATCCCGCATCATGAAAACTTTTCGAGCGAGCAAATCATCGGTGCTCAAAGCAAGAACATTTGAATGATTCTCTGAATCCATAGTAAGGATTAAGTCGATTCGTTCTAGCTCTTGAGCCGTAAATTGGCTGGCCCGATGGGTGTATTCGTAACCAGCGCGCTCCCATGCAGCCTTTGATTGCGGATGCGGGCCTTGGCCTATGTGCCAAGCAGATGTTCCACCACTTTCAACAACTGCTCGCGGACCAGATAAGTCCTTAGTTCGGTTACTAAAGATTGCAGCAGCCATCGGGGAGCGACAAATGTTGCCAAGACAAACAAAGGAAACCGAAATCTCGTTGCGGGTTTTTAATTCTTGTAGATAAGGATTGTTTTTCACGAAGCTATTTCTTTAACGCTTTGATTCGCGCCGCAGCCATGTCTTGCAAAAGTTTTGCGTCAACTTTCCAATCAACGGGAACTCTGACAGTTTTCTTTAGAACTTCATAAGGCTCGAGCCGCTTCGCAAGGGCAATAAGTATTGCCTCACCATCATGAGGCGCAATCAAAATGTG
>RGDC01000084.1 GCA_009918005.1 Actinomycetota bacterium
ACCTTGGAAGTTCCTGGAACCGCTTTCAACATCAGGCACGAGCGCTGGGAACAGGCTGCCTGACCAGCACGAGTGAATAAGAAGTTCGGGGTAGTCTGGGCTTGATAGTTGGTTAACTATTCAAATCTGGGAGCAAAAATGGCCGTTACTGCAAGCCCCGACCAGCAAAAAGCATTGCTGGATTTGCAGGGCTTTGACACCAAGCTTTTGCAACTGGCACACAAACGTGCTGGATTACCCGAAATTTCCGCCGCTCAAGATCTAGAAGTCGAACTTGGCTCAATCAAGATGCGTTTAGTCGCTGCTCAAACTGAAGCTTCAGATTTAAAGCTAAATCAGTTGAAAGCCGAATCTGACGTAGAGCAGGTTGTTTCTCGCGCCCGACGCGATCAAGAGCGCTTAGATTCCGGCGCCGTTTCTGCGCCGAAAGAACTGGAAAGTTTGCAGCACGAAATTGGGACATTGGCTAAACGCCAGTCTGAACTTGAAGATGTTGAACTCGAAATTATGCAGGCCCTTGAAAATGCCCAACAGGCTGTAACTGAACTGCAAGCAAGTGAAATTGAAACCACTGAAAAACTCTCTGCTCTTGCGCAAACTCGAGACGAATTGTTTGCAGACATTGATTTTGAAGTTAACTCAATAACTGGGCAACGAACTGAAATTGCAAGTCAATTGCCTGTGGATTTGATTGCGCTTTACGACAAGATTCGTGCCGATCAAGGAGGCGTAGGTGCTGCGTTAATTCATCGTGGTTCTTGCCAGGGCTGCCACATCACAATTGATGCCCAAGAAATTGATCAGATTCGCAATATGCCAGCTGACTCAATTGCGCGCTGTGATCAATGCCGTCGAATTTTAGTTCGCACTGCGGAGTCTGGTCTGTGACGCACTTTGTAATGGAAGCTGACGGGGCATCTCGGGGAAATCCAGGACACGCTTCTTATGGAACCGTTATTAGAAATGCCAACACTGGGGAAGTGGTTGCTGAGCGCGCTGCAGTTTTAGGTCACGCCACAAACAACGTTGCGGAATACAGCGGCCTAGTTGCTGGACTTAGCACTATTGCTGAATTGGATCCAGAAGCTTTGGTTGAAGTTCGTATGGATAGCAAATTAGTTGTTGAGCAAATGTCTGGCCGTTGGAAAATCAAAAGTCCTGATATGCAAAAACTTGCAATTGAAGCACGTGAAATCTTGCCATATGGAAACGTGACTTACACCTGGATTCCCCGCGAAGACAATAAGCACGCTGATGCACTTGCTAACGAAGCACTAGACACCCACCTTGCTGGTGGGTCCGGAATCATCTCTCGTCCATAGCAAATAACGATGACCAAGATCTTGTTGCCGCCATCAGAGGGCAAGACTGATGCGACAGGAAAACAGAAGTTAGATTTTAAAAAACTTTCCTTTCCTGAACTAACAAAGCAACGTCAGGAAATCGTTAACGCAGTAGTCGCGATGGCGAATGGACCAGCTGCAAAAAGCCGAACCGCGCTGGCAATTAGTGCAAAGCAAGACTTCGAAATTGACCGCGACCAAAAATTGTTAACTGCGCCAACGGGCCCAGCTTGGTCGGTCTATACCGGTGTGCTTTACGACGCCATTGGAATCGATTCCCTAAGTGCCAAAGCGAAAGCTAAGTTTGAATCTGAAAACTTTGTGGTGTCAGCCTTATTTGGCTTAATCAATGTCACAGACCGAATTCCTGCCTATCGACTCTCTGGTGACACGGTTGTGCCAAAGATTGGTTCCCTAACTAAGTTTTGGAGTGAGTCCATTTCGGAATTGATTACCAAACAAGATGAATTTGTAATCGATCTGCGCTCGGGAAACTATGTGAAGTTGGGACCAATCGGTAAAGAGATCGCTGACCAGGTGGTGGTTCCCAGAATTATGCAGAAAATGCCAAAGGGTGCACCTAAAGTTGTGAGCCACTCGAATAAGGCAACTAAAGGCCGTCTAGTTCGAGCATTGGCCCAATCGGCAAAGTCAGTCAATAGTGTCGATCAGCTAGCTGATCTAGCAGCAAAGGTTGCTCTTGATGTGAAAATCATTAAGCCAACTAAGGCAGGGGTTCCTTGGGGACTTGATGTAATTGTTGAGGTTTTGTAAGCCTTTGGGTTATTAATTTGGTTAATTTTCAAAAACCCCTTGCCACGACGAATTCATAGGCGTAGAAAAGTCTTAGTTAGAAAATGTCGCTCCGGTTGGATCATTGCCAAGCGTCATCGATGTCAGGCAAAAGCGTCACCGCAGGGCAAAGGCAATTTCTAGCGAATTGAGACCCCGCAGTAACTCATACTTATTGCGGGGTCTTCTCCATTTATCTTCCCAATACATTTCAAATCCGCATCTTGGTGTGGGCCAAGTCATCTCAGGTTTCATCCGTTCCCATTGGAGATCTCCAATAAAGTTGGGCTGAGCACCTCAAATTTAAGGAATCTTCTGTCGTGGATAATCTGCTTGAAAAAGACCTCACTGCAACTGAGTTTGATGATCAGGCCAAGACTCGAGCCTTACCGGCCCGCGCACAGACAATTGTCGTTGGTGCTGGGGTAGTTGGTAGCAGCATTGCGTATCATTTGGCAGAACTTGGTCACAAAGATGTCTTATTGATTGAACGATCCGCTGTTGCATCTGGAACCAGTTGGCACGCAGCGGGCCTAGTGGTTCGATCTCGCGCAACTCATGCCATGACAAAACTTTCTTATTACGGAATCGATGCTTACCGCGCAATTGAAAAAGAAACTGGCATCAATGTTTCGTTGCAGCAAAATGGTTCACTTTCGTTAGCTCGCACACCGGGTCGACTAGATGAACTGCGCTATAGCCACATGGTTGCCAGCCACAACGGAATATCAAGCGAACTAGTTTCACCCGAGCAAGTTGCAAAACTTCATCCACTTGCCACAGCTGACGGTCTATTAGGTGGAATGCATCACGCCGAAGACGGTCACGTGAATCCAGGTCGCGCGGCTATGGCATTTGCAAAGGGTGCCCACACTCGAGGCGTAACAATTCGTGAAGGTGTCACCGTTACTGGTGTACAAAAAGTTAACGGTCGAATCACTGCCGTCGAAACCGATCAGGGTGTCGTTGAGTGTGAAAACTTAGTCCTTGCATGTGGGCTTTGGACTCGCGAACTTGCGGAAAAGTGTGGAGCACTAGTGCCATTGCATCCAGCAGCACATGTGCATGTAACAACTGATCCAATCGAAGGTGCTGACGTGCCACTGCCAGTACTTCGCGATCTTGACGGCTATCTATATGTACGAGGTCACAATGGCTCGCTTGTAGTCGGAGCCTTTGAACCAGATGGCATTCCAGTTGATCCACGCACGCTGGCTAAAGACTTTGCATTCGGCGAGTTCGATCCAGACTGGGAGCACTTCGCTGCGATTAAGGGATTTGCCGAAGATCGCATTCCAGCCCTGAAGACTGCGAACTACTCACGGACCGCAGAAGTTGATGGACTTTGGATTGCGGCTGGTTTTAACAGCCAAGGCATTATTTATGCGCCAGGTGCGGGCCGCGCGTTAGCTGAATGGATCGTGGCCGGAACTCCAACTACAGATGTTTCAGCGGTTGATGTACAGCGCTTCTCGAAGTATCAATCAAATCGTCCTTACTTGCACGAGCGCACCAAGGAAGGCCTTGGTCGCCTTTATGCCATGCACTGGCCATTCCTTCAGCCTTACACCGCACGTAACATCCGCCGCTCACCGTTACATGATCGCCTAGATGCGGCCGGCGCAGTATTTGGCGAGCTAGTTGGCTACGAGCGGGCAAACTGGTTTGCGCCGAGTGGCACCAAGCGCGAATACGAATACAGCTACCAACGACAGAACTGGTTTGAGCATTCCGCAGCGGAGCATAAAGCCGCGCGTGAAGCCGTAGCAGTTTTCGATCTTTCAACCTTTACCAAAGTTGAAGTTGCTGGTCCTGATGCACTAAAGGTTGTTCAATCGGTAACCACATCAAATCTTGATGTAAAGATTGGCCGCGTTGTTTACACTCTCATGCTGAACAAGGGTGGTGGTATCGAATTAGACGGCACAATTACTCGCTTGGCTGAAGATCGATTCTTGGTTGTAACGCCAACAGCATCTCAGACCAAGACTTTCGCAATGTTCCGTCGCGCTGCGCGTGGACATGCAGCCGCAGTATTTGATGCCAGCGCAGGGCTAGCAACTATCGGAATCATGGGACCGAACTCGCGAGAGTTGTTGTCGCGCATTAGCCCAGCAGACTTCTCAACCGAAAACCAACCTTGGGGAACTGCTCGAGAAATTGAGGTTGGAAACGGTTCAGCAATGTGTCTACGCGTAAGTTTCGTAGGCGAACTTGGCTATGAGCTTTACCCAACAAATGACATCGCTACGTCTATCTATGACTCGGTGATTGAAGCAGGCGAAGATCTAGGACTTCGTCGCGCTGGATATCACGCGCTGGATAGTTTGCGAGTTGAAAAGGGCTACCGGCACTTAGGACATGACATCGGACCAATTGATGATCCTTACCAGGCCTCACTTGGTTTCGCTGTGAACCTAAAAAAGGGTGACTTCGTTGGTCGCAGTGCGATTGAAGGAAAGCAAAATCCAGATCGTCGCCAGGTTTATATCAAACTAGATAATCCTGAGCCACTATTTGTGCATGATGAGTCGATCTTGCTCGATGGCAAGATCATTGGTCATGTGACTTCTGGTTCTTACGGTCACACCATTGGTGGAGCTTGCGGACTTGGCAACATTCCAGCAGATGTGCCAGCAGGTTCAAATTTTGTTGTTGACTGCGCCGGAGTATTAACACCCGCAACGATCAGCGATGTGCCGTTCTATGACCCAGAGAACTTGCGCCTAAAGGCTTAGCGCACGTCATAAGCAATTTGCCCATCAACAATGGTGAGCAAAGTGCTTTGGCTCAGCAAGCCTGTGGGGTCTGAACTGTATTCGTGCAAGTTGCTAGACCAAACCACAATGTCTGCGGCCATGCCCACGCCAAGCGCCCCAAATTCAGATTCGCGATGCCAAGCCCAGGCACCTTCTTTGGTGTAGCCATCGATGGCTGAAGAAAGCGAGATGCGTTCGTCCTGCGTCCAGAACTTCTTGCCATCAAGTGATGCGCGAGTCATTGCGCTATAGATACCAACAAGTGGATCCATCTCACCAACCTGCCAGTCACTAGATAGTGCAACGTGAGTACCGGCTGCCTGCAGAGACTTAATTCGCCAAGCGCGATCCCAACGTTCTTCACCGACGTTGTTCATCCATGATCCTTCAATCAAGTCAGGGGAGCAGTG
>RGDC01000085.1 GCA_009918005.1 Actinomycetota bacterium
GTCTCGCGCGCTGAGGTTTATGGAGTTTTCACTTTCTATAGCGATTTTCGATCAACGCCACCTGCGAAAGTTGTGGTGAAGGTATGTGTTGCTGAAGCATGCCAGGCATCAGGAAATGCGGACCTAATTAGCGAACTTCACGACAAGGGTTATGACATCCACAAAGGAAACATCAAGGATGACATCCAAATGGAACAGACATTCTGCCTTGGTAACTGTGCACTTGGTCCGGCGGCAATGGTGAATGGCGCGCCAATCGGTAGGGCAACTTGCGAGCGAATTTTCGCAGCGACTTCGGCGGTGACACAATGACAAAAGTTTTTGTGTCGATGGACTCGGCTGCATTGTCAATGGGAGCCAATGAAGTTGCTCAGGCAATTGCAGAACAGGCAGCCAGCGCTGGCCTTGAGATAACAGTCGTGCGCAATGGGTCACGCGGAATGCTTTGGTTGGAGCCTTTGGTCGAAGTTGAAACCGTGGCTGGCCGAGTTGGTTATGCAAATGTTTCGGCTGAACAGATTACTGAATTGATGACTGCTGGCTTCTTGTCTGGTGCGGCACATGATTCCTGCCTCGGACTTGTCGAAGAATTAGAGTTCCTTAAGAATCAGACGCGCATCACATTTGCTCGTGTTGGTATTACCGATCCACTTTCGCTAGTTGACTACGAAGCACATGGTGGCTTAAAAGGTCTGCGAACTGCAATCGCCATGACCCCGGCCAAGATCGTAAATGAAGTTACTGAATCAGGTCTTAGAGGTCGTGGTGGTGCTGGTTTCCCAGCTGGAATTAAATGGAACACAGTCTTAAACACTGAATCTGACCAAAAATACATTTGCTGCAACGCCGACGAAGGCGACAGTGGAACTTTTGCGGATCGCATGCTTATGGAGGGTGATCCGTTCACTCTGATTGAAGGCATGATCATTGCGGGAATTGCAGTAGGCGCAACTGAGGGTTTGATTTATGTCAGATCCGAATACCCGCATGCAATTGATGTTTTGAATCAAGCAATTGCGATTGCAAACGAAAACAAAGTCCTGGGAGATTCAGTTCTTGGTTCCGGAATCAAGTTCAATCTTGAAGTTCGAGTTGGTGCCGGCAGTTACGTTTGCGGCGAAGAAACCGCAATGCTGGAAAGCTTGGAAGGCAAGCGGGGCATGGTTCGTGCCAAGCCACCTATTCCTGCGCTTGTGGGACTGTTTGGTAAACCAACTGTTATCAACAACGTAATGACTTTGGCAGCTGTGCCAATGATTCTGGCTGATGGTGCATCGGCATATCAGTCCTTTGGAGTTGACCGATCCCGCGGTACTCAAGTTTTCCAACTTGCTGGGAATATTTTGCGTGGTGGCATTGTTGAACTGCCATTTGGAATCACACTTGGTGACTTAGTAAACAAAGTCGGTGGCGGCACCCGAAGCGGTCGACCAATCAAGACTGTCCAAATTGGTGGTCCACTTGGTGCATACCTTGGCGAAGATTCCTGGGACGTCCAGATGGGCTATGAATCCTTGGCTGCAGTTGGCGGCATGCTTGGGCACGGCGGCGTCGTAGTTTTTGATGACACCGTAAACATGGCTAAACAAGCTCGATTTGCCATGGAGTTTTGTGCTGAGGAATCCTGCGGAAAGTGCACTCCGTGTCGCATCGGCTCAACTCGTGGCGTTGAAGTTATTGACCGAATTGTTGCAGGTGAAGATCAAGCTATGAACCTGGAGCTCCTTGAAGATTTATGTGAAGTTATGACAGATGGTTCACTATGTGCAATGGGTGGACTGACGCCACTACCAGTTCGAAGCGCACTCAAGTTATTTCCCGCTGATTTTGGTATAAAGGTAGAGGTGAAGTGATGACATTACTTTCAGATCCACGCGGAACAATGCCGATGCGTTCAGGTATCGGTGAAGCCGATTACGGAACCCCAAAATCAAACTCTGAAACACTTGTAAGCGTCACTATTGATGGCGAAACTCACATAGTTCCTGAGGGAACGTCAGTTATGCGTGCCGCCGGTGAAGCAGGCTGTGATATTCCAAAACTTTGCGCCACCGACTCACTGCAACCATTTGGCTCTTGTCGTATGTGCATCGTTGAAATTGATGGCCGCCGGGGTACACCAGCTTCATGCACTACTCCAGTTGAAGACGGCATGGTGGTTAGAACTCAAACTGCAAAGGTTGCGAAGCTTCGCAAAGGGGTAATGGAGCTTTACATTTCAGATCACCCACTTGATTGCTTAACTTGTTCCGCAAACGGTGATTGTGAACTTCAAGATATGGCTGGGGTAGCGGGGCTTCGGGAAGTTCGCTACGGCATGGATGGAAAGAACCATCTTGATGCTCCAACAGATGCTTCAAACCCATACTTCTCGTTCGACGAAAGTAAATGCATCGTTTGTAATCGATGCGTTCGCGCCTGTGATGAAGTGCAGGGGACTCTCGCACTAACAATCGAAGGCCGTGGCTTTAACTCAAAGGTAAGCCCTGGTGGCTTGAACTTCCTATCGAGCGAATGCGTTTCCTGTGGCGCTTGCGTGCAAGCCTGCCCAACGGCAACTCTGCAAGAAAAGTCAGTAATCGATCTTGGTATGCCTACTCGCACAGTTCAAACAACTTGTGCCTATTGTGGTGTTGGATGCTCGTTCAATGCCGAACTTCGGGGCGATGAACTCGTCCGTATGGTGCCAACCAAAACTGGTGGTGCCAACGAAGGTCATAGCTGCGTCAAGGGACGTTTCGCATGGGGCTATGCATCACACTCTGATCGAGTTACCAAGCCAATGCTGCGCGAAAAAATAACCGATGACTGGCGCGAAGTTTCGTGGGATGAAGCAATTCAATACACAGCTACCAAGCTAAAGGAAATTCAGGCAAAGTACGGCGATAACAGTATCGGCGGAATTTCCTCGTCACGCTGTACTAACGAAGAAATCTTTGTAGTCCAAAAGATGGTTCGCGCAGCATTTGGTAACAACAATATTGATACCTGTGCTCGAGTTTGCCACTCACCAACTGGCTACGGTTTGAGCACAACCTATGGCACATCAGCCGGCACCCAAGACTTTAAGTCAGTTGCGCAATCTGATGTCATAGTCGTCATTGGTGCTAACCCAACGGACGCACATCCAGTATTTGCCTCACGGATGAAGCGCCGAATTCGCCAAGGTGCAAACTTAATTGTTATTGATCCGCGCAAGATTGACTTGGTTGAATCAGCGCACATCAAGGCTGATCATCATTTACAACTTCAGCCGGGCACAAATGTGGCCGTTATTAATGCCATCGCACACGTGATTGCCACCGAGGGCCTGATCGATGAAGACTTTGTTGCCGAGCGTTGCGATCCCGGACCATTTAACCGCTGGCGCAAATTCATTGAACTACCTGAGAACAGTCCAGAAGTTGTTGCAGCACAATCCGGCGTTCCAGCGGAAACCATACGCCAAGCTGCTCGCATGTATGCAACAGGCAAGAATGCAGCTATCTATTACGGTTTAGGGGTAACCGAGCATTCGCAAGGCTCCACCATGGTTATGGGTATGGCCAATCTTGCAATGGCCACTGGAAACATTGGTCGCGATGGCGTTGGCGTGAATCCACTTCGTGGTCAAAACAATGTGCAGGGTGCATGTGACATGGGTTCATTCCCACATGAACTATCCGGTTACCGACATGTTTCCGACAATGCCGTTCGAGAACAATTCGAAATGCTCTGGGACGTAAAACTTATGTCGGATCCAGGTATGCGCATTCCAAACATGTTCGACAATGCAATTTCTGGCGAATTCCGCGGACTGTTTGTTCACGGTGAAGACATCGCACAATCTGATCCAAACACCATGCATGTGGAAAAATCCCTAAAAGCAATGGACCTAGTGGTAGTTCAGGACTTATTCCTAAATGAAACCTCGAAGTTTGCACATGTGTTCTTACCAGGTACTTCATTCCTCGAGAAGGACGGTACTTTCACTAACGCAGAACGCCGAATCAATCGGGTTCGACCGGTCATGGCTGCCAAGAATGGCAAACAAGAATGGCAAATTGTTTGCGAATTAGCGCAAGCAATGGGCTATGAAATGCATTATGACAATGCCGCTCAGATCATGGATGAGATTGCTGAAATCACTCCAACCTTCAAGGGCGTGAGTTTTGCGATGCTTGATGAAGTCGGTAGCGTGCAATGGCCATGCAATGATGCAGCGCCAAGTGGAACTCCGATCATGCACGTAGACGGATTTGTACGTGGCCAAGGTCAATTCATGGAAACACCATTCGTGCCAACTGAGGAACGTTCGAATCGTAAATTCCCACTACTGCTGACAACTGGTCGAATCCTTAGCCAATACAACGTCGGTGCTCAAACTCGCCGAACTGCAAACGTTACGTGGCATCCAGAAGATGTTTTGGAAATCCACGAATCAGATGCTGCCATGCGTGGAATTGTCGATGGTCAAAAAATCGCAGTCTCTAGTCGAATTGGTGAAACCATATTAGTTGCGCATGTCAGCGAACGAGTCCCAGCTGGCGTCGTTCACACAACATTCCATCACCCAACTAGTGGCGCAAATGTGATTACCACTGAATTCTCAGACTGGGCAACTAATTGTCCAGAATTCAAGGTGACAGCAGTAGAGATTCGTCCAGCTGATTCCAGTGCGGCGCCGACAAATACTCTCGAGTCAGTTCTGACTAAGGCCTAGTTGTGGACATCGCAATTTTGACTCGCATGGCTGGCGACATAGAAAAGAACATTCCGGTCCACGAGGAAACTTATCTACGAATTTCAGAGCACTTGGTTAAATTTTGGACACCAAAAATGCGTTCAGATTTTTACAAACACGTAACAAGTAATCGTGAAGAATTTAGTGAAACTTTAAATAAAGTTGTCGACGAACTCCGTGCGAAAGCTAACGCCTAATTAACTCGCCAAGGTAGTGGCAACACCCGAATTAAAGTTCCAGCCGGATTGTCTCCGGGTGAAATCACGCCGAGTCCATCAGCGTGGGATAGTCCGCGCAACATGGCAGAGCCCCGAAATTGCGTCATCTCTGCTGTTCCAGAAGACTGCATAATCGGAACGATGCGCGTGCGATCGCAAGGAAAGCCGTTCGCAAGCGGGATTTTTGCCATTCGATTTTCGCTTTGACCAGATAATCCGCGTAACGCCGGAGCAACAACTGTCATAAAG
>RGDC01000086.1 GCA_009918005.1 Actinomycetota bacterium
TGCGTCCACAACTTGCTTGGCAAACTGCGCAGTGCGCTGTGGACTTAAGGCGCCAGCCACTGTAATTCCAGTTGCTCGCATTTGTTGAATTCGCGCAGCAATCAACTCCGGTTGAATTGGCTGGGCATAAATTTCTTGAAGTTTCGCAGTTGCACCCTTGGTGTCCATGGCCGCAATGTCATTGAGTACGCCAGTTGGGTCTTCATACCTAGTCCAAACGCCTTCTAGGTTCAGAATCGCTAGACCACCGTTTGCTGCAAATGTTTCTGCCGATGAAGGTGAGACCACTGAATCCATTGGCGCAGCAATGATTGGGTGGTTGAAAGAATATGCGTCAATCTTCCAGTCAAGTGAAACTAGTGCGTCATCGCGAGTGCGACGGCTTGGTACTAACGAAACATCATCGAATGAATAAGCTGCGCGAGCTCGCTTACTTCGACCAATTTCCACGTCTGACATTTTTCTCCCCTATCGAACGTGGTAGTTAGGTGCTTCTACCGTGAGCTGGACATCGTGCGGATGACTTTCTTTTAGACCTGCTGCAGTAATACGAATCAAGCGACCATTTGCCTTCAAGTCTGCAACAGTTGCTGCGCCGGCATAACCCATAGATGCGCGCAATCCACCAATCAATTGGTGGGCAACCCCGGCCAAGTTACCTCGGTATGGGACCTGTCCTTCAATTCCCTCGGGAACTAACTTGTCTTCTGAAAGCACGTCATCTTGGAAGTAACGATCTTTTGAGTAAGACTTCGCATTTCCTCGAGATTGCATCGCACCCAGCGAACCCATTCCCCGATATTGCTTGAACTGTTTGCCGTTCACAAAAACAAGTTGACCCGGTGCTTCTTCGCAACCTGCCAGCAGCGAACCCAACATAACGGTATCGGCACCGGCAACAATTGCTTTTGCTATGTCACCTGAATATTGCAAGCCACCATCACCAATGACAGGAACTCCAGCTGGGCCAGCCGCTAAGGAGGCTTCATAAATTGCGGTTACCTGCGGAACGCCAACTCCAGCGACCACGCGAGTCGTGCAAATCGAACCGGGACCAACGCCCACTTTTACGGCATCTGCACCAGCATCGATCAAAGCTTGTGCACCAGCCCGAGTAGCGATATTGCCACCAATTACTTGCACTAATGTTGACTTCTTAATTCTGGTGACCATATCGAGAACTGCTTTTTGATGACCGTGTGCGGTATCAACGATTACTACGTCAACTCCAGCTTCAACTAAAGCAAGTGCGCGTGTAAAGGAATCTTCGCCAACGCCAACTGCGGCGCCAACCATTAGACGACCTGCGGAATCTTTCGTCGCAAGCGGATAGCGATCGCTCTTTACGTAATCTTTAACAGTTATCAAACCAGTTAGGCGACCCGAAGAATCAACTAACGGAAGTTTTTCAATTTTATTGATGCGCAACAACTCAAGAGCATCATCGCCATTCATTCCTGGCGTCCCGGTTACGAGTGGCATCTTGGTCATGACGTCACCAACTTTGCGATTCTTGTCATCTTCAAAGCACATATCGCGATTCGTTACGATGCCAACAAGAATTCCTTGCGCATCAACTACTGGCACACCGCTAATTCGGTAGTGGGCACAAAGTCGATCAACCTCAGCCAAAGTATCGGTTGCGCTGCAAGTAACTGGATTTGTAATCATTCCGGCTTCACTGCGCTTAACCAGATCTACTTGAGCGGCTTGATCTTCAATAGAAAGATTTCGATGCAGAATTCCAAGTCCACCTTGGCGCGCCATAGCAATGGCCATTCGAGCTTCGGTAACCGTGTCCATCGCAGAGGACAGCAATGGAATCTCGAGAGAGATTTCTCGAGTTAACTTTGTGCTGGTATCTACTTCGCTTGGAATGACATCGCTAGCGTCAGGTAGCAACAGCACGTCATCGTAAGTCAGACCGAGCATCGCAAACTTGTCAGGAAGGCCCTGTGTCATGGAATCCCCTTACTGATCAAGCTGGTAACTACTGGCGAGAGTCACCTAAATAAAGGTGAATTGCCTAAGGTTATCGCGGATCAGTCTGCGGCCAAAAAGCGCAATAATCTTGTTGCTTAACGGCCTGAGGCTGCGGCTAAGGCAATCAGAGTGCTGGTGAAATCATGTGGCTTAACGACGCCTTCCGGCAGATCTGGTTGCCAGCCGGGGCCTACCGACATAAGCAGTGGCGCTGGACGCATCGGCTCTACTGAATCCCAAATGGTGATATCGGCAGTGCCTTGAGTTTGGGACCAAACCACGATCGCACTTGGACCAATTTTCTTGGCTGCTGTGGCAAGTGCTTCAGCCGGCATGCGAGCACCAAGAACTCTGCTTGAGATGTTTTGCTCAGCCAGTCCAGCCGCTATTGCGTACATGGGAATTGTATGTAGTTCATGTGGAGCGCAGGCTAGTAAGACCGGACGAGCATTCTCTGGCTCCGTTACTGAGTTGGCAAGATTCCGGAAAAGCCCTGTTACTGATTCCGCAATCAGATGTTCCTGTTCAACACCTTCACCGGTCTGTTCCCACTTTTCACCAAGAGCTACCAGTACTGGAATCAACACACTTTCCCAAGTCCAGACCACGCCATGGCTATCTAAAGAATTAGAAATGATTTGGTCACATCCGCTGGCATCCAAAGTTGCAGCCGCACGGTTCAAAGATCGCATGATCGCTTTGGGACTATCTAATGCAATGACATTGTCGGCTGGGCCTTCGGTTTCTGTCACTAAATGCAACGACGGCGTCGAAGTAGTTTCGGCCGCTAGATTTGCTGGGATCACTTCTTGGATAAGAGCCGTCTTTGCGGCCTCACTCGTCAGTACGCCGTTGAGCATTAGTTTGCGCATCAGATCTATCCGTGCCACATCGATAGCGGAATACCTGCGATGGGATCCGGCCACGTGGACACTTGGTCCAAGGCCATATCGTCGGTCCCAGGTCCGCAATGTTGCTGGCGCGATTCCAATCCGACGGGCCACGGCGGCAACGGTTAGGCCGATTTCAACCTGTGATGCGCGCTGTGACATGAGACTCATTCTCGCGCCCCATTGGGGATTCTGCACCTTGAGAATCAAGGAGTTTCAATAAACAATGGGATTTCAGGCAAAACGGCCAAAAACGCGCCAAAACTAATTCACCAAAGTTGCTTGACCAACTTATGAAGCGGTTCTAGAGTGAGAGTACAAAGAAAGAACCTATCGGGAGGAACCAAATGGCTGATCTATCTAGATTGCCTGGTCCAAATGCAGACTTCTGGGATTGGCAGCTGCACTCAGCTTGCCGTGGCTTAGATTCAGATATCTTCTACCACCCAGATGGCGAACGTGGATCTGCTCGGGAACGTCGAGTAGCAACTGCCAAAGCAATTTGCGCAGCTTGCCCAGTGATTGCCCAATGTCGCGAAATGGCTCTGAAGACTCGTGAGCCTTACGGTGTTTGGGGTGGCATGAGTGAAGAAGATCGCGAAGCGCATTATGCACGTCAAGCTCGCGCAAACCGTATCTCTTCCTAATCTAAATAATTAAAAACAAAACCCCCAGACAATGTCCGGGGGTTTTGTTTTTGGAAATTTACTTCTAGTGCGTGTGTTTGCGAAGTTTGCGGGTCGCAAACAAATGACAATGCCCATTTAGGACATACGCACTTTAGTGCGTATGTCCGGCATGTGAGTGGCCGTGGCCACCGCCATCTTCTGGAGCCTTTTCTTTCTTCTCAACAACTAATGCTTCAGTTGTTAGCAACATGCCTGCGATGGAAGCTGCGTTCTCAAGTGCAGAGCGAGTTACCTTAACTGGATCGATAACACCCTGAGCTACAAGATCGCCATACTCGCCGGTTGCCGCATTGATGCCTTGACCCTGGCCAAGTTCGCGAACTCGATCAACGACTACGTAACCTTCAAGTCCGGCGTTTTCAGCGATCCAACGAAGTGGTTCTACGACGCCGCGACGAACAATCTGAACACCAATTGCTTGGTCACCAGTTAGTCCTAGGTCGCCATTAAGAACTGCAGATGCGTGAATCAAAGCAGAGCCACCGCCAGAGACGATGCCTTCTTCGATTGCCGCACGAGTTGCAGAAACTGCGTCCTCGATGCGGTGCTTCTTTTCCTTAAGTTCAACTTCGGTGTGTGCGCCAACCTTGATTACGCAAACGCCACCGGAAAGCTTTGCCAAACGCTCAGAAAGCTTTTCCTTATCCCAATCGGAATCGGAGTTTTCAATTTCACGCTTGATCTGGCTAACGCGATCGTTAACTGCAGAGGCTTCGCCGCCGCCATCAACAATTGTGGTGTTGTCCTTGGTTGCAACTACACGTCGTGCAGTTCCCAAAACTTCTAGGCCAACCTGATCAATCTTTAGACCAATGTCTGCAGAAATAACCTGTGCACCAGTAAGAATTGCGATGTCTTCCAAAATTGCCTTGCGGCGATCTCCAAAGGCTGGTGCCTTAATTGCAACGCTTGGGAAAGTTCCACGAATGCGGTTAACCACAAGTGTTGAAAGTGCTTCGCCATCAACATCTTCAGCAATGATTACTAGTGGCTTGCTGGCTGCGGAAACCTTTTCCAAGATTGGAAGAAGTTCGGCAACGCTGGAAATCTTGCCCTGCACCAAAAGGATCGCTGGGTTTTCAATTACAGCTTCCATGCGATCCGCGTCAGTTACGAAGTAAGGCGAGATGTAACCCTTATCGAACTGCATACCTTCGGTGAATTCCAATTCCATTGCAGTTGTGCTGGACTCTTCAACCGAGATAACGCCGTCCTTGCCAACCTTGTCGAAAGCTTCAGCGATCATGTCGCCAATTACCTGGTCGCGGGAGCTAATTGCGCCAACCTGTGAGATGCCTTCTTTGCCATCTACTGGGCGAGCCTGCTTTAGAAGTTCTTCCTTCATCGCAGCGACTGCGGCTTCGATGCCACGCTTCAGTTCAACTGGCGCGCCACCTGCAGCAACAACCTTTAAGCCTTCGCGCACGAATGCCTGGGCAAGCACGGTTGCTGTTGTAGTTCCGTCACCGGCAACATCGTTTGTCTTGGTGGCAACTTCTTTAGCTAGTTGCGCTCCAAGGTTCTCGTATGAATCTTCAAGTTCAATTTCGCGGGCAAT
>RGDC01000087.1 GCA_009918005.1 Actinomycetota bacterium
CATGGATGCGCTTGAAGGTGGCGATATCCAAGCCGGAGATGTTGTAATCATCCGTTATGAAGGACCAAAGGGTGGTCCGGGTATGCGCGAGATGCTTATGATCACGGGTGCAATTAAGGGTGCTGGACTGGGCAAAGAAGTCATGCTCATTACCGACGGTCGATTCAGTGGTGGAACTACTGGTCTTTGCATTGGGCATGTGGCACCGGAAGCTGTCGATGGTGGTCCAATTGCTTTTGTTGAGCATGGTGACAAAGTTCGCATCAACATCAGTGAACGAACCTTAGATTTGCTCGTCGACGAGTCAGTTCTAGTTGAACGACGAAAGAACTTTAAGCCAGTACCGCACAAATACGATCGTGGTGTTCTTGCGAAGTACGCAAAGCTGGTCGGCTCAGCCAGCAATGGCGCAGTCTGCGACTAACTAACTTGGCTCAAGATTTAACACTTGACTTAAGAAACGCTAACTCGACCAGCTTCTAGACGCGCTACTGGAACTCTAAATGGTGAGCACGACACATAATCGAGTCCAACGTCATGGAAGAACCTGATGGACTCTGGGTCGCCACCATGTTCACCGCAAACACCAAGTTTGATATCAGGGCGTGTGGCTCGGCCCTTTTCCACGGCAATCTTTATTAATGCACCAACGCCGTCAACATCAAGTGATTCAAACGGTGAAACTGTGAAGATGCCACGATCTAAGTAAGTTGCAAAGAACGAAGCCTCTACGTCATCGCGGCTAAAGCCCCAAGTTGTTTGGGTCAAATCATTCGTACCAAATGAAAAGAATTCGGCTGCTTCAGCAATTCGCTGTGCGGTTAACGCAGCTCTCGGTAGCTCAATCATGGTTCCGATTAAGAATGGCAGATCAATATTTTCTTCTTGAGCGATTTCCGCAAGCAAGACATCCATCTCATCGCGTATCAAGTGAAGTTCCATCACAGAGCCAACAAGTGGGATCATAATTTCAACTTTTGGATTACCGCCAGCACGTAGTCGAGTGATTGCAGCTTGTGCGATGGCGCGAACTTGCATTGGGAACAAACCCGGAACCACAAGGCCTAGACGTACACCACGTAGTCCAAGCATCGGATTGGATTCATGCAATCGGTCAACTGCGCTCAGGAGCAATTCCTGGCGCGAGACATCTTGATTGCGTTCTTTACCCAAGGCAACTTCGACCATTAAGTCAGTTCGGTCAGGTAAGAACTCATGCAGAGGAGGATCAAGCAGACGAACCGTTACTGGCAATGAATCCATTTCTGTAAAAATCTCTTCAAAATCTTTTTGCTGCATCGGCAGAAGTGCATCAAGCGCAGCATTTCTTTCAGCTGGAGATTCTGCCAAAATCACGCGCTCAATCAAAACTCGACGATCGCCTAGGAACATATGTTCAGTTCGACACAGGCCGATTCCTTCGGCACCAAGATTTCTAGCCCACTTCGAATCCTCTGACGTATCAGCGTTAGTGCGGACCTTCAAGCGTCTTACTGAGTCTGCATGCTTCAAAATTCGGTCTACGGCGGTAACTAGTGCAGCAATCTCTTCACCTTCAGTGGCAATGGCATCTTCAAGGCCATTTTCAAGGTAGTTCGAAACCGGCGAAGGTACAACGGCTAACTCACCTAGATAAACGTTGCCATTTGAGCCATCAATTGAAATCATGTCACCTTCGTTAATGACAAGATTTCCGATTGTGGCCGTGCGCTCGGCATGAGAAACATCGATAGCATCCGCACCGCAGACACAAGTTTTACCCATGCCGCGTGCAACAACCGCTGCATGGGAAGTCTTGCCACCGCGGGCTGTCAGGATTCCAGTTGCCGCGATCATGCCTTCAAGATCATCTGGATTAGTTTCCCGCCTTACTAAAACCACTCGTTCGCCGTTTTCTGCCCACTTAACTGCAGTGGCGGAATCGAATACTGCTTTTCCAACTGCCGCGCCAGGGGAGGCAGCCATACCGGATGCAACAACTTTGGATGTTGATGCAGAATCAAATTGCGGGAACATTAATTGAGCAAGTTGAGCGCCATTCACTCGTATTAGCGCCTCATCCATCGTGATCAGACTTTCATCAACGAGTTGAGTTGCAATTCGAAATGCTGCCGCTGCGGTGCGCTTGCCAACACGAGTTTGCAGCATCCAAAGTTTGCCTTTTTCAACGGTAAATTCGATGTCGCATAAATCTCGGTAGTGAGTTTCAAGCTTTCGCATGATTTTCATAAGTTCATTAAATGAAGTTGGGTCAGTTCGATTCAATTCATCGAGACTGAAAGTATTGCGGATTCCGGCTACTACATCCTCACCTTGGGCGTTTGGCAAGTAGTCGCCATAAGCACCTGGCTTTCCAGAAGCTGGATCGCGCGTGAAGGCTACACCCGTTCCTGAAGTTTCACCAAGATTTCCAAAAACCATGGAACAGATGTTGACTGCAGTGCCAAGATCGTCAGCAATGCGTTCGCGCCGACGATAAAGCCGAGCCCGTGAGGTATTCCAAGAATTGAAAACTGCTCGAGTAGCTAGATCTAGTTGCTCTCGAGGATCTTGTGGGAAATCCCGGCCACTGTGCTTGCGAATGATTGCTTTAAAAGTTTCAACTACTTCTTTAAGTTGGTCAGCCGTTAAATCTACTTCGGTTGAAACTCCAGCTTTCTCATTTGCAGCATGCAGGGCATCTGCAAAAATTTCACCTTCGATATCCAATACCGTCTTGCCGAACATCTGAATCAACCGGCGGTAGGAGTCCCAAGCAAATCTCTCATTGCTACTTGCCTTAATCAGACCCTTAACGGAATAGTCATTCAAACCAACATTTAAAACGGTCTCCATCATGCCCGGCATAGAAAACTTCGCACCTGAACGAACGCTGACTAGTAATGGATCATCAATATCGCCAAGGCGTTTACCTAGGGCATCTTCAAGCCTGCGAAGCGCCATCGTCACCTCAACGCGTAGTGCGGCAGGCTCTACCCCGGCAACTAGATATTCACGGCAGGCCTCAGTTGAGATAGTGAAACCGGGAGGAACTGGAAGTCCCAACTTTGTCATCTCAGCTAAGTTGGCACCCTTGCCGCCAAGAAGGTCCTTTTGGTCTTTGTCGCCTTCAGAAAAATCGTAAACATACTTAGTCATTACAACTGCCTTCCGACCAACGATTTCCAGCCCAAGAACCGGGATCTCCTGATTCAAAGGTATTGCCAGTAAATCAAGAGCGCCCAGTGGGGATGCCCGATTTGAGCCGAAAAGTCATCTCAATATGTGGACAGCCGTCTCATTGGATGTGACGAGAGTGACTTACACGCGTTATGGTTGGGAAACTATCAACACCTTCATCGGTGGTGGTGATGCAATCGAGGAGCTACAAGCAAATCGGGCGCAACTTCTGTTACGAGCCTCTGGCGCAGAAGGGATGTCACCTAAGACCAGCCAACGATGAACTTAAATCGAAGCGATCCTTCGGTAGATCAAGGAGTGACGTTATGTCGCAACAAATTACAGGCGCCGAGAGCCTAGTTAAATCTCTAGAACACGCTGATGTCGAAGTTGTTTTCGGTATCCCAGGCGGTGCGATTCTTCCGGTCTATGACCCACTTATGGATTCTCCTTCAGTTCGACACATTTTGGTGCGCCATGAACAAGGTGCAGGTCATGCAGCTGAAGGCTATGCCGCTGCAAGTAATCGCGTCGGCGTTTGTATGGCAACAAGTGGTCCAGGTGCCACAAATTTAGTTACTCCAATTGCTGATGCCCACATGGACTCAGTTCCTATGGTTGCAATCACTGGCCAGGTGCCAAGTGCAGCAATTGGCTCTGATGCTTTTCAAGAAGCAGACATTCGTGGCATCACAATGCCAATCACAAAACATAATTACTTGGTAACGCGAGCTGAAGATATTCCGCGTGCCATTAAAGAAGCGTTTCACCTTGCCAGCACTGGTCGCCCCGGTCCAGTACTTGTCGACATCACCAAAGATGCGCTGCAGGCGAGTGCGGAATTCATTTGGCCAACACACATTGATTTACCTGGCTATAAGCCAACAACAAAGCCTCATGGCCGCCAGATAAAGGAAGCCGCACGCATGATTGTCGATGCGCACCGACCAGTCTTTTATGTTGGTGGTGGCGTTATTCGTTCTCAGGCCCACCGAGAGCTTAGACAACTTGCTGAACTTACTGGCATTCCAGTTGTTACAACTTTGATGGCGCGCGGCGCATTCCCAGATTCACATGCTCAGCACATGGGTATGCCAGGTATGCACGGAACTGTTGGCGCAGTTGGCGCATTGCAAAAAGCAGATCTGCTTATCGTTCTTGGCGCCCGCTTTGATGATCGTGTAACTGGAAAGCTGGAATCTTTCTCACCAAAATCAAAAGTCATTCACATCGATATTGATCCGGCCGAAATTGGTAAGAATCGTTACGCAGATATCCCAATAGTTTCGGATGTTCGCGAAGCGATCTCACAACTTATTCCTGCAGTCACTTCGGAATTTGATGCTGGAAATCGCGCAGACTTAACAGCCTGGTGGATTACTTTGAATCACTGGCGCGAAACTTACCCACTTGGCTATGACCAGCCAACAGATGGCACTCTTTCCCCACAGTATGTAATTGAACGCCTTGGCAAAATTGCTGGACCAGAAGCGATCTACACCGCTGGCGTTGGACAGCACCAGATGTGGGCTGCCCAATTCATAGGCTATGAAAATCCAAACACTTGGTTAAACAGTGGTGGCTTGGGAACCATGGGTTACTCAATCCCGGCAGCAATGGGTGCCAAAGTTGGCGCACCAGACAAAACGGTTTGGGCAATTGATGGCGATGGCTGTTTCCAGATGACTAATCAAGAACTAGCGACTTGCACAATCAATGACATTCCAATCAAGGTGGCACTTATCAATAACGCGTCACTTGGCATGGTTCGTCAGTGGCAAAACTTGTTCTATAACGAGCGTTATAGCAATACAGATTTGCATTCACATTCGGTTCCAGACTT
>RGDC01000088.1 GCA_009918005.1 Actinomycetota bacterium
GTGGAAGTTTGCCGACACCTTGTTCGGTTGCTGCGGCAAGTTGCTTTGCAGTATCTAAAACCAAGATTGCATCTTCGTAACTAAGATCAGCAGCGCTTAATAGGTGCTTCATGATTCACGCTCGATTCGCACTTCATCGACTCCGTCGTGCTCAATTAAATTCACTTGGATTTTTTCGGATCTGGAAGTTGGCAGATTCTTTCCAACATAATCTGCGCGGATTGGAAGTTCGCGGTGACCGCGATCCACCAATACTGCAAGTTGCACTAATTCCGGGCGGCCATGCTCAGACAAGGCATCAAGTGCAGCGCGAATTGTTCGTCCTGAGAACAAAACATCATCTACTAAAACCACTAACCGACCTTCGATGCCCTCTGGTGGGATTGTGGTTGGAAGTAGTGCGCGAGCTGGGCGGGATCGAAGATCATCGCGATACATCGTGATGTCTATGGCTCCGACAGAAACTGGGTTACCTTGAATTTCGGAAATTTTTTCACCAAGGCGAGTGGCAAGAGATGCACCGCGGGTTGGAATTCCCATCAGAGTTAAATTGGTGGCACCCTGAGTGCGCTCAACAATTTCATGAGCTAAACGAGTTAGGGCGCGAGATATATCGCTGGAATCAAGGACTACGTGTCCTTTTGGCTCAAAGTCGTGCGTCATCTTCTTACCTCCTTTCCTGCCTCACGGGACAGGTGTTAAAGGATGGCGTGCTTTCAAGCTTTCAATACTGTAGCAGGTCTAAGCGTTATTGGCACCATGGCCCAACCGATGTACGCGCATGCCGTTTGTCGAGCCAGGTACACCCGGCGGCACGCCCGCGATAACCACAATTGGGTCATGCATTTTGAAAATTCCAAGGTCCAAAAGCACCTTGTCTAATTGAGCCACCATTTCATCGGTATGTGAAACCCCAGGCACCAAGAAAGTTTCAGTTCCCCAGACCAAGGAAAGTTGATTTCGAACATGCTCATTTGGGGTGAATGCCAGCAATCTAGTTCGACTTCGGTGGCGCGCTACCAAGCGAGCTGAGCTTCCAGTTTCGGTGAATGCAACCAGACTGACCGCATCCACGTGGCTTGCAACATCAACTGCAGCCAAACACATTGCTTTAGCCGTTTGACCTTGGGCATCATCTGCAAGCTTTGCCAAGGATTCAAGTGCCTCTGCCTCAATGTGCGAAATGATTCGACTCATTGTTTGAACCACATGAATTGGGTCTATCCCAATGCTGGTTTCGCCCGAGAGCATCAAAGCATCTGCGCCATCCAAAACTGCATTTGCAACATCGCTGGCTTCGGCGCGAGTAGGTCGATTCGAACCAATCATTGATTCAAGCATTTGAGTTGCCACAATTACTGGTTTAGTTGCTGCCCGCGCCAATTCAATTGCCCGCTTTTGAACCATTGGTACTTGCTCAAGTGGAAGCTCGACTCCCAAATCGCCGCGAGCAACCATGATGCCATCAAAGGCATCAATGATTTCTTTCAAGTTATCAACGGCTTGTGGTTTTTCAATCTTGGCAATTACCGGAATGCGACGACCTTCTTGGTCCATGATTTTGTGTACATCATTTATGTCGGCTGCACTTCTAACAAATGACAGTGCGATCATGTCGACACCTTGCTTTAATGCCCATCGCAAATCTGAAATGTCTTTTTCGGAAAGCGCCGGCACGCTTACAGCAACACCTGGAAGATTTATTCCCTTGTTATCACTTACCGTTCCTGCTTCCGTTACTCGCGTAACAACGGAATCAGAATTGACTTCGACAACTTCTAAACCAACCTTGCCATCATCGATGAGAATGCGATCGCCAACTTTGCAGTCCCCAGGCAAACCCGAATATGTAGTTCCACAAATTGTGGCATCGCCTGGAACATCGCGAGTTGTGATGGTGAACGCATCACCAATGTGCAGTTCAACAGGTCCCGATGCAAAGCGAGCTAAGCGAATTTTGGGACCTTGCAAGTCAGCGAGGATTCCAACGCCCTTGCCAGTTGCTTTTGATGCAGCTCGAACCATTTCATATGAACGGGCATGAACTTCTTGTTCGCCATGGGAAAGATTCAAGCGAGCCACATTCATTCCCGCATTAACCAGATTTGTAACAATCTCGGGCGTGGCAGTGGCTGGACCTAACGTACAAACAATTTTCGCGCGACGCACAATGATTCCTAACCAGAGATGTGTACCAAGTTTATCGGTTGAACGCAGTTGAAATTAGTCTCTGACAGGAGTTAGGACTTAGGTTTTGCTCTTCTACCGCGTTGCTTTGGTTGCGCTGGCTGAACAGGAGTTGAACTCTTTGTTTGCGAATCTGAATTCTCAGTTACTTTCTCCGCTGGAGCTAATTTTGAAACGTCGGAAACTTGATTTTCTTGGCCTTGGATGACCAATTTCCCGCCCGACATCAGTTCTCGGCCCGGATTTTTTTCACTCGAACGAACTAAGTAAAGAAGTGCCATTGCGCCAATGAACAGCGCTGTGAATACATTGAGGCGAATTCCTAAGATGTGGTGAGCATCATCGATTCGCATGGTTTCAATCAGCCCATTACGTAGCGCTTATCTGCCCAAATCAGAAGGAATCCAATTGCAACGCAGGCAAGTGCTTCATATAGAAAAGTTGGGTGAAAAGTTTCAAACTGAGTGAACTCAGTCGGCCGGTTTTTTGTGGCAATTTCTAATCCCCATGGCAATGTTGTAGGCCGACCAAATAGCTCTTGGTTAAACCAGTTACCCAATCTTCCAATTGCTTGTGCAAATGCAATACCAGGTGCAATCGAATCAGCGAACGGTGCAAACGGTACTCCAACTCGCTTCGCGCCAATCCAAGCTCCTACCCCACCAAGGGCAAGCGCGCCCCAGATTCCAAGACCGCCTTCCCAAATTCGGAATGCCCCAAGAAAACCTTTGCCACCCTCGCTGAAATAAAGTTCCCAGTCCGTCAATACGTGATAGAGCCGACCGCCAATAATTCCAAATGGCACAGCCCACATGGCAATGTCAGCAACTTGCCCATCTAATCCACCTCGCGCAATCCAGCGCTTGTTGCCGAGCCAAACGGCAACAAAAATTCCAACCAAAATAAAGAATGCATAGGCCCGCAATGGAACTGGACCCAGTTGCCACACGCTTTGCGAAGGACTGGGAATAAATCCTGGAAGGAATTTCATAAAGGAGTTAAATCACTTAACTCTTGGTTGCAGCTTCGATCGCAGCAGTTAACTTTGCTGGATCGAATAAGACGTCACCGGTCACTTCAGTACCGTCTAGTATGCCCGTTGGAGTTGAGGAAACTCCCGCGGTGTTAAAGGCATCGAAGGAATTTGCTACCCATCCGGCATACTTTTCTGACGTCAGGCAATCGGTGAAGGTTGCTAGCGCATCGCCAGTAACTCCTGATGCCTCGGCGATTGAAATTAAAGTGTCGTTGGAAAAGCCAGCACCTTCATCGGCCGGCTGAGCCGCAAAAACTCCAGCGTGATATTTTTCTGCAGCGCTTGCATCAACCGCACACCCGAATCCCATAGTTGCGCGTTTTGATGAGTCTGGATTGCCAGCAGCAGTGTTCGAAGAGAGAAGATTTTTGTCCAAGAAAATAGTTGGGCGATATTCAACGCGCACCTTGCCGGAGTCAATTAGCCCCTGCAACGCTTTCCCTGATGCCTCTTCAAAGCGGGCGCAAGCTGGACATTGGAAATCTTCCCAAAGTTGAAGAACAGGAATCTTGTCAGCACCTGCTGCAGTCCATGCGGATCCTACTTTTACACCATAAGTATCACTTGTCACGCCAGTTGGTAGCGCTGAACTGGGAGGTACAACCGCATCCTTGTTTGAGAGCATCGGAATAGCGATCAATGCAGCCATAACTACTACGACCACCAGTCCGCCAATCAAACGAATTTTTCGCTGACGTTTTTGCTCAATAGCTGCGGCTTCCTGCCGAGCTGCGGCAGCAGCAGCCTTAGCGGCTTTGGCACTCAGGTTTTCTTGTGACACGAAAACTCCATCAATGATTTAAGTTGAATTTCAGGGATTACTTACCTTGATTTAATTATGTCGCACTTTTTCAGGTGACGAAACTTACTCAAAAGTAGGCAGATTTAACGAGATAAACCTTTAGACAGCGCCTGCGCCAATTCCTTGGCACCCGCTGGACCTGAGTTCTTAATGGCCGTGACAAATGCGCTGCCCACAATCACGCCATCGGCATACTGGGCGATTTCATGTGCTTGTTCTGGAGTTGAGACGCCTAGACCTACAGCAACCGGAAGTTCACTATGTCGACGAACTTTGGCCACTAACCCTTCAATTGCATCTGAGATCGAGGTGCGAGCACCTGTTACACCCATTACCGCTCCGGCATAAATAAATCCCGTTGTAGCATTCGCTACTTTGGCAATTCGCTCATCCGAACTTGATAGCGCAACTAGGAATACCCGATCAACATCTTTTGAATTCGTGGCAGAAATCCAGTCTTCAGCTTCTTCTGGAGTTAAGTCAGGAGTAATTACTCCAACGCCACCAGCTGCATGAAAATCTTCTGCAAACGATTCCACGCCGTAGCGTTCAATTGGATTCCAGTAGGACATAACGAGCGCAGGAACTCCAAGTTCCGCAACTCGCTTAACAGTGTTAATTACCGTCGCAGACTTAGTTCCGCCGGCAAGTGAAATATTAACTGCATCTTGAATAGTTGGGCCATCCATAACTGGATCGCTGTATGGAAAGCCAATCTCAACGATGTCGACGCCGCCTTCGACCATAGCGGCAATACATTCGACGGCTCCATCCTCTGATGGATATCCAGCCGGAAGGTAGGCAAT
>RGDC01000089.1 GCA_009918005.1 Actinomycetota bacterium
CTGGATCGTCACCATTGACATGGAATACTGGAGCCTGAATGGTTCGGGCAACGTCAGTTGAGTAGACACTCGTGCGACTGTATTTTGGCGATGTTGTGAAGCCAACTTGGTTGTTGATTACCAAGTGAATGGTGCCGCCGACTCGATATCCCTGAAGTTGGCTCATTTGAAGAGTTTCAGCAACTACACCTTGACCAGCAAAAGCGGCATCTCCGTGCATAAGTAGTGGCAGTACTGAGTACTTTTCTTTGCCCCCTTCTTCGGTTTGCGCGATGATGTCTTGCTTCGCACGAACAATGCCCTCGAGCACAGGGTTAACCAGCAGCTTTGTATGTGCCTTTTGTTCCTAGGTGATATTTAACATCACCGGATCCTTGTACGGATTCTTCTCCGTAGTTGCCTTCAAACTCATTAAAAATACGGCCGTAACCCTTGCCGGCAATGTTGGCAAGAACATTTAAGCGACCGCGGTGAGGCATACCGATGCAGACTTCATCAAGTTGATCTTTAGCTGCTTCAATCAAGATTTGGTCTACGAAAGGAATGGCGCTTTCGCCACCTTCTAGGCTGAAACGCTTTTGGCCTACGTATTTAGTTTGCAAGAAACTTTCAAATGCTTCGGCTTCATTTAGCTTGCGCAGAATCCGCAACTGTTCATCACGATCGACTTTGTCATGCCTGCGTTCTAGGCGATCCTGAATCCATTTACGTTGTTCCGGATCTTGCAGGTGCATGTATTCGATGCCGATGGTTCGGCAGTAAGCATCGCGAAGAGTCCCCAAAATGTCACGCAACTTGGCAAAAGGTTGTCCGCCAAATCCGCCGGTAGCAAATTCTCGGTCTAAATCCCACAGTGTCATTGCATGATTAGCAATATCAAGGTCAGGATGGGACCTTTGATGATATTCAAGCGGATCAATGTCCGCTAATAGATGTCCACGAACTCGGAAAGCATGAATCATTTCTTGCACGCGCGCGGTTTTGTCTAGGTCGGCATCATGTGAAGTTGCAAGATCTTGTGCCCAACGAATTGGTTCATAAGGTATCTGCAATGCTCGGAAAATATCATCGTAGAAACCGTCAGCACCAAGAAGAAGTTGATGAATACGGCGCAGGAAATCACCGGATTGCGCGCCTTGAATTACACGATGATCGTAAGTGCTCGTGAAAGTCATAATCTTGCTAACAGCGTTCTTTGCTAAGGCAACATCCGAAGCACCTTGCCATTCCGCTGGATAATCCATGGCTCCGACGCCAATGATTACGCCTTGTCCAGGCATCAAGCGAGGGACCGAATGAACAGTTCCAATAGTTCCAGGATTTGTCAGACTTGCGGTCGTTCCTTGGAAATCTTCAACAGCAAGTTTTCCGGAGCGCGCTTTGCGAATTACATCTTCATAGCCAGCCCAGAATGCAGCGAAGTCCATAGTGTCAGCAGCTTTAATACAAGGAACAAGTAACTGCCTTGAGCCATCTTCTTTTGCAAGGTCGATCGCAAGCCCAAGCCCAACATGTTGATGGCGGGCAATTGCAGGCTTATCGTCGACAGTTGTGTAGGACACATTCATGTCTGGCATCTCGCGCATTGCTCGAACAATTGCAAAACCAATGATGTGAGTGAAGCTAACTTTGCCGCCACGGCCACGAGCCAAATGATTGTTGATCACAATTCGGTTATCGACCATTAACTTTGCAGGAACAGCGCGCACTGAAGTTGCCGTAGGGATTTCCAAGCTGGCTTCCATGTTTGTTACAACGCGAGCCGAAGTTCCTTTTAGTTTTTCAATTACATCGTCCGCAAGTGATGCTGGTGCTGGTTTTACATTTGGTGCAGATGATTCATTTACTTGAGAAGTTGTAGCAGGAGCCGCTGGTGAAGTTGCAGGCTGTGAAACTGGAGCCACGGGCGCCGTAGATTTAGTCGCTGATGCGTGGGGTGAATACTCGCTAGGGGAGTACCCGGCAAAAAAATCCCACCAGGCTGGATCTACGGATTGCTTATCTTCGAGGAATTGTTGATACAACTCGTCGACGAGCCAATCGTTGGCACCAAATGGACTATTTGCGGGTCCGGACACGGCTTGGGGCCTTCCTTGTTGAGCTGTAGGTGTTCATTTATAGGCGTGGCGCTATAAGGAAAGCGTATCGCCCATAAGGCGAACCCTTCAACGTGCATAAGCCTTATTACTAAGGCAGGGTTGAGATATGAATTCGAATCCCGACAATGAAAATTCCACCCCTCGTCTTGCCGAAAAAGTAGTTGTAATCACAGGCGGATCCAGAGGGATTGGATTTGCCGCAGCCAAGGGACTGGGCGCGCTCGGTGCCACAGTGGTCCTAGTTGGGCAAAATCCTGAAAACCTTAAATCTGCCGTAACCGCCTTGGTGGATCTTGGCGCTGACGCGGACAGCATTTGTGTAGATGTGTCTAATGCTGAGAATGTCGCCAAAAAGATCAGCGAGCATTCGCTTGCGCCACATGCTGACATCTTGATTAATTCAGCTGGTGTTATGAGCGAAAAGATGGCCAAGACCTTGCGGACTTCCAGCCAAGAGTGGCACCCACAAATGGCTGGACGCAAATCTGGACGAATTATCAATGTGTCTGCTTGCCTTGGAAGATTTAGTGGACCAGGTTTAGCAGGCGGTTTAGCTCCGTATCGAATTTCAAAAACTGCAGTTAATGCATTGACTAAAAACTTGGCTGCCGAATTAGGCAATGGCAGCCGTGGAGTTTTAGTTGATGCAATGTGTCCAAATCACACTCGCACTGACATGGGTGGTCCAGAAGCACCTCGAAGCCCAGAAGAAGCTGCGGACACTATTCTTTGGCTGGCAACCAGAGAACATAATTCCGAAACAGAAACAGGATTACTTTGGGAAGATCGAACTATCGTTCCTTGGTAATCAGGTTTATTGTCCGCGCAAATGAATGTGTGCGTTTTCTTTGACCTGATTCAGATCAAAGTAATTCTTTTCACGAACTTTCCATAGCAACATTTCATTTCTAATTGCTTCGCCATCACGTTGAATAACTCGTTCGAGTAGCAGGTCTTCGTCCGCTTCAATCCAAATAGCCTGGGATGTGTATTCGCGAACTGAAGCATGTCCAGAGCCAACTCCTTCGATGATAACAATTGGAGTCAAAGGCAAGTCAGACCAAGTTGTGTACTTGCCTTGATGCCAGTCGTAATTTAAATATTTTGGATGTATTCCATTTCGAATTGGAGTCAATATCCAGGCATTAATGCGTTCAAACAATTTGGCATCTAGAGCGCTATCCCAACCTTCATAAAGTTCATCAAGATGAATAACACTGGCAGCACCTTGTGCCGTTGCGAGTGCGAAAGCTAGTTCGTTTGCCAGTGTGGTTTTCCCAGAGCCTGCCGGTCCATCTATCGTGACAATCTTGATATCACCACAACGGGCAGAACTATTTTCAATAGCATTCTGAATTTTAGGTAAATCAAAATATGTCATTTGGCAACTAGCATTCAGGTCGGTAGAGCTTTTGCCAGTTGATCCATCCGCGAATCGCAATTGCGGTAAACAATACATAGAGTAATGAAGTGAACTTTAAGTCCTGGCTCCAATAAAG
Source organism: Actinomycetota bacterium (assembly GCA_009918005.1). Classification (GTDB taxonomy): domain Bacteria; phylum Actinomycetota; class Actinomycetes; order S36-B12; family UBA5976; genus UBA5976. The sequence continues at coordinate 3,599 of RGDC01000089.1, forward strand.
GGCGACGTAAAGCGCATCGACAATGAACCAAAGCATCCAATTCTCGCGATATTCCAAAACCATTAGGGCTTGGGCGATGACACTGAAAACTAATCCAAAGGCATCTGGTTGCGCGGCAGCAGCTCCGAGGGATATTAACCATGGCGTGATGACCAACCAAGTTACAAAGCCACCACCAAAAATTACTGCTCGTTTTACCCAAGAGAGGTTTTTTGAAATTGCACCCTTCGGTCCCCAGCCGAACCATCCCCAGATTGCTGCTGCAATAAACACAGCCTGTAGAGCGGCACTAGAGTACAAGTCGTAATTCAGGAAGAGCCAGCCGTAAAGTGCACTGCTCAACCCCCACCATGGCCACATTATTTGCTTGCCAGTCGTGCCTAACCAAACGCCAATCAGCGAGGCGATGACGGCTGTTAATTCAAGAAGAGTTACTTGGTATCCCAAAGCTGTAAAAAGAACCGTTGAGACAAATTCGTTAATCGTTGAAAGCATGAATGCATTCCTCCTGCAGTCCGCATTACCGGACTGGTTAAACGGTCGGTGTGGTGATCAAAGATCGGACACCCTCTCAGCCCACCTTGTTGTGGACTCCCGTGTCTTGCTGACTTAACTGTATGTCATGTCAGCATTTCATGTGCATGAAGTGTCAGATCTGCCACTTATGTGGGCTAGTATCACACACGTTTTGCCCGCGTAGCTCAGTGGATAGAGCGTCTGCCTCCGGAGCAGAAGGTCGAAGGTTCGATTCCTTTCGCGGGCACGTGAGTAAGCAGCGCCCATCCAAAACCACATTCGTGGTTCGTCGCACCATAGTTTTTAGTTCTGTGATCTTAGCCTTGGCTCTGATATTCAAAGTTCTTTCGGTCGAGTCCGCTTCGATCAAAGCAAAGTTAGATCCGCCCTTCGATTGCGCGGCAAATACCCCAGTCCCACAAAGTTTTATTGATACATGGACCGCTGAATTTAATCCAGAAAATTTCAACGTAACGGTAATCGACCTTGTTGAAGATTGCATCTACTCGATGGGTGACAGTGCTGCCTCATTCCCCACCGCATCAACTGGAAAAGTTATGTTAGCAATCCGGGCACTAGAAATGGTTGATACTGGAACACTTAACTACACCGAAATCGCGCCAGA
>RGDC01000090.1 GCA_009918005.1 Actinomycetota bacterium
GCAACCATAAGCGTTAAGACAGATCTTGGTGGCGCGAAACTTCGCGAAGTGATGAGCGATTACTACGCTGGCGAAGCATTCGTAACTGTGCTTCCGGAAGGTCGACTGCCAATTACTGCATCAACCCTTGGTTCAAATGCAGTACACATCCAGGTCGCCAAAGATGATCGGACTAATCGCGCAACCGTAATCGTTGCGATCGATAATTTGATTAAAGGTGCGGCCGGTCAAGCTGTGCAAAATGCGAATTTAATTTGTGGCTTCCCAGAAACTTCGGGGCTAAGCGCAATTGGTGTTGCGCCATGACCGTGGTCATCAAATTTGGTGGCAACGCCATGGTTGATCAGGACGCACTAAACGCATTTATCGAAGGCGTGAAACAGCTTGTTCAGTCAGGCGCTAATCCAGTCGTTGTTCACGGCGGTGGGCCACAGATTTCCGCTGGTTTAAAAGCAGCAGGTATTACTTCGGAATTCAAAGGCGGCTATCGCGTAACGACTGCCGAATCAGTCCAAGTAGTTCGTGATGTCTTGGTGAACGAAGTTAACAAGGAACTCGTTGACTTAATGAATGCAAATGGTGTTAATGCGATATCGATGCCAGGTGACATCGATGGATTACTGATCGCTGAACACCGCACGGTTCTAGTTGATGGGGTTCAAGAAGACATCGGTCTAGTTGGCGAAGTAGTTGCAGTTGATGCCAGCGCCATTAAGGCAAAAGCAGCTGGCGGCCAAGTACCAGTCATCTCAACAGCTGCGCGGGCAATTGATGGTCAACTTTTTAACGTCAACGCAGATACTGCAACCTCTGCAGTAGCAATTGCACTTGATGCCAACGAAATGATCATGCTCACCGATGTGCCTGGCGTTTATGCAAACTGGCCCGATCGCGATTCCTTGATTAGTGAGATTTCGGCAGCGGAGTTAACGCAACTACTTCCAAAACTTGAATCGGGCATGGTGCCAAAGCTGGAAGCGTGCCTGCGCGCGATCGAAGGCGGCATCCCAACAGTTCGGGTTGTTGGAAACTTAAATGATGAAGGCACTCGGGTAACCAAATGACAAACCGAGCATCGCGGTTAGCGCTAATACAAGACATCATTACCGCCAACGACGTTTCGTCCCAGGCCGAAATAGTTTTGTTGCTTGCTCGCAAAGGCGTAACGGTTACCCAGGCCACACTTAGTCGCGATCTTGAAATCCTTGGCGCAGTCAAGATTGCTAAAGGTCCAAATGGACTTTGTTACGCAATTCCTGACGATGGCACAGGAACTCCAATTACTAAAGATGCCTCCCGCTTAGCCAGAGCAATGTCAGAGCTTGCAGCCAGCGTGGATTACTCAGCAAACATCGTTGTAGTTCGCACCTCACCGGGCGCTGCAAGTTACTTAGCTTCGACAATCGATCGCAGTGGTTTGGAAACAATCATTGGGACTGTTGCTGGTGATGACACCGTGATGTTGATAACGCGTGATCCAGCCGGGGGAGCATCGGTGTGTCAAGAACTTCAAGAACTAGCAAGAGCGTAAGTAACCGAGACAATAGAACTTGAATTAAGGGAGAGCAATCGTGAGCAGTAACACCAGCGACGCCAGACTTTGGGGCGCACGTTTTGCATCCGGTCCAAGTGAAGCCATGGCGAACCTAAGCGCATCCGTGCACTTTGACTGGGTACTGGCGCCTTACGACATTGCGCAAAGCAAGGCACATGCTCGCGTGCTGCACGGCGCAGGTTTACTGACTAAAGACGAGTTAAAGACCATGCTCGAAGGCTTAGATACCTTGCTGGCAAACGCAGCAGCTGGAAAGTTCATTCCAACTCCGGCTGATGAAGATGTTCACAGCGCACTTGAACGTGGGTTAATCGAAACCATTGGTCCTGAAGTTGGCGGCAAGCTCCGTGCGGGACGTAGCCGTAACGATCAAGTCTCAACTGACTTGCGCATGTATTTACGTAATAACGCCCGCATGCTGGCTGTGGCGGTCTGTGACCTGCAGTCAGCGCTGTTAGTGCAAGCCCAAGCACACGTAGATCATCCAGCCCCAGGATTTACTCACCTTCAGCACGCTCAACCAGTTTCATTCGGACATGAATTAGCAAAACATATTCATGCATTTGCTCGTGACTTAGATCGCTTTGCCGATTGGGATAAGCGCACTGCTAAATCTCCAATGGGCAGTGGCGCATTAGCTGGAACGAGTTTGGATCTAGATCCGGTTGCGCTAGCAAAAGACCTTGGCTTTGAAGGCGTTGTCGAGAATTCAATCGATGGCGTAAGTGATCGCGACTATGTGGCTGAGTTCTTGTTTGTCACTGGGCTGATCGGCGTTCACTTATCGCGCCTTGGTGAAGAAATCTGCCTTTGGACATCGCGCGAATTTGCTTGGGCGACTTTAGATGATGCTTGGTCAACTGGATCCTCGATCATGCCGCAGAAAAAGAATCCAGATGTTGCTGAGTTAGCTCGTGGAAAGTCTGGCCGATTGATTGGTCATGTAACTGCAATCCTTACCGTCCTAAAGGGATTGCCGTTTGCTTACAACCGCGACTTACAAGAAGACAAAGAAAGCGTTATCGACGCGATCGAAACTTTGCATCTATTGCTTCCCGCCATGACTGGCTGCGTTGCAACGCTTAAGTTCGATACCGAAAAGATGTTGGCTAGCGCTCCAGATGGCTTTGCACTTGCAACTGACATTGCTGAGTGGGTAGTTCGCCAAGGTGTGCCATTTAGAGAAGCTCATGAAATCGCTGGCGCTTGCGTTCGGGAAGCCGAAAAACAGGGGACTGATCTTGATGGATTATCAGATGCCCAGTTCGCTGCAATTCATCCAAGCCTTACACCTGAGGTTCGTGAAGTACTTACAGTCCAGGGTTCGTTGGACTCTCGCTCCACAATCAATGGAACTGCGCCAGCTTCGGTTCGTAAGCAACTGGCACATGCGGAAAAGAACATTGCAGACCTCAAGAAGTGGTCAGCAAAACTCCCACACTCCGTCTAGTTGTTTAGGTACACATTTTTTCGATGCGAGATCTTTAGTATCAATATTTGAATTTCAGACTTCTCAAAGTGGTAGATGACTCGATAGTTACCTACTCGAATTCGATAACCAGGTCGGTCCTTTAGTTTCTTAGCTGCTGGAGGTATTGGATTTAACTTGAGCAGTTCAATTGCTGCATTCACTCTCGCTTTATCGGCCTTTGGCAACTTATTAAGTTGTTTGAGAGAGGTGCCCTTGAAAACAACTTTATAGATCATGCAAGACCGAGTTGGCGCTTAACTTCTTCCCACGGAATGTTCGGACTTGTATCGGCCATCGCGGAGTCATAGGCCTCCATGTCTTCAATCTCTTCCAGGGCATCCATAAGTTCTTCGTAACGCTCAGGACTAATAAGCACGGCTGCATTCTCACCATGCTTTTGAATAAACACTGCTTCCACAGCAGATGTTGCAATAGCCTCGCTGAAGTTCTCGCGGGCTTCGGTAACAGACATTGTGCTCATAAATAAATTGTACAAAACTATCTTAAAAATATACAGAACTTTTAGCTGGATTTTTTGGGCGCGGATGGTTTGGGGTTTGCCAATGGAATCGGCAAAGATAGATACATGAATGACATCCTTAGCGAACTCGGCTGGCGCAATTTAGTTGCCCAGCACACTCCAGAATTACCTGAAGAGTTAGCTAAAGGTCCAGTTACTTTGTATTGCGGCTTTGATCCAACCGCACCAAGTTTGCACATGGGCAATCTGGCCCAGATCGTCACGATGTCACGCTTTCAAAAACTTGGTCACACCCCAATCGCCCTAGTTGGTGGCGCTACCGGATTGATCGGCGACCCAAGTGGCAAGAACGCTGAGCGAACACTCAACACAACCGACACCGTCATGGAATGGGTCGAGGGCATTCGCATACAACTCGAGCCGTTCTTTGATTTCTCTGGCAGCAACGCCTGCATCATGTCCAACAACTACATCTGGACTCATGACATGGATGTGTTGACTTACTTGCGAGACATCGGAAAACACTTCAGCGTCAATCGCATGCTGGATAAAGAATCTGTTTCAGCCCGCCTTAATGGCGCGGGAATTTCTTACACTGAATTTAGTTACCAGATCCTGCAATCCCTTGACTTCCTTGAGCTTTACCGCCGCCATGGCTGCACATTGCAAATTGGTGGCTCGGATCAATGGGGCAACATCACGGCAGGCACTGACTTAGTTCGCCGCGTTGAAAGCGCACAGGTCAACGGATTAACAACGCCACTAGTCACAAAAGCTGATGGAACGAAATTTGGGAAAACAGAATCTGGAACCGTTTGGTTAGATCCAGAATTAACTTCGCCATATGCGTTCTACCAATTTTGGATTAATGCCGATGATCGCGACGTGCAAACCTTGCTTCGCACATTTACTTTCCGTTCCCAGGAAGAATTAGCGGAACTCGAATTAGCAACAGCAGAAAAACCACAAGCTCGTGAAGCCCAGCGCACACTTGCTCATGACGTCACAACTCTTGTTCATGGTGACCACGCAACTGCCCAAGCGAAGGCTGCAGCAGCTGCACTGTTTGGACAGGGGGAGTTGCGCGAACTCGATGCGACAACCCTTGATAGCGCGATGCGTGAAGCCCCAAATGCCTCAGTGTCACTTAGTGGCAACGCACCAACAGTCTCCGAATTGCTAGTTGCCTGCGAATTAGTCGCTAGCAATGGTGC
>RGDC01000010.1 GCA_009918005.1 Actinomycetota bacterium
TCACTCACTATTCTGTGGCAATCAGAGATGCCGCTGCGATGTTGACCGCGCCGTTGATCGAAGTTCATTTGAGTAACCCGATTGCACGCGAAGAGTTCAGGCACACCTCGCTGATTTCTGGCCTTGCTAAGGGAACTATCAGTGGCTTTGGTGCACAGTCTTATGTGCTTGCGTTGAATGCTTTAGCTAAGTTGTGACCCTAGAACGAATCGCCCGGCTACAACTGGAACTTAAGCCGGATCAAGTCTTTTACGTTACAAATTTGATCAATGTTCGTTACCTAACTGGTTTTACAGGTTCGAATGCCGCCTTGCTAGTAAGCGACAGCACTGCAGTTTTGGCAACAGATTCCAGGTATGAAGTTCAATTGGCGCAGCAAGTGCCAGATTTGGTATCCGTAATTGGACGCAATTTGCCAGAACTTCTATTGGGCAAACTTTCAAAAGCTGAGGTGCTGGTCGAAGGCGCACACCTTTCTGTAGATTCCTTTAATCACTTAACGGAAAACTTTGCGTATCAGTTCACGAGCGTTACAGGAATTGTTGAAAAACTGCGTTCAGTTAAGGATAATTCCGAGATCGAAAGCATCAAGACAGCATGTGAGATTTCTACACAGGCCTACTTGAAAGTAATCGAGACAATTAGAGTCGGACAGACAGAGAAATTCGTACGCAATGAGCTAGAGCGTTGCATGCGAGAGCTGGGTGCGGACGACATCGCATTCGCTTCCATAGTTGCCAGTGGTCCAAATAGTGCGATCCCACACCACGAACCAACTGATAGGCAGATCCAGTCTGGCGATCTTCTCAAAATTGATTTCGGCGCAAAGATTAACGGTTACCATGCCGATTGCACGCGGACCAGTGCGATCGGAAAGCCGGCAGATTGGCAAGTAGAACTTCATGCCGCCGTCACTAGCGCGCAGCAAGCTGGGAGAGAGTCCCTCCGAGCGGGGATTGAATTTCGCGAAATAGAAACCGTCGTTGACCAAGCTCTCACCTTGAGTGGCTATCGCGAATACTTCACACATGGATTAGGGCACGGCGTTGGACTTGCGATCCACGAGGACCCGTTTTTTGGACGCGTTGAAGACGCTAAGATTGCACCTAATACGGTCATAACTATCGAGCCTGGTGCTTACCTGAAAGACCAGGGTGGCGTAAGAGTCGAAGATACGATTGTGGTTCATTCAAAAGGTTACGAGAACCTCACGAATTTGCCCTACGAATTACTGGAACTGTAAGTACCTAACAAGGAGCGCAAGTGGCCTCAACTAACGATCTAAAAAATGGACTTGTCCTTAACATCGATGGGCAACTCTGGGCTGTTGTTGAGTTTCAGCACGTTAAACCAGGCAAAGGTCCAGCATTCGTTCGCACCAAACTAAAGAACATCCTGTCCGGCAAAGTTGTGGACAAAACATTTAACGCTGGCGTTTCTGTTGAAACTGCAGACGTAGACAAGCGCAACATGCAGTATTTGTATCGTGATGGTGATGGCTGGATTTTTATGGATCTGCAAACCTTCGAGCAGTACACCTTGTCAGATGCAATTGTTGGTGATGGATCAAAGTACATGTTAGAGAATCAAGAAGGTGTAGTGGCTATCCACAATGACCTTCCGATCTATCTCGAGTTACCAGCCAGTGTTGAGTTGATGATTACTTACACCGAACCTGGGTTACAAGGTGATCGTTCAAGCGCAGGTAGTAAGCCAGCAACACTAGAAACCGGTGCTGAAATTAAGGTTCCACTTTTTATTGAGTCAAATACCAAGGTCAAGGTTGATACCCGTGACGGTTCATACCTAGGTCGAGTCAACTAAGTGCGCACTAGAACTAAAGCTCGACAACGCGCAGTAGAGTCGCTTTTCGAGGCTGAGCAGCGCAGTGTTAAGTCAAGTGAAATTTTTGAGCGCAATCCAGATGTTAATGATTACGCGATTGAATTAGCATATTTGGTAGAGACCAACATCGATCGTATTGACGAAGTAATTTCCACCTATTCGCAAGATTGGCCGCTAGAGCGTATGCCGGCAGTAGATCGAGCAATTGTGAGAGTTGCCATTGCCGAGTTACTTTTGATGCCCGAAATAGATAGTGGGGTAGCGGTCTCGGAAGCGGTTGAAATAGCGGCCACGCTGAGCACGCCGGAATCTGGAAAGTTCATTAATGGTTTACTTGGCCAGATCGCAACCATCAGAGGATCGTTGACAGCGCTTTAATTTCTCGCTGGTGCCCTGAGTGGGATTCGAACCCACACTGAACGGTGTTTGAGACCGCGCTCTCTGCCAGTTGGAGTACCAGGGCTTATTTTTCTTCTCGGGAAAGGCTATCGCATAGATTTGTACCAGTTGACCGTAGGCTTAAGTTATGGCAAATCCAATGCAGTTAGATTCGACTAATAGCAATTGGACCATACCAAATGCTTTAAGTGCTCTGCGCTTGCTAGGTGTACCGATATTTTTCTGGCTAATTGTCGGACCCGAAAAAGATGGCATCGCGTTAATCATTTTGATTGTCAGTTCATTCACTGATTGGTTAGACGGTTTCCTTGCCCGAAAACTTAATCAATTCAGTCGGCTAGGTGAACTTCTAGATCCGCTGGCGGATCGACTCTATGTAATCGCCGCATTGGCAGCGCTTTACCTCCGAGAATTGCTTCCATTGTGGGTCGTTGTTGTTTTAGTTTTGCGGGATTTTGCAATGTCACTGCTGTTGATTTACTTGAAGCGCCTCGGCATAACTGGCGTTCCGGTTCACTTTGTTGGAAAAGCAGCCACTATGAACTTGCTGTATGCGCTACCACTTATCTTGCTAGGCACTTTCGATGGACTTGTCGGCCAATTGGCGCAGGTATTTGGTTGGGCGTTCCTACTTTGGGGTATAGCCATGTATTGGTACGCAGGTGCGCTCTATTTCCATCAAGTGCTCGAGATGAGGCGAGTTAATGAGAATTGATGCTTCCCTAGACGCATTATTAGCCGATGCCTTGACATCTGATTATGCAAACACAGCTCCTAATCAAGACCAAGGTCGTTTCCGAGTGTTCTTTATCGCTGGCGCCGCGACTTTGGTAACACTTGTGCTTGGTATGGCAATCGCGCAGACACAGATTCAAGCGAGTGAGAACTCAGTGACGAGAGATGCACTCGTGGAACGCGTCAAGGCAGCGGATCGACGGGTTCAGGAATTGGAAGCGACAGTATTGACCGCTCAGGACAACCTGTTAAACGCAGAAGCAGCAGTCCTCGCTGGCACTTCTTTGGGTGATCAAGCGCGCTCAAGATTGGAGCGACTACGAATTGCAACCGGTCAGACTGAAGTTTATGGCGACGGCGTAACGGTAACCATTGATGATGCCCCGACTGAACCAATCTCGGTAGATGTATCCCATCCAGGGAAAGTTATCGATCGTGACCTCCAAATGATTGTGAACGGTCTTTGGCAAGCAGGAGCTACCGATGTAGCGATAAATGGACGCAGAATTACACCAACGGCTGCAATTAGAGCGGCTGGAGAGGCAATCCTCGTCAACTATCGGCCAATGTCTCCGCCTTATGTAGTTTCAGCGATTGGTCCCGACGCAGACCAACTAGCGGGACGATTTAGAGAAAATCCCGCTGGGCTGTTGCTTGAAGAGTTAGAGGCTAAGTACGGCGTAATCTGGGAACTACAACGCGTTAGGAATATAACTTTGCCAGCTGCAAGTTCCACATCTACACATAGTCAGGATGCACCATGATTCCAGCAATTGGACTACTAGTTGGAATTGTTTTGGGTCTGATCTTGCAGCCAACAGTTCCAGTTTGGTTGCAACCATATTTACCAATTGCAGTGGTTGCGGCACTGGATGCAGTGTTTGGAGCATTTAGGTCTGTTCTTGATGGCTTATTTAATGATCGAATTTTCGTAATCTCGTTTCTCTCAAATGTGCTGGTTGCCGCAGTGATCGTGTTCTTGGGTGATCAATTGGGAGTGGGATCTCAGATGTCAACCGGAGTCGTAGTCGTTTTGACCATGCGCATCTTCGCGAACGTTGCTGCAATTCGACGACACTTACTAAAGGCATAACGATGGGAACGCATTCGGCTCCACGAAGAGCAAGACCGGCTCGGACCTCAGAAGAGGCACGGTTCCGACTTAGACGAACCTTGACTCCGCAGCGAAGTGGCACCCAATTTGTAATTACAGTTTTGTTTATTGCGCTTGGCTTCACTTTGACTGCTGCAGTTTCAGGTAACGCTAACGATTCAATTTTAGCTAATGCTCGCCAGAGTGATCTCGTGAGTTTGTTAGACGATCTAGCGCAGCGAGAAGCCCGGCTGCAGGCGGAAAATACTCGGCTTGAGACAGCGCGTGAAACTTTGTTGGGCGGAGATGAATACTCAGCGCTAAATGAAGCTAAGCGTAGAGCTGATGCACTTGGTGTTCTAGCCGGTAGCGAAGCCATTGCTGGATCTGGAATTGAAGTCTCCATTTCTGGAAATTTAACTGCGTCCACTTTGATTGATGCAGTTCAAGAACTTCGTGACGCTGGTGCAACAGCGATTCAAATTTCAGATCGTGATTTGGCAGTTCGTATTGTGGCTAATACTTGGTTTGCTGACAGCACAAGCGGAATTACAGTTAGTGGTACAGCGCTCCAGGTTCCGATTACGATTTCGGTAATCGGAGACTCGTCTGTGCTAGTGCCTGCAATTAAGATCCCTGGCGGCTTGGTGGATACCGTGGGTTCCGGAGGTGGGGAAGTAAAGATCACGGAGAGCCAAAATGTGGACATTTCGGCTATCGTGCCCCTGCCAAATTCTTAGACGAGAATGGCGTAACCTTGCCTTATGAGCAACATACCAACTGATTTGCATTACACCGCCGAGCACGAATGGGTTCAGGTGATAGACGAATCCACGATTCGTTTCGGAATCACGGACTACGCCCAAGACGCCCTTGGTGACATAGTTTTCGTATCCTTGCCGAAGGTAGGGGACAGTTTGACCGCTGGGAGTACTTGTGGCGAAATTGAGTCCACCAAGAGCGTAAGCGATATCTATGCTCCAGTTTCGGGTGAAGTCGTAGCTAGCAACGATGCGGTAGAAACAGCACCAGATACGCTCAATTCTGACCCATACAAGAATGGCTGGATCGTGGATGTTCGAGTGTCTGGCAATGCTTCAGAGCAAGCCTCCGCACTCTTGGACGCAGCGGGCTACCAGGCACTGACTTCCGCTTAACCCTCACGTTAAGGTATAGACATGAGCGGAAATGAAGAAGATCCACAACTGACCAGAGCAGTTTCGCTCGAGTCTGACGCCACTGGCGTAATTCCAGTGTCAGGTGGTCCTGAAACTGGTGAGCTTTCACCGATAGTTGCCGCCAAACTTGCGGACTTAACTAGTGGTTCTGCATACCTCGTCGTCCGGCGGGGAGCCCAGGAAGGCACGCAGTTCCCGCTGATCCCTGGTGAACAAATGTCTATTGGTCGGTCATCTGACAGCAAGATTTTTCTTGATGATGTAACGGTTTCTCGCAAACATGCTTCAGTTGTTCTTGGAGACGCAGGCTGGCTACTTAGTGACTCAGGTTCACTTAATGGCACCTATGTCAATAAGAATCGTGTGATCTCCGCAGTCCTAGTTAACGGTGATGAGTTACAGATTGGTAAGTTTCGCTTTGTGTTTGTGCTGGCACCAGCTGCAGGCCAATAAATGAACGCCACTGAATACGATTTCTCACAACACTCACCTGCGCTCTTGAGCATCGGTGAAGTCTTAGTTCGACTACGAGATGAATTTCCTGACATCTCGATATCCAAAATTCGATTCTTGGAAACAAATGGTTTAGTTGCCCCTGAGCGAACCGCAAGCGGCTACCGAAAATTTTCCTTGGTTGATGTGGAGCGATTGCGCTATGTACTGCGGATGCAGCGTGACCATTTCTTGCCCCTGCGCGTAATCAAGGAACACATTGATGCATTAAACCGGGGTCTTCAACCTGCAGCTGTGGGAGATGTAACACCTAAGCCACCGAGAGCTTTAGTTAGTACCGAAGCGGTTGAGGTTTCGAATCAACTGTTAACGGTTCGCATGAATCGATTGGAACTCATGGCTGACACGAGTGCTGATGCGGAATTTGTTGACCAAATGGTCGAGTTTGGATTAATCAAACCCGACGGTCAAGGTTATTTTTCGGTCACAGCATCTGCAGTGGTAAATCTTGCGGTAACTCTCAGGAGTTTTGGGTTAGAGCCAAGGCACCTCAAAACGGTGCTATCTAGCGCCAGTCGGGAAGTAGATCTATTTGCGCCGATAGTGAAAAGCGCCGCTTCGGGAAAAAATGTAAATGCCAGTGCACACGCTCAGGAACTGACTTTGCAATTGGCAAATTCAATTACTGCACTACATGGGCTATTGATTCGGGAAGTTATCGAGCGTCAAAAATAGCCGATACCGCATAGGATTGGCACTGTGAGACAAGTTGATGTGGTCGGAGTTCGGCTAGAACTTCCTTCAAACCAGCCGGTGCTAATTTTGCGCGACCAACAAGTCTCGCGCTATTTGCCCCTATGGATTGGAACAGCTGAGGCAACTGCCATTTCACTTGCGCTTGAAGGCGTTGATTCGCCACGGCCACTGACTCACGATTTGCTCGCAAACGTAATCAATTCGCTGGGCGGGCAAGTTACCTCAGTTTCAGTCAGTGAACTTGTTGAAGGTACCTTCTTTGCCACGATAAATTTCTTAAATCACGATTCAATTAGCGCCAGGCCATCTGATGCGGTCGCGTTAGCCGTGAGAAACAAGGTTCCGGTTTTCGTTGCCCAGGATGTGATGGATTTTGCAGGTATGGACTTGGGGATAGACGATGATTTTGAATCCGACGAGTCCGGATTGGCAGATTCGGAAATGAGCCAAGAAGAGTTGGAGAAATTTCGAGCATTTCTCGATGACATCCAGCCGGATGACTTTAGTTAGAACCTTCCAAATTCCAGATTTAGCTAGGGGATATAGAGCCAAGGCAATGGGATTTGTACCTCAACTATAGGTTTAGGGTAAGACTTCGGCGTGTCGAAAGCCAATGTCTTTGACCTGGATATTCACTAGTTCTATTGTGAAAGGACACAGGTTCCCCGCGGGGCGATAAGTCGTCCCTCCCTGTTGTCCTCAGGAGCACCGCATGTCTGATCTAGGCAGTACGCCAGACACCACAGCCCAACGTCAACGTGACATTGCGCGCGATGCTGCAGCGATTAAGGCTGGCGAGCAGGGGTTGCTTTTCGACGAGAGTGCCATGGATTCGTTACCTGAGGTTGGATACCGCGGCCCGATTGCGGCTGGCGTCGTTGGTATCACTTATCGTCAGTTGGATTACTGGGCACGAACCTCTTTGGTCCTGCCTACAGTTCGACCAGCTACCGGTTCAGGAACTTCCAGACTTTACGGGTTTCGTGACATCTTGGAACTCAAGATTGTTAAGCGCCTTCTGGATACCGGCGTTTCACTTCAGCAGATTCGCACGGCTGTTGAGCACCTTCGGGCCCGGGGCACCACAGATCTGACGCAAGTAACGCTTATGAGTGATGGTGTGAGTGTTTATGAATGCACCTCACCCGACGAAGTTATCGACTTACTGGCCGGCGGTCAGGGTGTTTTTGGCATTGCGATTGGTCGGGTATGGCAAGAAATAGAAGGCTCACTCTCGCAGTTGCCAAGCGACCAATCCGAATATGCGGTGACCGATTCGGACATCTCGGAAACAGGCACGCAAGGCAACGATGAACTCTCTATGCGCCGTCGGGCTCGAGTAGCTGGCGAATAGCCGCATATCATTAAGTTTCGTTGTAGCATTTAATTGCTATCGATTCCGTGTGGGAGAGAGCGCACAGCCAGTGCGCCGCCGAAGGGGCAATGCTCCCCAGAACCTCTCAGGCGACAGGACCACTTGGAATCAGCAACTCTGAAGTATCCATAACAGAGGGGGAGGACCGGTAACGGTCTATCCAACTACTGTTTTGGGGTACAAAATGTCAGTGCAAGCACAGCAGGATTCATACGCACAGTTTGCAGATCGCCACATCGGTCCAAATACCAGCGACCTAGCGAAAATACTCAACTTCATCGGATACAGCTCACTTGACCAGTTGAGTAAGGATGCGGTTCCTACCAACATTCAAAACCCAATGCCACTTGCATTAGCTAGCGGACAATCCGAAGCAGATGTGCTTTCTGAACTGCGCGTGTTTGCGAATGCGAACGAAGTTTTAACCTCAATGATTGGTCTTGGATACTACGGAACGTACACACCTGGAGTAATTCTTCGAAACATAACCGAGAATCCCGCTTGGTACACCGCGTACACGCCTTACCAGCCAGAAATCTCCCAAGGTCGACTAGAAGCACTTATCAATTTCCAAACCATGGTTACAGATTTAACTGGTCTAGATATTGCGAGTGCGTCACTCCTTGATGAATCAACCGCGGCTGCTGAAGCGATGACACTGATGCGTCGCACATCAAAGAGCGAATCGAATGTTTTTGTAGTTGACGCTGATACTCATCCACAAACACTCGCTGTCATCGCTACTCGCGCTGAACCAATCGGAATCGAACTTGCCTTGATCGATGTCGAGACCCAAGAGATTCCGGAAAGCTTTGGCGTGCTTTTGAGCTACCCAGGAAGTAGCGGCAGGATTCGAAACATTGAACCAGTTATTGCGTCAGCACATTCACGAGACATCCTTGTTGGTGTAACCACTGATTTACTTGCACTAACTGTCCTCAAGTCACCTGGTGAACTTGGTGCTGACATTGTTGTAGGTTCTTCGCAACGCTTTGGTGTCCCAATGGCGTTTGGTGGTCCTCATGCTGGCTTCATGTCAGTGCGAAACGGGCTTGAGAGGTCATTGCCAGGTCGCTTAGTCGGAGTGAGTGTCGATGCAGATGGACACACCGCCTACCGGTTAGCACTGCAAACCAGAGAGCAACACATCCGACGTGATAAAGCCACAAGCAACATCTGCACTGCGCAAGTGCTCTTGGCAGTCATGGCTTCGATGTACGCGGTCTATCACGGCCCGGATGGTTTAGCGCGAATTGCATTGAACGTCCATCGCCGAGCGACTGCTTTAGCCCAGGGTCTGGCTTCAGGGGGAGTGGACGTAAGTCAAAACTTCTTTGACACCATTCGGGTTTCGATTCCTGGTAAAGCTCGATCCGTTGTGGATGCAGCACGTACTCGGGGGATTACGCTTTGGGAGGTTGATGCCGACACCATCTCGTTGAGTGTTGATGAAACAACCAGCCAAGCAACAGTTGAACAAGTTTGGACTGCATTCCAAGAAGCTATCGGCGGATCGTTCCCAGCTAACTATTCCGAAGTACTTGAGATTGAAACACTGCCAGCGGAACTAATTCGCACTTCAGCATTCCTGGAACATCCAGTATTCAACTCGTATCACAGTGAGACTGAAATGTTGCGATACATTCGTCGACTATCCGATAAGGACATTGCACTTGATCGCTCCATGATTCCGCTTGGTTCTTGCACTATGAAGCTAAACGGCACAACTGAAATGGAATCGATCACGTGGCCTGAGTTTGCTGGTATCCATCCGTTTGCTCCGCTAGATAGCGTCAACGGTTACCTGACCATGATTCGGCAACTTGAAGATTGGCTAGTTGAAGTAACTGGCTATGACGCAGTTTCGCTGCAACCTAACGCTGGATCGCAAGGCGAGTTTGCTGGCCTGCTAGCAATCCGCGGCTATCACAAATCTCGTGGCGATGATCAGCGCAAGGTTTGCTTAATTCCGAGCTCAGCCCACGGTACAAATGCCGCGTCTGCTGTCATGGCAGGCATGCGCGTTGTTGTAGTTGGTTGCGATGACTTCGGCAACGTAGACATGGATGATCTCAAGCACAAGATCATGGAAAATGCGGATGAGTTGGCGGCACTAATGATTACGTACCCATCAACTCACGGTGTTTATGAAGCCACAGTTTCAGACATCTGCGCAATGATTCATGATGCAGGTGGTCAGGTTTATGTTGATGGTGCAAATCTAAACGCACTCGTCGGCCTAGCTAAGCCAGGTAAGTTCGGGGCAGATGTTTCTCACTTGAACTTGCATAAGACATTTGCAATCCCACACGGCGGCGGTGGACCAGGTGTTGGCCCGGTAGGCGTACGTGAGCACCTCGCACCGTTCTTGCCATCACATCCACTACGTCCTGAGGCTGGACCAACCGCTCGTGGTTACGCAGATGGTGGGGTTGGAGCAGTTAGCGGTGCACCTTGGGGTAGCGCAGGTATTTTGCCGATTCCTTGGTCATATATTCGCTTGATGGGTGGGGAAGGGCTAACTAAGGCAACTCAAGTTGCGGTTGCCTCTGCAAATTACATCGCAAAGAATTTAGCGGAAGATTTCCCGATTCTCTACGTTGGAGCTAATGGGTTAGTCGCACACGAATGCATTTTGGATCTGCGTGACATCACAAAAGTATCTGGTGTAACTGTCGATGACGTTGCTAAGCGCCTAATCGACTTTGGATTCCATGCGCCAACAATGTCCTTCCCGGTAGCAGGCACGCTAATGGTTGAACCAACCGAGAGTGAATCGCTTTACGAGTTGGATCGATTCATTGAGGCTATGAAGGCCATCAAGCAGGAGATAAACAAGGTTCAGCAGGGTATTTGGCCAGTTGAGGACAACCCACTGCATCATGCGCCACACACGGCTTCTTACCTGCTTGGTGACTGGAACCACACCTACAGCCGCGAGGAAGCCGCTTACCCAGTTCCTCGGGTTAGAGACAACAAGTACTGGCCTTCGGTGCGACGTCTCGACGGCGCCTACGGGGATCGAAACTTAGTGTGCGCCTGCCCACCAATTTCAGATTTCGCTTGATTGATGTAACTTGACATAATGTATCTTATCGGGTACTTGTTTAAGCAATAAACCCCGTAAACACAGGGCTTTTGATAAGCCTACAAATCCTGAAGGTTTGATCATCAATAGTTCTGGGTAACCCATGGGTACGAGAAATTACGCATCCATGGGAGGGAAATTATGGGTGAATCAATGCGCGGCTCACGTTTGGGGACAACGAGCTATGAAGTCGATTCGGGTGAATATGCACCACGGGAATTGACGACTTACATCTGTGAAAACAAACATCGCTTGACGATGCCATTCTCCATCGAAGCTGACGAGATCCCGGATTCTTGGCCATGTGCCTGTGGCTCTAAAGGACTACGTCTAGGCGCTGGCATCCAGCCAGTGACAGAGCCTAAGCACGTACGAACCCACTGGGACATGTTGCTAGAACGTCGCACGATAAAAGACCTAGAAGGCATCCTCAAGGAACGCCTCGAAGTCGTCCGAGCAAAGGCTTCTTAACCTTCCTCTCGGGAAAAGCGTCTGACTGGAAAGTAAATCCCCGAAAAACTCCGAGGCGAAAAACTTGCGAAGCAACTCTTTTGAGCAGCGGACTGTTTTTCGGAGGATTTATTGACGCTTAAGAAGATTCTTAACATCAGTCAGACGTTTTTCTATTCCCCATTGAGTAACCCGCCACAGCGCTTCCTTAACGATCGAACCATCCATCTTGCTCTCGCCCAGTTCACGTTCAACGAATGTTATTGGTACTTCAGCAACTCGTAGGTTGGCTTTAACTGCCCGCCAGGCCATGTCGACTTGGAAACAATATCCTTGGCTTTCTACTTGATCGACATCCATCACGTCTAGTGCACTCACTCGATACGCGCGGAATCCACCGGTTGCATCATGCAGCGGAATTCCAAGCCACATGCGGGTGTATAGATTTCCACCACGCGATAAGACTTCGCGGCTCTTTGCCCAGTTAACGACTTTGCCTTCTTTGATCCAGCGTGAACCTAGAACTACATCGTTGTTAGTTAACGCATCGAGGATCTTGGTCAGATCTTCTGGTCGATGTGAACCGTCTGCATCCATCTCAACAACAACGTCGTATCCGTTAGTCCTAGCCCAACCAAAGGCATCTAGATAGGCAGCTCCGAGACCAGCCTTAGTTGATCGATGTAGGACGTGAACGGAATTGTCGCTTGAACTAAGGCCATCAGCCACTTCCCCAGTTCCATCCGGTGAATTATCGTCTGCAACCAAGATATGAACATCGGGTTCAGTCTGTCGGATTCCAGCCAGAATCACTGGCAAACTTTCTCGCTCGTTATAAGTCGGAACGATCACCAGGACTTTACCGAGATCGCGAATGGTCACTAATTAAGGATAAGGCAATCTCTTGCGTCCTAAGACCGCCCGGTAGTTCATTTGCCTTTTCGCAGCCAAAGTTTTCGAGTAGTGAAAAAGAGATACATCAGACTCACGACCACAACCCAGTATGGGTGTTTAGTACTGAATGTTTTCTCGTTTATAAGTGGCGCTTCGCCAGACACAATCGCTGATTCAAACTGCTGGGTACGCATCGACACTGTGCCATCGTTTTGAATCAATCCTGATATCCCAGATGTGCTCGCAACCAAGAACGCGCGCTGAGTTTCAATTGCTCGGAATCTTGTGATTGCGAACTGTTGCTCCGGCTGCGTGGTATTTCCAAATGTAGCGTTATTTGTTTGGACGACCATGACTTGAGCACCAGCAGTTACGGTGTTGTAGATGTGATTTGCATAGGCGACTTCAAAACAAATGACATCCCCAATTTTGTCTCCGTCAACCGAGAAAACACCGGGTCCCTCCCCTGGTAAGAAATCATTTGGAATTTGATCGAAGCGTGAGATCCACTTAGCCAAGACCCCGCGGAGTGGGACGTACTCTCCAAACGGTACCAAGTGGTTTTTGGTATAGATCGGTCCTGGCCCTGCTTTAGTCCACAAGATTCCAGAATTGGTGGGTCCTGAATCCGAGGTGGCAGAGGTACCACTATTCCAAGTTGTCGCACCAATCAAAATTGGGGCATCACTTTTTGCAACCAATCGTGATATTTCACTAGCAGCAATCCCAGGGACCAAGGGATCTATGTCTGTGCCACTTTCCGGCCAAACAATTAAAGCGGGAGTAGTTGTTTTGCCGGATTCGATCTCGGACAACAGTGACTCGGTGGTTGAAATATGATTTCTGAGAACGGCTGTACGTTGAGTACTCAAGTCATTACCGATTCGAGGCACGTTTCCTTGAATCGCAGCAAGTTGGATGGTTTCATAGGACGTTTGAAAGTTAACCGCTGATGCAGAAACTGTAATGACCAACAAGATGAGCAAGGTACTAAATGATCTGAATCTGACAAGCTTGATTAGTATCACAGCGCACACGACCACTGCCCCACTAACAAGCGCCTGTCCACCGAGTGTGGCAAGCGCGACTAATGGTCCATCTAGCTGACTGTATGCGATCAAGCCCCACGGAGACCCGCCCCAAGGCCAGTTTGCGCGAATTGCCTCTAATACGATCACTAGCGCTGCAGGCTGAAAGTAGAACCACTTAGATTTAGAGTCGATCGGCAGCATTCCAAAAAGCAGCCACGGCAGAGCACAGAGGACAACGAGTCCCACCCAGGCATCATAACCAAGCACGCTAACCCAATGAACGTGAAATGCAAATAATGAAAGGGCAAAGGCCAAGGACTGTTTTATTCGAGAACTGCGGGGTATCGAGTCTAGGCAAGTCAGTAGCAAGGCAATACCAAAAATTGCCGCCCACCAATGACTTGGATAGAACGACCAAGCAACAATCGCGCCGGCAATTGCTGAAAGAAAAATGCGCATGTGGGTTTAGAGAACTACAAGCTCACGTGAAGTGTTGTTTGCACTTCGAATTCCATCTTCAGTGCAGGTGACTATGTCTTCAATCCTTGCGCCGCATTTGCCTGCAAAGTAAAAGCCAGGTTCGATCGAAAACGCATGCCCTGGAACCAGTAACGATTTATTGCCGGTCACTATGTAAGGCTCTTCATGAGTTTCCATTCCAATCCCATGACCCGTTCTATGAATGAACTGGTCCCCTAGGCCACCAGAGGTTAAAACTTCTCTGGCAACTGCATCTACTGACTCGCACGAGACTCCTGGTCGCGCATGCTCGCGAGCAGCTTCTTGCGCAGCCAACAAAACCGCGTAATGTTCAACGTACTCGACTGGAGCCGGACCACAAACGTACATTCGGGTGCAGTCGCTACAGTAACCACTTGGCATAGTGCCACCGATATCAACAACTACGGGTTCTCCGGGCTGAATTACCCGATCTGATAATTCGTGGTGGGGACTTGCACCATTTGGCCCGCTGGCAACAATTACAAAATCAACGGTTTCGTGACCTGCGGCAAGGATGGCTTCGGCAATGTCTTTGCCAACTTCACGTTCAGTGCGACCGGGACGAAGCCATTTATGCATGTTGGAATGCACTTCGTCTATTGCTGCACCAGCTTCATGCAAAAATGCAATCTCATCAGCGGTCTTGATTTCGCGAATGTCAGACAGTAATTTGCCAGCAAGTTCCACATTTTTACCAACTGCACTTTGGAGGCCGAAAGCCTTTTCAACCCACATCAAATTGTTGACCAAAGGTCTGTGAGTGGAACCAACGGCTGAAAGTAAAAGCGAATATGGATCTTGGGTCTCTTGCCAATCCAAAAGATCGATACCGATCTCAGGAACTCCGTGCGCCAATGCAGAAGGCTTTTCCAGTGTCGGCACAATCATCCAAGCGTTACCATCGCTGCGTACGGCCAGGCAGGTTAGCCTCTCTAACGGAAGGGCGTCGTACCCAGTTAAGTACCTAAGATCTGCCCCCGGAGTGATGAAAATTACGTCGTGTTCGGTTGACGCCAATCGTGCGGCAACGTTTGCGATTCGCTTCTGGTGCATATTCGACATAAGGCTAGGCTACCCAATCGATGTTCAATGTCTTTAAAAATCTCTTAACCTGGCGCTCAATCCCCCAGGCATCTGTCATCTCACTAAGGCTTTGTGAGTCTTTAACTTGACGTGGACATTCCAGACTCTTTGGTAACCGAGCACTGGTCTTCACTCGAACCACTTTCCCCGCGGCCTTCATGTACGTCTGGCTATCAAGTAGATTTCGCCTGACTGCAGGAGCTAACGAGATAGTGCTGTCATTCGCTGCGGCAATGAGCCCTTGAACATCACTAAATTCCGTTATTAACTTCGCGGCGGTCTTCTCACCAATACCTTTAACTCCTGGCAACCCATCGGATGGATCCCCGCGAAGCATAGAAAAATCAGCATATTGTGAACCGGTGATCCCATATCTATTGCGCAGATATGAGTCGTCCACGACTTCAAGGTTCTTAACACCTTTAGTGATTGAGATGACGCGCACATTCGCTTGGTCGTCAACTAGCTGAAATAGGTCTCGGTCACCAGTTACGACATCGCACGGTTCGTTGGTCTTGCTTACTAATGCACCGAGAACGTCATCGGCCTCATGGCCAACTTGGCCAATTCGAGGTAATCCGATGGCATCTAAAATCAGAGAGATAGCGTTGATCTGTGGTGACAGTGCATCAGGAATGACTTCAAAGGCAGCATCCGATTGGTCTGATGATTCCTCATCTACTCTGTGAAGCTTGTAGCTGGGCAATAGATCCACTCGCCACTGCGGTCGCCAGTCATCATCCCAAGCGAAAACGACTTGTATAGGTGGAAACTGTTTTGCTATTGCGCTAACCATGTCGAGAAAGCCTCGCACTGCACCTGATGGGGTGCCGTCTGGTGCAGTGATGCTCTCTGGTACTGCAAAGAAAGCTCGATAGTAAAGCGTTGCAGTATCGAAATATAGATTTCGAGACGATGCTTGCGAATCAGGTGCTGTTTTTACCATGCGACTATGCCTCGATTGATTAGATCACTAGAGGAGCGCGCTGCATTAGCCACTTTTGGATCTTCACTTGCCAGGGAAATCTGCCCAAGTAGGTCAATGACTTGCTTACTCCATCGGACAAAGTCTCCTGCTTGCAGATCGGAACTCTTTAGCACCCGTGCGATTGACTGTCCGCGTGCCCACTTGAGAGTCAGCCAGACGAATCCTGGGTCCATGTCTCGCAGGCTATCCATCCGATGCTGAGTCTCAATTTCTTTTAGTTCGCCCCATTTATAAACCATCTCAGTTAGGGCGATGCCAAGTGCACCGTCTGGAATGTTTTGAGTATCACGATCATCGTCTCGCCTGGATTCATACACGAGAGTGCTGACTGCGCTAGCAAATTGTTCTGGCGTTAAATCATTCCAAACACCACTTCGTAGGCATTCAGCCGCGAGCAAATCAAGTTCACAATAGATTCTGCCTAAAATGGCACCAGCATCGGTCACCACGTGATTTGACTCTTGTTTTTCGAGATACTTTAATTCGGTCAAGACTTCACAGATGCGATCAAATTCTTTGGCAATTGAGCTGGTTCGGGTTGCGACTCGCGATTCTAGTTTGTCGATCTCACGTTGCGTTGAGAAGATCCTTTCGTGCCAACGAACGTGTTCTTCCCGATCGCTGCAGCCGTGGCAGGTATGAGCTCGAATAGCTTTTCGAAGTCTGGAAATTTCTACATCGGCGTGGGACTCACTTTGTGCTGTTCGCTCTACTTTGGGCGCACTACGGGAAATGTCTGCGATTTGATCTGCGAGCCAATTTCTTGTTTTAGGTGATCGGGAATCAAAAGTGGCTGGAATTCGGATTCGCCCGAGAACTCTGCCTTGATCCCCTACATCGGTGTACCCGATACGTTTTACAACTCGCGATTGAGACATTACTCGCGGTCGTGGATCGTCTGAGTCCCTAGCTTCATCGAGTACTACATATGGTGTGCTGGATCTGCGATCGGAATCGACCACAATTACATCACCTCGCTCGACTTCGTTGAGAAAATTGGTTGCCGCATGACGGCGTTCGCGTACACCGTCCCGTTTCGTGTCTTTTTCCAAGTTGGAAAGTTGTCGCCGCAGAGCCATGTAACTTGTGAAATCTCCCAAATGGCACTCCATTGCTTCCTGGTACCCATCAATCGCAGATTCATTTCTGCGCATTTGAGTAGCCAAGCCAACCACAGATTTATCAGCTTGGAATTGGGCAAATGAAGATTCGAGTAACTCACGAGCACGCTGTGTGCCAAACTTTCCAATTAAATTGATTGCCATGTTGTACGACGGCTTAAAACTAGATTTAAGCGGATAGGTTCTCGTACTTGCCAGTCCCGCAAGCGAATCAGGATCTAACTCGTTGTGCCAAACCACGATCGCATGACCTTGGGTGTCAATTCCGCGTCTGCCCGCACGACCAGTGAGTTGGGTGTACTCACCGGCAGTCACTGGGGCGTGCACGGATCCATTCCACTTGGTTAACTTCTCAAGAACCACACTTCGTGCCGGCATGTTGATACCAAGAGCTAAGGTTTCAGTTGCGAAAACCACCTTGACTAAACCTTCCTGAAACAGTTGCTCAACAACTACTTTGAAAGCAGGAAGTAGCCCAGCATGGTGCGCCGCGATTCCTTTTTCGAGTCCTTCGCACCAAGATGCAAAGCCAAGAACTCTTAATTCCTCTGAGCTTGCATCAGGAAAATGTGCGTCAACAACGCCACGAATTAGTAATTGTTCTTCTGGTGTCGTCACGCTTAGACCACCGGCAAGACACTGCGAGACCGCATCGTCACAGGCTGCTCGGGAAAAAATAAAGGTAATGCTGGGCAACAACCCGGCTCTATCGAGTTCTTCAATGACCTCTACACGCGAAGGTGTGTACCTGCTTCTGAATCTATTACCCCGGCCGTATCCATGACGCGATTGCTGTCGATCATTACGGGCTATTCGTTGTAGTTCAGGACTCACTTTTGTCCTAGCTTTATCAACAAAAAGATCATGAAGCTCGTCACCCACCATTACATGTTGGTGAAGTGGAATTGGTCTGTGCTCCTCGACTATGACTTCAGTCTTACCTCTAACGGTACGAAGCCAGTCGCCGAACTCCTCGGCATTACTCACTGTTGCCGAAAGCGCCACAACTGAAACCGATTCGGACAAGTGAATAATTACTTCTTCCCAAACTGCACCGCGTGATCTATCAGCTAAGTAATGCACTTCGTCCATAACAACATGACTCAATCCGGTTAAACCAGCTGAGTCTTCGTAAAGCATGTTGCGGAGGACCTCAGTAGTCATTACGACGATTGGTGCATCACCATTAATGGAACTATCGCCAGTTAACAACCCAACGTATTCGGCGCCATAAAAACCTACAAACTCGTTAAATTTTTGATTTGAGAGAGCCTTAATAGGCGTGGTGTAGAAACAACGTGTTTGCTTGGAAAGCGCGGTGTAGACCGCAAACTGACCAACCACGGTTTTCCCCGCACTCGTCGGTGCCGCTACGAGAACTCCAGAACCGGCATCAATAGCTCGGCACGCCTGTAGCTGAAAGTCGTCCAGCACAAAACTCAATGAATCTTGAAACGAGCCCAGCAACCCTTGCGAATCCTTAGAACGAGATTTGGCCGCCGCATATCTTTGAGCAGGCGAATCCGTCATAACTCAAGGCTACGGTGTGTCCCTTGGTTGTGCCTGCCACACACGCATGGCAGCTGGGTGGATCCTGACGACGACTGGTCCTCGACCAATTTTCTCGCCGTCAGCGTACACCGGAAATTCTTCCCCACCGATTTGGACAACTTGACCTGAACTCTGCGTAACTTGTTTGTGCTTGGTGTGGCCACCCCAAAAAACTTTCGGCAGTACCCTAACAAGTAAGCGACGAGAAACTTTAGCTACGCAGGTAATTTCAAACTTATGGTCATAGGCGTTGGCAGTTGGACACATGCGCAATCCACCACCGTAAGATGACGTATTTCCCACTGCAATAAGTGTGAATTCTCGCGTGTTAATAGATTCACCGTCCGTGATTACGGAAAGTTCACGACATTTGAGATTAACCAACTCAACAGCCAGAGCAACTAGGTACTTTAGGGTTCCAGCTGGCCCACGGTAGGTGTTTGCCCGTTCATTTACTTGTGCATCGAAGCCACAGGAAGCGATTCCAGCGAATCGATGTGTCGAATTATCTGTCAGTTCTATCGTGCCCATGTCCATACTTACCGGTGAACAAGTTTTTAGTACTGAAATTGCCTGTCCGGTGTTCTTAATTGCCAAGTAATGTGCAAAATCATTTCCAGTTCCCATTGGAATAACAGCAAGTGGAATATCCAAACTTGGTAAAGCATTCAGAGCGAGATTAAGTGTGCCATCTCCACCACAAGCCACGACTGTTAGCTCTGGGTTTTGACGTGTGAGATCGGCAATCTCTTGCTTAAGAGAGTCAGCAGTGGTTCCCACCAGAATTTTGGGTGAAAATTCCTCCAACTGTTTCAACGCTTGCTGGAACTTGGAACGGCCATGCAGTGATGGCTTTACGATCAACGCAAGCATCAGTAAACCTAATTCAACTCAGCAGCACGCAAGCGGCGTCGGTCATTAAAGAGCGCTATCCCAACAGCGCAAAAACTCATCGCAATCATTGGCAATGCCACAAACGTCATAGCAAGCGGGTCTCCATTGGGGGTAGCAACGGCGCCAAATACAAAACTTCCCAAAATGAGCCAGCGCCAAGCCGACTTAAGTCGCTCCCCAGAAAGAATTCCGGCAAAGCTAAGGGTTACCAGTATCAACGGAAGTAAGAAGCCGAGCCCGAAGAATAAAGTTAAATGCAGGAAGAAACTTAAGTAACTTTCCACGCTGGTCACATTCTGAACATCAGTTGGAGTGAACTCAAAAAGTATCCCCAGCATTCTGGGCATTACGTAGTAAGCAAGCAGTACACCACACGAAAACAATGGCACGGCAACAGCGGTAAATACGTAGGCCCATTTTCGTTCATGACGCTTTAGCCCCGGTGAGATGAATCTCCAGAGCTGATAGATCCAAATTGGGCTGGAAAGAACAAAACCTGCCGCCAGGGAAACTCGAAGTTGGATTGAAAAGCCACTTGTCACTCCTGTTAAAGCCAGAATCGCAGTAGACCCAGCAACCTGTACCGAATCGTAAGGTTGGCGGATTACGGCGAAAATGTCCGAAAACTGATTCCATACAGCGATGGTGCAAACAATTAGGGCAACTGCGCTTCTAACTAACCTTCTTCGGAGTTCAGTGAAGTGTTCGGCAAGCGTCATCGCACCTTGCGTTGAATCTTCGGTTGCGGCTCGCGCCATACGTGACGACTAACTCTTGTCGGAGTCTTTAGATTCCGGTGTTTGATCAGTATCCATTTCAGACTTGAAAACTTTTATGGATTTACCGACACTCTTAGCGGCATCTGGCAAACGCTTGGCCCCAAATAGAACTATGACGAGCAGCAACAAAATGATTGCAGCAGGTGAATCAAATAGGGCTCTCATGGTGCCTCCTTAGTCCTTGTGTTACAACGCTACCGCATGCCTTACAGAAATACTTAATGTCTCTACTACTCCCAGGCATTGGCTCGCTCTACAAGGGCCGAGATTAAATCTGGCGGACTGATTGCCTTCACTCTCCCACCAGAAGCCAAAATCATGGATACCAGCCAGTCCCGAGAATAGACCCGCAATTCAACTTCGACAGCATGCCACATGTATTCCTTAAAACTAATGATGTCCACTTGGTCCAATTGACCGTAATAGGCCTTATCCAACTCAATCGACGCTAGATATTCGCGTTTAGCTTCCGTCGGTTCTGACTCGGTGAGAATGGTTCTTGGTTCATTAGTAAGGGTGGCACTAACGATTCGATCTAGCCTAAAACTTCGCCAAGCCTGTGAATTTTGACACCATGACTTTAAGTAAACAAAATCATCCTGTGAGTATGTTGAGACCGGATCTATTAGTCGAACTGAAACATCATCTTTGGTAATTCCAGCGTAAGTAATCTCCATAGATTTGCCTGACGAAATTGCTTCCGTTACTACCGAACGAACCTCGACTGAGATGGGGGCAGCTACAACATTGATTGGGCTGTCAACATTGGGTAAGGCTTGTTGAATTTTCTGAATTAAGCTCGTCACGACTTCAGACTTAACTAAGTTTGGAAACTGCTCTAAATAGTGCAGGCCACCAAGTAACGTTGAGGCTTCAAATTCGGAGAGTTTAACTGGTCGATCGAGTGACTTAGCATCCGAAACGAAAATTGAATCGGCATCCTCAAAATCAATATCAACTAAACCGCCGCCAGCCTGAGATGGGCCGGTCACGACTAGTTGCCCAATAAGTTCCAAAGCGTGCTTTTCCGAAATCGCGAAATGACTTGAAATTTCACGCAGCGACGCACCGTTATTTGCCACTAGCCAGGGCAAAAGTCTGATCAGTAATTCAAGATCATTTGCCATAGTTGTGCACCGATAAAGTTGTTGAAATTACTCGACTGACAGATTTGTGTAATGATTCCGGCGACTCAACCCTTGAAACATCACAAGAGCTTGCAATTAGTCCAACTAGTTGGGATTCGTGATGGTAAGGAATGTGCAGTTCATCCCAGTCATCCCCCATTTCACACGAGATGGCAAGCACCCGCAGTGAAGCTGCGCGTCCGGGGCGAACTAAAACCTTAGCGATCGTAGCTTCTTTATCAGAACTTTCCCAACTCGCCGTTATGGTACTTGTATCGAAGTCGTTAGGCATTGGCTCAAGAATGTCATTTTTAGTTTCGACCAAATCGCCGACTATCCGGTCTGTTCGGAACGTTCTCACTTCACCTTTATCTTGATCAAATCCAACCAAGTACCAATGTCCAGAATGTAGCAGCGCTCGCCATGGATCTATGGTGCGTCGGTTAACGTCCGTTTGATTTAGGCCTACGTAATCAAAAGTTACAGTTTTTCCATTGCCAATTGCAGAGAGAATCTCTGAGATGTGCCTGCGGCCCTTCGCTAAGGAAACCGGGACTGAAAGTGAGGTATCCAGTTCTCTGGCGTCAACACTGGATACCGCCTGCTTGGCGGCAGCACTCAATTGCGCACTTTGCCAAGCACTGGCAGCCAAGCTTAAGTAAGTTCGTTCTTCGGCAGTCAATAGAATTTCTGGCATTAACCAATTTGAACGATCGATCCGATAACCCAAAACATCATCATGAAATAGATCAACGGGTTTAGTTTCAACCGGGATGGCCAGCTCCCTAAGCGCCGCTTTATCCCGCTCAAACATTCGTTCAACTGCTTCATCTGATCCGACATATCCGGGTACGCGTTCGCGAATCTGTTCCCGGGTTAACGGAATGTTTGAATTCAGCAGCACGAAGAGCAGATTAAGCATCCTCTCGGTGCGTGCCTTTGCCATGATTTAAGAGACAGCTAAGAGATCAATAATGAAGACTAAAGTCTTGCCAGACAGTCGATGTCCACTACCAGCCGCACCATAAGCCAGCTCTGGTGGGATTGTTAGCTTCCGTCGACCGCCTACTTTCATTCCAGGAATACCTTCTTGCCATCCTGCTATGAGACCTCTGAGTGGAAATTCAATCGACTCCCCACGATCCCAAGAGGAATCAAACTGTTCACCGGTTTCGTATTCAACGCCTACGTAATGAACTGTAACTTTTTGTCCAGGACCAGCTACTACGCCTTCGCCTACATGTAAATCTTCAATGACCAACTCAGTTGGTGCAGGTCCTTCTGGGAAATCAAACTCAGGGGGTTGCATGGTTGCCTCTATTTTCTAATCGATTGACGATTCGTACTAAGAATTATTCAAAACTTACTAGGTCAACTACAAAGACGAGAGTTTCCCCAGGTGCAATGCCACTACCTTGTGGTGGGTTGTCGCCATAACCTAACTCGGCTGGGATAACCAATAGGCGTCTACCGCCTACTTGCATCCCAACCAAACCCTCTTGCCAACCCAAAATTACATTTGATAATGGAAAAGTTGATGGCTCACCACGCAGCCAAGAAGCATCAAACATCTGGCCTGACGCTGCGCCGTATCCCACATAATGTGCCGTTACCGTTGCTCCGGCCGGAACTGGATCCCCCGTTCCGACAATTTCATCATTGACTTCTAGTGCAGTCACTGGATCGCCAGGTGTAATCACAACGGTCGGCTCCGTGCCGATTTCTCCTGAAACATCAACGCTAACTGGTGTACCGGTGAGCGCCGAGCTGCTATTTGAAGTTTGGGATTCGGTAGGCGCAACTTCCTTTGATGATGAAGAACATCCCGCAAGCATCAGTGCGGCACAAATAGCAATTATTGAAGATTTAGTTAACATGCTGTAATCCTACAATCAGGGACTTACTGGCTCCTGCATGGATTCAATTAATTTCTGTACCCGTTCATCAACATTTGCAAATGGGTCTTTACACAGCACCGTGCGTTGCGATTGATCATTCATCTTGAGGTGAACCCAATCAACGCTGATGTCTTTGCCGGCATCCTGTGCGGCAGCAATAAAGTCGCCTCGAAGCTTTGCCCGCGTAGTTTGTGGAGGCACAGTTTGAGCCGTCTGGATCTCGGCCTCACTCGTGACCCGGTTAACACGACCGTTATTTTGAAGCAAGTAGAACAAACCTCGGCTCTGCGTTATGTCATGGTACATAAGATCAAGTTGAGCAATCCGTGGCGAATCCAAGTCAAGACTGTTCTTTTCCCGATATGAGTCAACTAGCTGTTTCTTAATTGCCCAATCGATGTCACTGGATATCAAGGAGTGAGTGCCTGTCTCTACAGCTGTAAGTGTTCGCTCCCAAAGTTCAAGGGCAATTTCATGTTCCCGAGTGACATTCATGTCGCCTGTGGCTACATAACGTTTGACCATCTCTAAATATGCCCATTGCATTTCGAGAGCTGTCATAGTTGTACCGGAATTCAATGTCACAGTGGCTAAGCCAGTGATGTCATGAGATACATCTCGAATTGCACGAATTGGATTCTCGAGCGTGAAATCTTTGTTTAAATTTCCAGTCTCAAGCAAGCGAAGCACGAAATCCATAGAAACTACTTTTAGCAATGTCGTCATCTCCGACATATTTGAATCACCAACAATTACGTGAAGGCGACGGAAAGCTTCAGAATCCGCATGCGGTTCGTCTCTGGTATTAATAATTGGCCTAGAGCGAGTGGTAGCACTCGACACCCCTTCCCACATGTGATCGGCACGCTGGGATAGTGAATAAATCGTTCCTCTAGGAGTAGTTAGAACTTTGCCGGCACCACAAATTAATTGTCGAGTAATTAGAAAAGGCAACAACGCTTCGATCTGTTCCAGGTAGTCTTGACGCCGCTTGATTAAGAAGTTCTCGTGGCAGCCATAGGAGTTGCCACCAGAATCTGTATTGTTTTTAAATAGGTAAATCTCACCCTCAATACCTTCTTCAAGTAAGCGCTCTTGGGCATCAATGATCAACTCAGCAAGGATTCGCTCTCCCGCCTTGTCTTGCACAATTAAGTCATGAAAGTCATCACATTCAGCAGTCGCATATTCTGGATGGCTGCCCACATCTAAATACAATCGCGCACCATTGGTTAGGAATACATTTGAGCTTCTACCCCAAGAAACCACGCGCTTAAATAAGTATCGTGCGACTTCATCTGGTGTTAACCGGCGCTGGCCCTGAAATGTACAGGTAACACCAAACTCGGTCTCTATTCCAAAAATTCGTTTATCGAGTTTGCCCGATGACACTTACTGGCCACCTTTTTGCACGAAGCCCTTAACAAATTCTTCGGCATTCTCTTCCAGTACTAAATCAATGGCGTCAAGCAAATCAGTTACATCTAAATCTGAACTTGAAGTAGTTGGCAACGGACTAAAATCATTTGTCTGATCTCGATCAGAGTTACCTCTGGCAAACTCACGCTCGCTCATGTTGAACTCCTATTCGTCGCCGTCTGAACTTGTCTAGAGTCAAGACTATTCCAGTAACTCAAACCCTATGCCAAGATGTGTTCGGGCTTTAGGTTCGCTAGCAAGTCGGCAGCAAAATCTGATTTCTCAAATACGGCCGCGGCCGCAAATTGGGTGCCGCCAAGGGCATCTGGTGTGGAAATTCGCTTTAGTGGAACATCAGGGCCCAAGTCTAGAATCACCGAATCCCAGGAAGCGGCTGCTACTTGATCCACATACTTAGAGACACAGGTTCCTCTGAAGTACGCCCTGGTGTCGTTAGGTGGATTAGCGACTGCGTAAGCAACCTGGTCCTCAGTGAATAGCAGATCCATTTTTCCTTTTTGCTGCAACACTCGAGCCAATCCCTTGTCGGGCCGCAGATCCGCAAACTGAATGTCGATTGCCGCTAGCCGCGAATCGTTCCAAAGCAAATGATCGCGATTTCGATAACCATTTAGAACCGAAAGTTTAGTTATCCAATCCACTTCACTCACTAGCGACATTGGGTCACGTTCCAAGGCCAGCAGGATTCTTCCCCACTCCGCTACCACGTTATGTGCCATTTGGTCAGACTCTTTGGTGTCAGCAAGGAATCGCACAGCACTTTCTTGGTAATGCTTTTGAATTTCGAGGGCAGATTTCTCGGACCCATCTCGCATGCGCTGTTTTGTTTCGAATTTATAGTCGTGGCTAACTAAGTGCATCGAAGTCACTGCGTCATACAGTTCAAAATCTAATTCCAGAAAACCGGCCTCAATCATGCTCAGCACTATTGCTGTTGTTCCCATTTTCAGATAGTTGATTTTCTGAGACATGTTTGCGTCACCAATAATGACGTGAAGGCGTCGGTATACGTCAGGATCTGCATGTGGTTCATCACGGGTATTGATGATTGGCCGACGCAACGTGGTTTCCAGACCCACTTCAGCTTCAAAAAAATCTGCTCGTTGGCTTATTTGAAATCCAGGCTCAATGTTTTCTTGTCCCAAGCCGACTCTTCCAGCTCCAGCGAATACACATCTGGTGACAAAGAATGGCGTCAAAAACTTAATAAGATCAGTAAACGGAACTTCTCGAATTACTTGATAATTTTCGTGTGTTCCGTAACTAACTCCTTTACCGTCAGTGTTGTTTTTGTAAACGGT
>RGDC01000091.1 GCA_009918005.1 Actinomycetota bacterium
GGGGCAATTGGCACAAACTCGGATTTTCGCCAAAGCCAATAAAACCAGTTAATCTAAAGGTTCGAGGAGACGTCGCATAGTCCGGTCGAGTGCGCCTCACTGCTAATGAGGTAAGGAGTCAAATCCTTCGGAGGTTCAAATCCTCTCGTCTCCGCAGAAGAAAAGACCAGTCGGGATATCCGACTGGTCTTTTTTCTGCTTGGAAAACAATGAGGGGATTTGGGAGGAGGTGCGAAGCACCGACGGTTCCTCTCGTCTCCGCAGACAAAAGACCCTCACCCTTTCGGGTGGGGGTTTTTGTCTGTCCGGAAATAGACGAGTGAGGATTTGGGAGCGGATTGCGTGATCGCTGGCGATCACTTGCAATCGGAGTGACTACCTGCAGAATGCCTTACCCGCGAATAGAGCGAACGACGGTTCCTCTCGTCTCCCTTAATTCAAATAATTCAAACCAATCTGGGTTACTCTGATACCACAGGAGAGGATTCCAAATGGAAAGTTTGGCACTACTGGTGACGGTCATACTTCTGGCCGTATACGGTTCCGGTTTTATTGCGTTTATCAGTTCTTGGTTTAGAAATCGGGTATCTGAAATAGTTACTTACGTTTTCTCAACGGTTTCAATTTTGTCAGGCGCACTGATTGGCATTTCACTTCGTGAAGGCAACGGTATTTTTGTGGCGCTACTCCCGATGTCTCTAGGAATCATCTCTGTGTGGAACGTTAGGCGTAGGAAGAAACTTCCTGCAGAATCCTCTTAAACCCGCACGTCCGCCGCTGGGAATGGCACACGATCGTCGAACTTAACTGACAAGCGCCCAGCAGTTCGCCAAACTTTAGCAAGCGCATCAGAATCTTCTTCAGTAACTAGATTGCCCATCACGCGCAATGCAAGTTTCATGATTGTGCGTGAACGCATTCCTATTGGTCCCGCTTTAGGTAACAAACCTGGAACCGTTAACAATCCAGCAAGACGTCGTGCAATAGAAAATGCGTAACCATAATGAGTTCGTAGTTCGGCTGGCCAGGCAACTGTGAAATCGTTTTCGGTTTCTAACATCTGCGCAGCTAGTCGACCGGTTTCTAATCCGTAATCGATACCTTCGCCATTCAGCGGATTTACGCAACCGGCAGCATCACCGATGAACATGAAATTCTTGCCAGCAATTCCAGAAACTGCGCCACCCATCGGTAACAAAAATGACCAAGGCATACGAATGTCACCTGACAACTTCCAGTCTTGGCGTTGTTGATCCGCATAAGTGTTCATCAATGCGCGAAGGTTTACATCTGCTGGTCGCTTATTAGTTGCCAGCGTGCCAACACCAACATTCACTTCCCCATTTGCAAGCGGAAAGATCCAGCCATAGCCAGAAAGAATTTCATTTTTGTCGCCACGTAATTCCAAGTGTGAAGATATCCATTGATCGTCATGGCGCTCACTCTTTATGTAACCACGAGCGGCAACACCATAAGCAGTATCACGATGCCATTCGCGACCTAGTTTGCGACCAAGTTGGGATCGAGCGCCATCTGCAATGATTACTGAGTTCGCGTTGATAGTGACGTTTCCAGTTTCAGTTTTTACAATCACAGACTTTATTGCTCCGGAATCCATCACAACATCTGTCGCGCTATGGCCCTCGAGAACAATTGCACCCGCAGCCTTGGCGATCAACATGATTTGTTCATCAAGTTCCATGCGGGGTGCCGCGCCACCATAAGAAGGTAGTGAGCCTCCTGGCCAAGGAAGCAATAACTCTTGACCAAAACCGGCAGCGCGTAATCCAAGGTTTCGAGCTCGCCCAGATAACCAGTCACTTAATCCAATGGCATTAAGTTCAGCAATTGCACGCGGAGTTAAACCGTCACCGCATGGTTTGTCACGAGGAAACGTGGCTGAATCGATCAACACTACTTGGCGGCCAGCGCGCGCTGCATAAGTTGCAGCAGATGAACCCGCAGGTCCAGCTCCTACCACTAATAAGTCTGTGTTGATTTCGTTCACTTACTCATTCTCTCGCGTTCCTGGAGTAAGTGCATATTTAGATCTTCGTTAAACAACACCAAATAAACGGTCGCCGGCATCGCCAAGTCCTGGAACGATGTAGCCCTTCTCGTTTAGTTTCTCGTCAACGGTTGCCGTAACCAATGTCACGTCAACATCGCGACCGGCAAGAGCTGCTTCAACAGCCGCGATGCCTTCAGGGGCAGACAACAAACAGATAGCAGTGATTTGATTTGCGCCACGTTCCAACATCAAATCAATTGCGGCAATCAGGGTCCCACCCGTTGCCAACATTGGATCAAGTAAAAATACTTGACGACCTTTTAAGTCACCAGGAATGCGATCGGCATAAGTAGTTGGTTGCAATGTGTCGTGATCACGAACCATGCCCAAGAATCCAACTTCAGCAGTCGGCAATAACCGAGTCATGCCATCAAGCATTCCCAGGCCGGCGCGCAAGATCGGAATCACAACTGGAGTTGGATCACTCAAGCGCACACCCTGCGCTGGCGCGACTGGAGTCTGCACTGTAACTGCTTCTACTCGAATCGAGCGAGTTGCCTCATAAGCAAGCAACGTAACTAGTTCGTCAGCTAATCGACGAAAAGTCGGTGAGTCAGTTCGCTCATCGCGCAAAGCAGTGAGCTTGTGAGAGATCAGTGGGTGTTCTGTAATTAGTGTGCGCACGTGCTCACAATAACCGCACAGTGCAGAAACTAGGTGTTTGCCTGACCGATTTGTTGTCAGTGTTACTGGAGTGACGCAATACCATTTTGCAACATCACGAGTCGGTGACAAATCTTGGAATAAGTACGCCGATCACGCACTAAAAAGTCCTGCAACGTACACTTTCTATAGATATTGCGAATGTCGCAGTGTTTTTAAGAGAGGAGCCCTCCGTGTTGAAGGGTGTAAAACTTGCCTCAGTCCTAGCTGTTGCGTCATTGGCGTTGGCAGCTTGTGGATCAAGTGGCACTACTGCTGAAAGTGCAGCTCCAACCGAGCCAGCAGCATCAGCCGTTAAAGTCGGTATGGCCTATGACCAAGACGGTAAGGGTGACGGCTCGTTCAACGACGCTGCATTCGCTGGTCTTTCAAAGGCTCAGACAGATCTTGGTGTAGAAATCAAGGAAGTTAACTCAGGCGCAAGCGCAACTGATGCAACTCGCGAAGAACTTCTAACCCTTCTTGCAGATGGCGGTTACAACCCAGTTATCGCAGTTGGCTTCGCATACAGCACTGCACTAGCTGCAGTTGCTACAAAGTACCCAGATACCACTTTCGCAATCGTTGACTCAGTTGTCGACGCACCAAACGTTGGTTCATTGGTATTCGCAGCCGAACAGGGTTCATACCTAACTGGTGTTATTGCTGCATCTGCATCAAAGTCCGGACACATCGGTTTCATCGGTGGCATGGAAATTGATCTAATCAAGGCTTTTGAAGCGGGTTACATCGAAGGTGCACAGTCAATCAACCCAGATATCAAGATTGATTCCAAGTACATGGGTGCCGCAGGCGATAACACAGCATGGAACGTGCCTGAAAAGGCTAAGACTGCAACTGATGGCATGATCGCCAACGGCGCAGACGTTATCTACGCTGCTGCTGGTGGTTCCGGTCTAGGCATGTTCCAGTCTGTAAAGGCTGCCGGAGCAGGACACTGGGCAATCGGTGTTGACTCTGACCAGTACACAGTTCCAGCACTTGCTGAATACAAGGACATCATCTTGACGTCTATGTTGAAGCGTGTTGACGTAGCTGTATACGACGTCATCAAGGGCGTAGTAGATGGTGCACCACTTGTTGGTGTTAACAACTTCGACCTAACTAAGGATGGCGTTGGATACGCAACTTCAAACTCTGCCGTAAATGATTACAAGGCTGCCGCTGATGCTGCTGCTGAGAAGATCAAGTCCGGTGAAGTTGTAGTTGGTACAACCGTCAAGTAACAAATCATGACAGTGAGGCTCGGGTGGATTTTTCCACCCGAGCCTCACTTTTTGTTTCGAGAAGTCGTAAGTTTAGGTAGTAACAAAATCTGAAAGGCGTGGTTTTAGCAGATGAGCCAAAATGCACCAGCGGTTGAACTCAATGGGATCTGGAAAAGATTCCCTGGTGTGATCGCAAACAGCGACATAAATCTAAAGGTCGCCTCCGGAACCGTTCATGCCATTGTCGGTGAGAACGGAGCAGGCAAGTCCACCTTGATGAAAATTCTTTACGGTATGCAAAAAGCTGATGAAGGCACGATCTCTATTAATGGCAATAATTTAGTTTTTAGTTCCCCATCTGATGCAATCGATGCAGGTATCGGAATGGTTCACCAACACTTTATGTTGGCCGATAACTTTACAGTTTTAGAAAACATCGTCCTAGGTAGCGAACCTAAGAATGGTATCCGTTTAGATTTCGCAAAAGCCCGTAACCAAATTTCTGACATTGCTGCTGAAAATGGTTTAGCAGTTGATCCCGACGTTTTAGTGAGTGAACTAGGAGTTGGTGATAGGCAACGAATTGAAATTCTTAAAGTTTTATATCGTGGCGCAAAAATTTTGATTCTGGATGAGCCAACGGCAGTTCTCGTTCCCCATGAAGTTGATGAATTATTTAATACGCTTCGAGACCTTAAAAAAGAAGGTCTTACCGTTATCTTCATCAGTCACAAACTTG
>RGDC01000092.1 GCA_009918005.1 Actinomycetota bacterium
GCTCCAGAAATATCTAGGAATGCTTCGTCAACAGACAGTGGCTGCACTAACGGTGTTACCGATTCAAAAATTGCCATCACATTTTCTGAAACTTCAGAGTATTTTTCATGATCAGGTTCGACGACTATGGCATTGGGTGCCAGGCGTAGTGCCCGTGACATTGGCATGGCTGAATGAACGCCTAGTTTTCGGGCCTCATAAGTTGCTGACAGCACAACGCCACGGTTGCCGTCATAGCCAACAATTACTTGTTTGCCGACAAGGCTTGGATTCTCGCGAACTTCGACTAGCGCGAAGAAAGCATCCATATCGATGTGAAGAATATTGCAGCCAGTGTCATCCCCTTGCGGGTTTGATCTCGAGGTTCCTCGATTCAACTGTGAACGGCTCATGGTGCCATCTTTGCGGCTGATCGCATAGATCTTGCGATATCCGACCCAGCGGGTCGAACATCTGCGAACGGTGATGTTCTAAACCCACTGGCATGTTCCCAAATTTGAGTTGGGGCTACCGGATCTAGCTGGTGCGTTGGAACTTTTCCAATTAGCTCGTGAACTGCGCTAACTCCACCAAACTTCCAATGTTGGTAAACCTCAGATAACTCCCAGCAGCCATTGGCAAGTATCGAAACTCCACGTGGACCGGTTCGACGAACTGTGCCACTGACCAATAGCAACCAAGAATGAAAAAGTGTGGCGGCATATTGATCTTGGGCTTCTTCAAAGAAGGCCGCATCGATAGGGCCAGTGGAATCTTCCAATGTAACGAAGGCAACTCGTCTTCCAGAACGAATTGGTGGAGTTTGAGTAGCAACTTTAACGCCAGCAATTAGTACGCTGGATTGGGATCGCACTGTCAGCAAGTGATCAGCCGGAACTGCGTTTAACTCAGTTAGCATCTGACGATAAAAGCTCATTACGTGAGCACTTACATCAATTCCCAAAAATTCAATCTCGTATTTAACTCGATCTGAAAGTGATAGTGCCGGTAATCCAGTTGGTTCGGGAATCCAAGTGACTTCTTGCATACCTAGTGAAATTTGATTCCCTATTCGTGATCGTGCAGTTCGCTTTAACTTAAACTCAGCACTCAACTCGGACGCATGAAATAGTAAGTCACGTCTAGAAACTAACGAATCATGAAGCACGTCAAATCCACCAGCCAAAATTATTCGCTCCACAATTGGTCGAGATGCGTTACTGCGGACAACAAAGTCAGCCAATGATGAATATGGTTGAGCAGAAATAATGTCGGTAACTTCCTGCTGACTTATTCCCTTTACTTCCGATAACGGGATTCGAATTCCTTGACTGCCGGTTCCAGTTACTTCAACAAGGTAAGTATCTTTTGAAACATTGACATCAAGTCCTAAAATCTCAACTCCAAAACTGCGGTTAGTACACCAGCCAAGAAAGCTGCGGGATGATGTGTCTTAAACCAAGCTGATTGGTATGTAGGAAGCGCAAAAGCAGCCGCATGTGCTTTACAAAATCCAAAGGAAGCAAAAGCTCGTAAGACATCCCAGACCTGTTCAATTACTGAGAGCTCATAGTTTCGACTTTGCAGAGCCTTATAAAACCATTCCCGGATTTCATCGAGTTGTTCATAATCCCCCATGCGACGGCGGATTAAATCAGCAGCTTCAAGTGAGCAACCTGTCATGACTGAAATAATTCGCATTACTTGTTCGTGAAAAACAACTACTCCACTAGTTTCAGTCAGAATCTCTTTCAAATCTGGGTGCATATAGTCAGTCAGGCCCCAGCCCTGTCGAGCTCGCAAGAATGGTGTGATCATGTCGCTTTTCACTGGGCCAGGACGAAATAGTGAGATGTCAGTTATTAAGTCACCAAATGAAACTGGGGCAAACTTTCCAATTAACTCTCGCTGTCCAGGTGATTCAATTTGGAAGCAGCCTAAAGTTTTGGTGCTTTGGATTAATTCGAATGTTTTTGGATCATCTCGAGGAACTGATTCCAGATTAATTTTTCCAGTTGAGTCGGTGCCATAAGCATCAGGTCCTTGGACTTGATAAACCTGATCAATGGCATAAGCCAAAGCTGACTGCATTCGAACTCCAAGGACATCGAGTTTTAGTAACCCCATATGTTCAACGTCGTCTTTATCGAATTGCGACATTGGAAATTCTTGAGCGCTGGGTTGAACTGGGGTGCGTTGTAGTAGTGATAAATCTGACAGCACGATTCCGCATGGATGTAATGCAGTGTGTCTAGGTAAGCCATCTAGTCCTTCGACTAAATCCAAGAATTGATCTAGATCGCCTCGAGCTGCTCGAATGCCAATTCCACTTCGTCGTAGTTCTGGCAATTCTGCTAAAGCGCTTCGGATGTGACGGGCTCTGATGTGCGGAAAAGATTTAGCAAACGTATTTATTTCCCCTGGCGGCATACCCATGGCTGCGCCAACATCGCGAATTGCATGTCGAACTCGATAAGTTTCCCGCATCGAAACACAAGTTGTTCGCTGGTCACCAAAGCGATCAAAGATAGCTTGATAGATTTCGATTCTTCGATCTGATTCCACATCAATGTCAATGTCAGGCAAACCTGGACGAAGTGTGGAAACAAAACGTTCCATTAATAGGTTGTGTTTGATTGGATCTACGCCAGAGATTCCCAGCAAGTGGTTAATAAAACTTCCGGCCCCTGACCCTCTAGCTGCGACTCGAACTTTCATAGCTCGAATCATGTCTACAACTTGGGCAACTGTTAGTACGTAGCCAGCCAAACCCATTTGCTTAATGACCGATAACTCAGAATCCAAGCGCTCTCGAGTAGTGCGAAGATCATCGTTTCGAGTAACAGCATTGTCAGTTAGATAGTTACTAAAGCTCACTTCGCAGCGTTCTTGCAAAATGCTATCTGCGCTACGAGTTTCACCTGGCAATAACTTTGATAACTCAGGAACGTAAACCTGATTCATTCCTAAATCTGCTTGCGGATCAATCACACATTCTTGACCAAGTGCCACAGTTTGCCGAAGTAACGCTTTACCAATGTCTCGAGGATCACCAACCAAGCTGGAAACTCGCTGCGCAATAGCACTCATGTGCTGGCTCGATGCCAAAAAAGCCTGGCTGGTTGTGGGTTGATTTGATAGCGCAACCTGTCTACGTGAAGCATCAAGTACATCTGCAATTCGAGAATCTTTAGGGTCGCGATACCTAACTAGGTTTGTTAAAACTGCTTGAGTTCTATGCACAATCGCCCACTGCAACATTCGGGCTGCGAAAGTATCTGAAAGATTTGAACCATCTGGATTTTGATGATGAGTAGCAATCTCTAGATAAGTTCGTACGCCATGATCTTGCCAAGTTCGCAAATGATCTAAAGCTCTATCTGGTCTGCGATTAAGAATGTTGTAGCCAACGTCAGATCGCGGTCCTAGTAGTGCAATCACTCCATGTTCGCCAGCTAGCCGCAATAATTCTTTCCGATCAATTTCCGGATCTTCTCTAGAGTCTCTATGGGCTGCCGTAATAACAGCACACAAACCAGCCCAACTGAGTTTGTCGTGCGCTAACAGAGTTACGCGCGGTCGCTCTGGTTTAACCCACTTCCCACCATGTGCTGGAGTTGGTAAGTATGGCTGTGGAGTTTCTAATGCGATATCGACGCCAAGGATTGGTGAGACATCTGCACTCGCGCAGGCATGAATAAAACTGACGGCACCAGCTACGGTCTCTCGATCTGTTAATGCCAGTGCAGTTTGACCAAATTCAGCTGCCCGAACCACCAAGTCCTGAGGCGTACTTGTGCCATAACGCATTGATAGTGCTGATGCCACATGCAAGTGAATAAAGTCTTGATTCATAACTTTCGCAACGACCTACTTAGCAATTGCTGCAGTACGGCGCTTTAGTGGAATTACATTGTTTGGAATCACGGTTTGAGCAGCAACATTAGTTGGCAAAGTAAGTTGCCTTGATACACCAAGCTTTTCGGAAACTAAATCAATGAATTCATGTGCATCTCGAACTAAGTCATCTGCTTCCCGCGGTGTGACTGCCCCACCAAGACCAACTTCAGCAGCAGCCCGCTTACCTGCGCCGGCTGCAAAGTACTGTGCCCACTCAGTGAACTCTGGCGCTACTTTAATTACTAAAGTCCAAACACTCGTAGGTCGCCGACTATTTGGTCTGGCATAAGCCGCCAACAAAGCTGCGGCCGCGCGCAATGCAGCAAGATGAGCAGCAACGTATTTCTCGCCTGCGCGTGATGATGTGATTGCCGCATCTAAGCTGCGCAATGCGCCACCAAGCAAATCAATACTTGCTACCGTCGCTTGCACTTCTTCTGTAGTTTGAGCAGTCATAATTCCTCCAATAGCTCTGTTAATAAATCTGTTAATCCATTACGCGACGGATGAACCATCGCTGATCACTAGTTGCGATGTCATACACGCCTGAGTTGTTTTGAGTCGTCTGATCGGCTGCTTCAATGCGCCAGACTTGCCACTCTCGGGTTTGGCGAGTGCGCCACCACGGAGCGGCTTCAAGCCAGCTGAACAAAATTGCCAGTAC
>RGDC01000093.1 GCA_009918005.1 Actinomycetota bacterium
CGCTGCCGCAGCCCTAGCGGGTCCACCGGTTCAGGTTATTAATCCAATCGGTTCTGTTGGCTTACCGTCAGTTCGCAAAGCAGTACCGGGTAAAAAAGCTGCACCGAAACATCCAGTAGTTCAGGAAGACGAATCAAACTGGACTAAGACCGAGTTGAACGCAGTGCGAAAGATGCTAACTTCCGAAGCTGAAGAACTTGCAATTGAAATTGCGCAAGCCGAGGAAAACTTCCATGCCTTAATCATGGAAAGTGGCGAGGGTGCTGGTGATGATCAAGCCGATGCTGGCACTAAGACTTTCGAACGCGAGCACGAAATCTCGATTCTTTCTAACAAGAAAGATCTACTCGATCAAACTAATCGCGCATTAGAGCGCATCGAAGCTGGCACATACGGTGCATGTGAAAACTGTGGCAAGCAAATTGGAAAGCTTCGTTTACAGGAAGCAAATCCTCGCGCCACTATGTGTATGCCTTGCCGCGAGCGTGAAGACCGTTCCTAACGTCGTGTATCGTCGCCAACTTCTCGTAACTGCACTAATCGTTGTCTTGGTGGACTTGGCAACTAAAGCCTGGGCCGTGGCAAGACTTGAAAATCAGTCAGACATTAAGGTCATTGGCGAATTTCTGAAACTATCGTTTGTGAGAAACCCAGGTGCGGCATTTTCCTTCGGAACCAGCGTTACCTGGGCATTTACTTTGATTGCAATGGCAGTAAGTATTGCGATTTTGGTTATCTCAAGGAATGTTACGAATCGAACCTGGGCAATTGCACTTGGTGGATTACTCGGTGGTGCCGTTGGAAACTTAATTGATCGAATTTTTCGAAGTCCAGAAGTTTTTCATGGTCACGTGGTGGATTTCATTTCAGTTCCAAATTATCCAACCTTCAATATCAGTGATAGCGCGGTTGTTTTATCAGCAATCGCCATGGTAATTCTTTCGTTTCGTGGCGTTGAGTACCAAACTCCAGATGCTCTCCCAGGACATCTAGACGCGGAGCAAAAATGATTCGTACTTGGCCGATAGACGAGTCACTCGAGGGTGAACGTTGCGACGTAGCGTTGTCACGATTGACCGGTGAATCACGCGCAACTTGTGTCACGCTGCTTGAGGAAAAAAGAGTAACTCTAAATAATAAAGTT
Source organism: Actinomycetota bacterium (assembly GCA_009918005.1). Taxonomy (GTDB): domain Bacteria; phylum Actinomycetota; class Actinomycetes; order S36-B12; family UBA5976; genus UBA5976. The sequence goes on from RGDC01000093.1 coordinate 1,145, forward strand.
GCGCAGAAAAGTGCTCGGTTAGCTTTTGGCGACGTAATCGAAGTGGACCTGCCAGATCCAGACATGTACGAAGCGGAGCCAACCGTAGAGTTACCAATTGTTTTTGAAGATGATTCATTCGTAGTTATTGATAAACCGGCTGGGGTCGCAGCGCATCCCAGCCAAGGTTGGTCTGGACCCACCGTCACCGGGTCACTAACTGCAATGGGAACCGTTCTTACGTCATTTGGCCCAACAGAGCGTAAAGGGATTGTGCATCGCTTGGATGTTGGCACGAGTGGCCTAATGGTAGTAACCAAGTCTGAACGCGCTTATGTCAGCATTAAAGATCAATTTCGTGATCGCACTGTCGACAAGATTTACCACACACTAATTCAAGGCAGGCTAGATCCGATCAATGGAACTATTGACGCCCCGATTGATCGCCATCCGTCTTCTTCTTATCGGTTTGCGATCATGAGTGGCGGTCGGCCAAGCATCACACATTACGACACCCTTGAATCCTTTGCTTACGCATCATTATTAGAAGTTCACCTGGAAACCGGACGAACTCATCAAATTCGCGTTCATATGTCGGGACTTCGCCATCCATGTTGCGGTGACCTTACTTATGGCGCCGACCCAACTTTGGCAGCCAAGTTAAAACTTGATCGCCAGTGGCTTCATGCCGTTCGCCTAGGTTTTGAGCATCCAGTTTCTGGCGATCGCGTCACATTCCATTCGGAATATGCCCCTGATTTAGCAAAGTCCTTGGAACTGGCGCGAAACCTCTAGCCACATGCGGGGACTTGGTTCGAGGTTTCAGCCACGCAAAAATCTCTTCGACCCACTGCACTTTCTTGTCACAGGTCGAAGGTAACCTAGGGTAGCGTCCTTCCTCTCGCGTACTTACCCTCTGATTTAAAAGGAAATACTCCTGTGAGCAATGACTCGTTCGTGCATCTTCACGTGCACTCCGAGTATTCAATGTTGGACGGCGCTGCGCGCCTCACAGACCTTTTCTCAAAAGCTGATGAGCTCGGTATGCCGGCTATTGCGATGACGGATCATGGCAATCTATATGGTGCATTCGAATTTTGGAAAAAAGCGCAGTCCACCAATGTAAAACCAATCATCGGGATCGAGGGCTACTACGCGCCACAAGGCCGCAGACTTCGTGCGCCATTTGATTTTGGTACTCCAGCTGTTGACGACACATCATTAGATGGGGCTGGACGCGGCCGATATAACTACACCCACATGACGATTTGGGCCGAAAATAATGTGGGTCTGCACAACCTATTTCGGTTGTCGAGTAAAGCAAGTCTTGAAGGTTATTACTACCAACCTCGATTCGATGCTGAGCTACTTGAGCAACACGGCAAAGGATTAATTGGCACTACCGGTTGCCCTTCGGGTGAAGTGAATCGTTGGTTGCAGGCTGGTAACTACGACAAAGCATTAAGTACAGCTGCAACTATGCGTGAAATTTTAGGACAGGAAAATTATTTTGTTGAACTTATGGATCACGGCTTAGGTATCGAACGACGCCATCGCGAAGACTTACTCAAAATTGCAAAGAATTTGAATTTAAAGTTAGTTGCAACAAATGATCTTCACTATGTTTACCCCGAAGACGCGCGAATGCACGAAGTGCTACTTTGCATCGGCACTCGAGCCACCATGGAAGATCCAAATCGATTCAAATTTGATGCCCAGGATTTCTATTTAAAGACTGCGGCTGAAATGCGCGAAGTTTGGCGAGAATTGCCTGAAGCCTGTGACAACACTTTGTTAATAGCTGAACGCTGCAATATCAATTTTGTTGAAGGCCAGGATCTTTTACCTTCGTTCCCAGTGCCTGCTGGAGAAACCGAAAACACTTGGCTAGTTAAAGAAGTTCAGCTCGGATTAGAGCGCAGATTTAATGGCAACAAGATTCCAAATGAACATCTTGAGCGCGCAAAATTTGAACTAGCCGTCGTTGAGCAAATGGGATTCCCCGGATACTTCTTGGTAGTTGCCGACCTTTGCAGGCATGCCCGGGACGAAGGAATTCGAGTTGGCCCAGGACGTGGTTCGGCAGCTGGTGCGTTAATTGCTTGGGCACTTGGGATTACTGAACTTGACCCAATTAAACATGGCCTGCTTTTCGAGCGCTTCCTTAATCCAGAGCGCATCTCGATGCCTGACATCGACATTGACTTTGATGAACGCCGTCGCAGTGAAATGATTCGTTATGCAACACATAAGTATGGTGAAGAGCGCGTTGCCCAGATCATCACCTATGCCTCAATTAAAGCCAAAGCTGCTGTAAAAGATTCAACCCGTGCCCTTGGTTTTCCATATGCACTCGGTGACAAAATTACTAAGGCAATGCCTCCAGGTGTCATGGGTAAAGACATCCCACTTTCCGGAATATTCGACCCGGAGCATGATCGCTATGGTGAAGCCGGCGAATTCCGAGAACTTTACGACGACGATGCAGATGTACGTGCCGTAGTCGATACTGCAAGAGGCATCGAAGGACTAAAGCGACAGCCAGGTGTGCATGCTGCTGGCGTTATTTTGTGTAAAGAGGAATTGATCGACATTTTGCCGGTGTGGCGAAGAGATCAAGACGGTGCCGTGATTACCCAGTTCGACATGGGCGCCTGTGAGTCCCTTGGACTTTTAAAGATGGATTTTTTGGGGCTGCGAAATCTCACGGTTTTAGATGACACCTTGCTGAACATTAAGGCCAATCGAGATGAAACAGTCATCCTTGAAGCGATTGGCTTAGACGATACAAAAACTTATGAGTTATTAGCTCGAGGCGACACACTCGGAGTTTTCCAGCTCGATAGCGGTCCGATTCGATCCTTATTGCGATCCATGAATCCGGATTCATTCGAAGACATTTCTGCGGTCCTTGCGTTGTATCGACCAGGCCCGATGGGTGTAAATGCACACACAGATTATGCGGACTACAAAAATAAACGTAAAGTGCAAGTTCCAATTCACCCTGATCTAGAAAAACCACTGGCTGGAATTTTGGGTGATACGTACGGATTAATTGTTTACCAAGAGCAAGTTATGGCTATTGCCCAAGAGGTCGCAGGTTACACACTCGGTCAAGCAGATCTTTTGCGTCGCGCTATGGGTAAAAAGAAAAAAGAGATTTTGGATAAGGAATATGTTCCGTTCGAGGCGGGTATGAAGGAACGTGGATTCTCGCAGGTTGCCATAAATAAGTTGTGGGAAACCCTGGTCCCATTCTCGGACTATGCGTTTAATAAAGCGCATAGCGCGGGTTACGGCTTGGTTTCTTATTGGACTGCTTACTTAAAAGCTAACTACCCAGCCGAATATATGGCTGCCTTACTAACAAGTGTTAAAGATGACAAAGACAAGTCCGCAGTTTACT
>RGDC01000094.1 GCA_009918005.1 Actinomycetota bacterium
TCATCGACCGGGTTGCTCGACGCGCTACTCGAATCGCGCCAAACAGGTTGGTATTGAGAACATCATCGATGTCTTCGTCCGCCATACGTACCAGTAACTTGTCCTTAGTTATCCCAGCGTTGGCTATGGCTACTTCAACTGGCCCGAATTCTTCTTCAATTCTCGTGAAGGCAGCGTCAACGCTCTCGGTGCTGGTTACATCGCATTGCACGACGTTGAGTCCGCTTATGGGGTCCCCACTACGACTTGTAACTACAACCACGTCACCCAAAGCTTCGAATTTTCGAGCGATAGAAAGTCCGATTCCGCGATTTCCACCTGTTACCAACACAACTCTTGACATGTATAAAGGCTACCGCCTACGCCCATAATCTATGGCTAGGGTTAAGGAACCTAGAAAGTATGCGTAAATGATACATATTCCGAATACTCCAACACCGGAGTTGCTTTCGTCGGCAGCCCTAGAGGCGGCCGCAAGTAATGGTGCAACTGTCGCCCAGTTTCGCCTCGCAAAACACGATATGCGCGGAGTTTCTTTGCGGGATGGTGATGTAGAGAACATTGGTTCAGAATCTAACGTTGCGCTAAGTGTTCGAGTTGTTCATTCCGGCGCCTGGGGTTTTGCGGCAACCACCGAGCTCACCGTTCAAAGCGCCGCATCCACGGCTTTTAGAGCCATCCAAGTGGCCAAAATCAGTGCACAAGTTGCAGCCGACGAAGTAGCACTGGCTGATGAACCAATTCACGGAAAGAAGTCTTGGACTCTGCCTATCGAAATAGATGCCTTTGAAAAGACGGATTCCGAGATCATCGATTTCTTGCAGAACTGGAATCACAAGATATCTGGCTCATCCATAGTGAGTCACATTGAAAGCAACATTGGAATGGGTCGCGACCAAACTTTCTATTCAGATTTGCTTGGCAATGAGATCTCGCAACAACGTGATCGAATCTCTGCAGCCTTAACTGCAGTACATGTGAGTGATTCCGGATTCGAAGACATGCGCACCTGCGCGCCGCCGGCCGGACGCGGTTGGGAGTACTTAACTGGCACTGGCTGGGATTGGGAAACAGAAATAGATCGCCTTCCCGAATATTTGGACGAGAAGGTTAAATCACCATCAGTAAAACCTGGTGCCTGGGATTTGGTTATAGATCCGACAAATCTTTGGCTCACAATTCATGAGTCAATCGGCCATGCCACTGAATTAGATCGTGCTCTTGGATATGAGGCCAATTATGCTGGTACCTCGTTTGCAACCATAGATAAATTAAACAAATTCAAATATGGTTCTCCGATCATGAATGTCACTGGTGACCGAACTTCAGACCACGGACTTTCAACAGTTGGTTATGACGATGAAGGTGTAGCGGCCCAAAAGTGGGATTTAATCAAGGACGGAATCCTGGTCGGATATCAAACTGATCGCTCGATCGCGAGCAAGATCACGATGGAACGATCCAACGGATGCGCATTTGCCGATTCTGCACTGCACTCACCGATTCAAAGAATGCCTAACGTTTCACTTCAACCCGGAACTGAAGCTTTGACCACTAAAGATTTGATTTCTAACGTCGAATCGGGAATCTACGTTGTTGGAGATAAGTCTTGGTCAATAGACATGCAGCGTTTCAATTTTCAGTTCACTGGACAGAGATTCCACGAAATCAAGAACGGTGAGATTGTTGGGCAACTCAAAGATGTGGCTTATCAATCTAAGACTCCTGATTTTTGGGCCGCAATGAGACAGTTGGGCGGACCGAGCACATATTTACTGGGCGGTGCTCTAAATTGCGGTAAAGGGCAACCTGGTCAAGTGGCTCCAGTAAGTCACGGTTGCCCGTCTGCAACATTTACCAAAATCAACGTCCTCAATACCCGGGATGAGAGCGCCAAATGAGTGAGATTTCATTACCTGAGGCAGTTGAAGTTGCACTGGAGTTGCTTGGCAAAGATGGTGGTGTAGTAATTGGTGGAAATAGCGCAACCAACAACTTGCGTTGGGCTAATTCTGCCCTCACAACCAATGGTGACTCCATAGATCAAACCCTCTCCATATCAGCATTTGTATCCGTTCCGGGTGGGGTTGCCACTGGCATGTCGAGTGGACAAATCCGCAGCCGAGACGATGTTGAGACTCTTGTAGCTGCAAGTAAAGCTTCTGCAGTCTCCGCAGGGCCAGCTGTAGATGCGATGGAATTGGTTAAAGGACCATCTGACGAGAACTTTGCAGACGCAGCGTTAACTTTAGATGTGTCAGAGATCTCGCACGTAGCTGCCGGATTGGCTGAGGTTTTCACGGATCGAGATCAAGAATTTTTTGGCTACGCTGAACAATCTCTTGATACAACCTATGTAGGTACATCTAGTGGAACTCGCATGAGGTATTCAGAGCGCACCAGTCGCTTTGAATTATGCGCAAAGAGTCACGACCGGAAGCGCTCCGCCTGGTCCGGTCAAGGTGGGACGTCATTGACAGATGTGAACATTAGTACTCATCTGTCTGATGTGACAAATAAACTCAAGATTCAAAAAAATCAGATTGAAACAGATGCTGGACGTCACCGGGTCACATTGTCGCCTAGCGCGGTATCTGATTTGTTGATCTACATGTTGTGGAGTTCAGCCGCGCGAGATGCTGCCGAGGGACGTAGTGCGTTTTCTAATGTAAAGGGTGGGACTCGAGTAGGCGAATCACTTAGCGAGCGAAAATTGAATCTTGCAACCGATCCAAATTTGAAGGGTATTGAAACTTTTCCTCGCGTTGTCAACTTAGGCTCATCAGCATTAGGAAGCGCATTCGATACTGGGATTGAAATCGGTAGAAGCGACATCATAACTGATGGCGTGTTGACCGCACTTGGAAGCAGTCGACATGCGGCGCAAGAAGCAAAACTTCCATTCACTCCCCTTACGGATAACATCTCGTTAGTTGATGCGCAAGGAAGTGGTTCACTCACGGATCTAGCTCAGCGAATGGGTGATGGTCTACTAATTACTTGCCTTTGGTACATCCGAGAAGTAGATCCTCAAAACTTGCTTCTCACTGGACTAACCCGTGATGGTGTTTACGTAGTTTCTGGCGGTGAAATTATTGGGGCAACAAACAACTTCAGATTTAATGAATCCCCAATAGACATGTTGTCTCGAGTCATTGATGCAGGACATACCGTCCCGTGCCTGCCGCGGGAGTGGGCAGATTGGTTCTCGAGGGCTCAAGTAGCTCCGTTGGCTATCGAGTCGTTTAACCTCTCGACGAGATCAGACGCGATTTAGGCATCTTCCAGTCGATAACCTAATTTCATACCAACTTGTATGAAGGTAAGGTCTCCATCGCGCAGATTGCCGCGAATTTCGGTAACTTCAAACCAGTCAATGTGCCGGGTAGTTTCTGAAGCGCGCTTTAAGCCATTACGAATCGCTTCATCGATACTTACTGGTGAAGTTCCAACAATTTCAGTTAAAGCGTAGGTTCGGGTGGTCATTTTGAGCTCCTGTGGAAATGCCAAATCGTTAGTATCACCGTAGTCTAGAAGAGTCCCGAGAGCGTCAGTAGGTAGCCATGAAACAAGAGCCTGAAGTATTCAGTATCTCTGGCGTTGAAACTGGCCTGTCTCAGGACCAAGGTGGCCGGCAGCGTCGTTATTTGATCAGTATGGGTCTTCGCACCGCATGTTTTGTCGGAGGAATCATGGCTGATGGTGTACTTCGCTGGGTGTTGATCGTTGGTGCAGTAGCACTGCCCTACTTTGCTGTAGTGATCGCAAATGCTGGACGCGAACGTGGTGGCTGGGCCGGCTCAGGCGATTTTGTACCGTTGAACAACGAAGCACTTGAAGCCGGTCATAATCCCACGAAATAGTCAGGCACAATAAGAGTTGTGAGTGCCTTTAAGTTCCTTCTTACTCCAAAATGGATATTGGTAACTCTTATTTGTCTTGCCATGCTCCCCGCTTTTCAGGCGCTATCTAATTGGCAGTGGCATCGGTTACACGATCGGCAGGCTTATAACGTGACGATACAAGCCGAAATTGATAAGCCACCTGTGGCGCTTTCAGAATTGACAGTATCCGCACCCGAATCAGTTACCGTACCTGCTGGATCCCAGTGGCGAACCGTACAAATGACTGGTTCTTGGTTGTCTGGCAATCAAGTATTAGTTAGAAAGAAGAGCTTAGAGTCAGACCTTGGCTTATGGGTAGTCACTCCATTACGACTATCCGATGGCACAGTAGTAATGGTTAATCGCGGTTGGATTGCGGCTGCGAATTCCGCAGTTGATAGCCCCGTTGTGGCAACAGTGCCTGTCGGCACCATTGAAGTTTTAGGTAGATTGCGTGAAGTTCAGGATAGAACTAAGCCAGCACCCAGCGATCTGCCTGCTGGACAAGTTGATCGAATTATCCCGTTGGAGATAGTGAGTGGTGCAACGACGTTAAGTAACGCTTATGTCGAAATGACGGCAAGTCGACCCGAATCCAAATCTGCTGACATTCGC
>RGDC01000095.1 GCA_009918005.1 Actinomycetota bacterium
CAAAGAATTCGACCGTCTTCAGTTGGTCGGTAGTAATGGAATTGGTTGCCACTATCACTGACACCTTCATTGCCAGCCCAACCAATATCTCGGCGCTGTTGTTCGCTGAGTTTTTCAGTTACTAAAACGGAATCGTAAACCGGAACAATCAAATACTTAAGACGACGCAATAGTGGCGGAAATGCATTTGTTGCGAGTAGCACTTTCGAAGCAGTTACGCTGCCAAACTCAGTTTTGGCAGTGACGCGATCACCGTGTTCATCCAGGTCAGTTACTTTGCTGTGTTCATAAATCCGAACCCCAAGTTCAAGAGCCACATCTCGAAGGCCCCACGCCAAACGCGCAGGGTCGCAAATCGCAACGCTGTCTGGATCAAACAAGGCGCCCAGATAAGTTGGTGAATTTAGGCGACGACGAGTTTCGTCCTGATCCAACCAAGCAAGTTCTTGACCATATGGCTTTGCAACGTCAATAAATTCTTGGAGGTCAGCAACTTGGTATTCCTCGGTGGCAACATCCATTTCACCAACGCGCATCCAGTCACAATCAATCTTGCGATCAATTACAAACTGTTCCATTTCATTTAAGTTTCTTTGACCCAGTTGAACAAGTTTGGCTATGTCATTTGGCCAACGCTCTAAACCATTTGCAAAGCCGTGGGTAAGAGAGGCAGCCACAAAGCCGCCATTTTGACCAGAGGCGCCGCGGGCAATTGCGTTGCCCTCAACTAAAAGCACATCTAGCCCTGGGTTATGTTGCTTAGCTTCGATTGCTGCCCACAAGCCGGTGAATCCCCCGCCGACGATAAGTAAGTCAGCCGTTAGCTTGCCAACAACGCGAGACGCGTCGTGTTCTGGCTCTACTTCGTCATCGAGCCAATAAGAGCCTTCCCAAACATCAGCTAGGGATGGTAAAACGTGTGGTGACGGGGTGTGCGAAAAAACCATTGCAAAAGTCCAAACGATTGGGTGAGAGGGGGCTCACTGGTGATCAGATGTGTCTGGCAAAACTCGCCAGCGTTGTTTTCTGTCGGTATTCGCATTTTTGCGAATCCGGATCCCACCAGTCCCTTTCTATCTGCGCTCTAGGTCTTATGTTCCTAGTGCCAATCGGCCACCTCTACAGGTGATCCCCTTGCCCTTTCATTGTAAGCAGAGAATCGATTAGTCGCAGGTATCAGGGCTAAAAAAATTTTGGGTCAGGAATTTTGGGCATAGAAATAGGCACCCCATCCGAGGTGCCTATTTCTAAATACTTGATTAACCGTTGATGCGAATGAGTTTCTTGTTTAGGAACTCTTCGATACCTAGTGGGCCAAGTTCGCGGCCAAAGCCAGAACGCTTGGTGCCACCAAATGGTAGTTCTGGTGCATCCATGCCAACACCGTTGACGTAAACCATTCCAGTGTCTAGTGCATCTGCAACTCGAAGCGCTTGCTTGTCATCGGTTGTGAATAGGTATGAACCCAATCCAAACTGGGAATCGTTAGCAATTCGAATTGCATCGTCTTCATCCTTAGCGCGGTGAATCTGTGCAACTGGACCGAATAGTTCTTCGCGGAAAATTTCGTTATCCGTTGAAACCTCAGTAAGCACGCCTGCTGGGAAGAAGGCACCGTTACGGGAACCGGCACTAGTCAGCTTTGCGCCTTGCTTAACTGCGCGATTGACCTGCTCTTCAAGAATTTCCGCAGCGCGTACTGAGCTAAGTGGACTAGAAATTTCAGCTGACATCATTGCAGCGGTGAACTTCTCAACGAATTCGTCATAAAGCCCATCAACAACAACCATGCGCTTTGCAGCGTTACATGCCTGGCCAGTGTTATCGATACGAGCCATAACTGCAGATTCGATAACTGCATCCATGTCCTTAGTGCTCAGCAAGATAAATGCATCTGAGCCACCAAGTTCTAGTACGCACTTCTTTAAGTGACGTCCCGCAATCTCTGCAACTGCTGCGCCAGCGCGCTCTGAACCTGTTAGCGATACGCCACGAATTGCTGGATGCGGAATCATGTCGGCAATTTGGTCATTGGATGCAAACAGATTTACATAAACGCCTTCTGGCACGCCTGCATCAGCAAAAATTTTGACAATTGCCAGCGCTGATTCTGGACATTGTGGCGCGTGCTTCAAAATAACGGTGTTACCGGCAACTAAGTTTGGTCCGGCAAAACGAGCTACTTGATAGGCCGGGAAGTTCCACGGCATGATTCCAAGTAATGCGCCGACAGAAGATTTGCGCATAACGGCTGTTCCTTCGCCACCTGATAATTCAATTGGAGTATCTGCAAGTAGTGATGCCGCGTTGTCAGCGTAGTACTGATAGATGTAACCAGAAAATTCAACTTCACCAGCAGCATCTGCCAATGGCTTGCCCATTTCGCGATTGATAATTGCCGCAAGTTCATCTTGGCGATCAATGTGCAATTGGCCAATGCGGTGAACTATCGCAGCGCGTTCTGCCAAAGGAACTTTGCTCCATGACTTGTGGGCGTTATCCGCAGAAACAATTGCAGCAGTGCACTCGGCATCAGTTGCAGTGGCGAACTCTTGCTCAACTACGCCAGTTGCCGGGTTAAGAACTTGATATTGACTCATTAGATTTTCCTTTTTCCACTACGGATGGTTAATTACATTGAACATTACCCAAGAGCCAGGCTTGCTGTCAGGGGTATTTCTGCGATTTCTGAACCAAAATTCGTATTTTGGTACGAATTTCGTGTGAATTTTGTGTAAATACCACGAAATCGCTTGTATTTGCTTCGAAAACCCTTGAAACTGGACACATGTCTAAAGTTGCCGTGCTCGACGATGTATCAAAAGCCATCATTGAGCAACTTCAGCAAGATGGCCGTCGTCCTTATGCCACCATCGGTAAGGCTGTTGGGTTGTCCGAAGCTGCAGTTCGCCAACGCGTGAGCAAACTTCTGGAAACCGGAGTTATGCAAATCGTTGCCGTTACGGATCCACTTCAAGTTGGCTTTAATCGCGAAGCGATGATCGGCATTGAAGTAGATGGAGACATGGAAGCGGTCGCCGACGTGCTTTCGCTCATGGATGAGATCAGCTACATCATCCTGACAGCAGGCAGCTTCGACATAATTCTCGAAGTTGTTTGTGAAGACGATGAAGCACTTCTTGAAGTGATAAATCGTAAAATCCGTGCGATTCCTGGGGTCCGCCGCACGGAAACTTTCATGTATTTGAAACTGCGCAAGCAGAGCTATACGTGGGGAACCCGCTAACTAAAAACATTGGATACGTAATGACAGCACTAGAAGATAGAACAACTAACTCCGCAACATCAGACATGGCGCGCGATCGGCTATGGATGCACTTCACTCGTCACTCCACATATGAAAATGGTGGCGAAGTTCCAATCATTACTCGTGGTGAAGGTGCCTACATCTACGACGAACAAGGACGTAAGTACCTTGATGGTCTTGCTGGTTTGTTCACAGTTCAGATTGGCCACGGCCGTCGCGAACTTGCAGAAGCTGCAGCCAAGCAAATGCAGGAACTATCCTTCTTCCCACTTTGGTCCTATGCCCATCCAAAGGCAGTAGAACTTGCTGAGCGCCTAATTAGTTATGCGCCATCTTCGTTGAACCGTGTCTTCTTCACCACTGGTGGTGGTGAAGCCGTTGAATCAGCTTGGAAAGCCGCAAAGATGTACTACAAATTAACTGGCCGTCCGATGAAACATAAAGTCATCAGCCGCTCGGTGGCATATCACGGCACACCACAAGGTGCGCTAGCGATCACTGGTATTCCAGATGCCAAGAAGTATTTTGAACCGTTAACCCCAGGTGGTTTCCGGGTACCAAACACAAACTTCTACCGTGCTGAGTACCACCAAGATGACATCAAGGCATTCGGTCGCTGGGCTGCAGATCGTATTGCAGAAGCAATCGAATTCGAAGGTCCAGACACTGTAGCCGCAGTATTCCTTGAGCCCGTTCAAAACTCAGGCGGTTGCTTCCCACCACCACCGGGATACCTAGAGCGCGTTCGCGAAATTTGCGATCAGTACGACGTCTTGATGGTTGCAGATGAAACTATCTGTGCATTTGGTCGCATTGGTGACATGTTTGCCATGAAGCGCTTTGGCGTGGATCCAGACATCATCACAACTGCAAAGGGTATGACTTCGGGCTACTCCCCAATCGGCGCAATGCTAGTTGGCGACAAGGTGTTCGAACCATTCAAGAAGGGCAACACTTATTTCGCACATGGTTACACCTTTGGCGGTCACCCAGTATCAGCAGCTGTTGCTTTGGCGAACCTTGATATATTCGACAAAGAAGGCATCAATCAGCATGTTCGCGACAACGAAAACCAATTCCGTCAGACTCTTGAAAAACTTAAGAATCTTGACATTGTTGGTGACGTTCGTGGCGAAGGCTTCTTCTATGGCATTGAACTTGTTAAGGACAAGGCCACCAAGGAATCGTTCAA
>RGDC01000096.1 GCA_009918005.1 Actinomycetota bacterium
AACTATGTTCGCCAATGTCTCAGTTAACGAAACTACGGTTTTCATTGAGTTTTCGACCTGGGATAAGTTTTTGAACTGCCACAAAAGCGACTTGATTCTGCCTCGCGAGCAGATCATCTCAATTGATCTAGGTAGCGACATCATCAAATCCCTAGCTGGAATGCGGGCACCTGGAACCTACGGTTTTGGCGTCATCGCAGGTACTTACCGCCAACGTCATGGCGTTCATCATTTTTGGAATGTTCGCAAGAAGCTTGCTGATCACACGATTAGGTTCAACTTGCTTGGGAACCAGTACGCAACTGTTGTTGTTCAAGTGGAAGATCCGAAAGCTGTTCAACAAATTCTTGAGCCACAAGTGGCATAAGAATTCTTGTTTTGAAATCCCGCGGAGTTTATTGTCAGAGATTTCTATTTCAAGAAATCTCTGAAAGCACTCGGTATCTCAGTAAGCGTTGCGCTCGGCTCTTCAAATTCAATTCCAGATTCTTGGGCTGCGCGCTTAGCTGGGTTACCTGATTTCTTTGCACCCTTGCCAGGCTTTTGCACTTTCTTTTGTTGCGGGCGCATGCCAGGCATACCTGGCATAGGTGGCATTCCAGGAACTGATCCACCCTTTGCCATTTGCTTCATCATCTTTTGTGCAACAACAAATCGATCCATCAAAGTGTTGACGTCACTAACTTGCATTCCAGAACCTTTGGCGATGCGGGCACGCCTAGATCCATTAAGCAACTTTGGATCTTCACGTTCAGCTGGAGTCATTGAAGAAATAATTGCTTCCACGCGATCAACTTCGCGCTCATCAACATTTTCAATCTGCTTTTTCATTTCAGCCATACCAGGCAACATGCCAAGCATTTTTGTCATTGATCCCATTTTGCGGATCTGCTGCATCTGCTGCATGAAATCGGTCAGCGTGAAATCTTCGCCATCCTTAACTTTCTTGGCAAACTTTTCAGTTTGATCTTTATCGAGAGTTTGTTCGGCCTGCTCAATCAAAGTGAGCAAATCACCCATGTCGAGAATTCGTGACGCCATGCGATCGGGATGGAAAACTTCAAAGTCAGTTAACTTCTCACCCGTCGATGCAAACATGATTGGTTTGCCAGTGATGGTTGCAACCGACAAGGCTGCACCACCACGCGCGTCACCATCGAGTTTCGTTAGGACGACTGCATCGATTCCAATGTCCCGAGCAAAAGTCTCCGCAGTATTAACGGCATCCTGACCAGTCATCGCATCGATGACTAACAGAGTTTCATCTGGCTTGGCTTCAGCTTTAACTTTGGCCAGCTGGTCCATCAATTCGCTATCAATTGAGAGTCGTCCTGCGGTGTCAACAATCACAATGTCGTGAAGTTTGTCTTTAGCAAACTTCATAGCGTCGCGAGTTACCTGAACTGGATCACCAATACCGTTACCTGGCTCGGGCGCGAACACAACCGTATTTGACTGCTCGCCAACAATCTTTAACTGATCAACAGCGTTTGGGCGCTGTAAGTCTGCTGCAACCAACATTGGCTGGTGGCCTTGAGCGCGAAGGTGCGCGGCAAGTTTTCCAGCCAATGTGGTTTTACCAGCACCTTGCAAGCCTGCCAACAAGATCACGGTTGGTGGATTCTTGGCAAGCTTTAAGCGACGAGTTTCACCGCCGAGAATTCCAATAAGTTCTTCATTGACGATTTTTATGATCTGTTGCGCAGGATTTAAGGCGGCAGAGACTTCAGAACCTAAGGCACGCTCTTTAATTCGGGCACAGAATTCTCGAACAACTGGCAGAGCTACGTCAGCATCGAGTAATGCAATTCGTATTTCCCGAACGGTCTCGTCAATGTCGTTTTCAGTTAATCGACCCTTGCCACGTAACTGCTTGAAGGTGGCGCCTAGGCGATCTGACAAAGATGCGAACATGGTCAAAGTCTAATCCGTAGGCTTAGGCACATGAGATCTGTCGCCGGAACCGAACTTTCGCGGGAACAATACTTAGTTCACTTAAATGCTGATTACCAACTGTTAGCTGCTGCCATACCCAACGTGCCTCAAGATGTCCCAAGTTGCCCCGGCTGGACCACTAACGACTTGGCAAAACATATGGCCCACGTTTATCTGCATCAAGCATTTGTAGTTGAAACCGGAGCCAAGGCTGAAAATAAAGAGCATCTCGCGCCCTACCCACGAACTGAAGATTATTCGGAATTCATGGGATGGGGGTTTGAAGCAATCACCAAAGCGCTGGACATTAACCGCCCCGAGCGACCAACTTGGTCGTGGCATCATTCAGATTTCTCGGTAGATTTTTGGTTTCGTCGAATGGCACATGAAACTGTGATTCACAGAATTGATGCCGAACTTGCAATTGGCTCGGTCACACCAATCGATGAAGCATTGGCCCTGGATGGCGTGGATGAAGTTTTAGATTTTCTGCCGCTACTTGGCTCCTGGCCCGAAGCACCCAATGTTGATTTTGGAATCGTTTCTATCGTCGCTTCAACAGCAGTCGGCACAAAAGTTTGGGATCTGATCTTCACCGATAAGGCAGCTACGGTTTCGGCCGCTGCCGAACCTAATGAAACTGCTCGTCTAGTAATTTCTGGAGACGCGGAAGCGATGGATCTTTATCTATGGGGACGAATTGATAGTTCGGATCCACGAATTTCGTTAACTGGCGAAGGTGAAGAAATCTTCAAGAAGTTAATGCAGGTTGCAGTTCTTTAGCTTGCGTAGGCAGCAGGGTTTGCCGAGTATGCCTTGAGGCAACCTGGCGCACAGAACCAAACAGTTTTTCCTTCGATGTCTGCGTGAATAGATTCTGGCAACATGGCCACAGTCATGTTGCACACTGGATCGATTGCGGTTTCGAATGCGGGTTTAGCCGGAGCTGAATCAGATTGATTTGCAGCGGCCTGAACCATTTCGGCAAGAATTGAAATTGCAATGTGATCTGGTTTCGTGGCACCGATATCAAGACCAGCTGGAGAAAATATTGATGCCTTTTGTTCTGGAGTTAATGTCAGCATGTCAATGACTGATGCGCCACGCTTGCGACTTGCGACTAAGCCTACGTATGGAACACCAGCAAGAACAGCAGCTTCCAGCAACATAGTTTCATCTTCACGACCATGAGCGGCAACGATGATTGCAAATGTGTTGTTCAGGTCAACTTCGGAACTCCACTCGACCACTTCATAGCCAGCAACTGGACCAAGCTTTAGTAATGCGCCTGAAATTGGGCTATCTCCGTAAATTGCTACAACTGGTGCTGGCATGATCGGCTCCAAAAAAATCTCTAAAGTTCCGCCGGAAAGGCATGGATTATGAACGGTTCGTTTTCCTGACTGGGTATCAATCTCAGGCATAGGCGCGATGCGAAGCAGAATTGGAGTTCCTTCTTCGAGTAATGCAACGCTTTGAGATCTCACAGTTGAGTCAGAGCAGGATCCCCCAACAAAACCTTCCATTGAGCCATCGGAAAAAATGATGGCTTCGTCGCCAGGTTTTGCCGAAGTTGGTTTTTCTGCCAGGACAACACGGGCGTGTACATATGGAGTGCGAGATTTTTGCAGCTCTGCAATCCGCGATGCCAGAATCTTTGGCATTTCCACCTCCCGAGTCAACCCTTCAATTATGCGGGGAATTCTTCACTTAAGCGAGATGGGCTGCAATTTACGAATGAATTAAACGAAATCGGGCTTGTTACTTACCGTTGAATGCCTTGATTAAGTTGGATCGCAATAAGAAGACCACGGTAATTGCAATTACGACGAGCATGGCGCTAATTGAATACGCAGAGGCCGGATCCACTTCCATCGCAACATAAACTTCCATTGGCAAGGTTCGGGTAACCCCTGGCAAAGAACCCGCAAACGTCAACGTCGCTCCGAATTCACCAAGCGCTCTAGCCCAAGCTAAAACTAGTCCACTAATTACTCCACCTCTGGCTAACGGAAACGAGATTCGCCAAAAGACTCGGCTCGGGTTTGCGCCAAGTGTTTGCGCTGCTTCTTCAAGTTCAACTGGAATCTGGCGAAACACAGCCTCCACCACTAGGACTAGAAATGGCATACCGACAAAGACGCCAGCCAGAACTACCGCCGCCATAGTGAACGGCATCGCCCAACCTGTTTGCTCGTAGATGAACTTTCCTAGCAAGCCGTTTCGACCCATAAGGGTAAGGAGTGCAAGCCCTGCAACCGTTGGTGGCATAACGAGGGGCGAAATCACAATCGGGCGTAGCCACTTTGTAATAGCCTCTGGTCCTCTGGCTAAGTACCAAGCAAGCGGGACACCTAGTAATACCGAAATCAAGGCAGCGAGCACCGAAGTAATAAGTGAAACCCGAATTGCGTTAATTGAAGATTCGGAACTTAATTGGCTGGCAAGGTTGCTCCAAGGAACTCGTGACAGCAGCGCT
>RGDC01000097.1 GCA_009918005.1 Actinomycetota bacterium
TTGATGCGACCGGTTTCTGGGTTGGTGTGCCAGTCGTTGATGGTGTCGTCGTACTGGATACCAGGATCAGCACATGCCCAAGCAGCTTCGGTGATCTTGCGGAATAGTTCGCGAGCATCAACGGTTTCAACAACTTCGCCGTTGGTGCGGGCGCGCAAGCCGAATTCGGTGCCGTTTTCGACAGCCTTCATGAATTCATCGGATACGCGAACTGAGTTGTTTGCGTTCTGGTACTGAACTGAGATGATGTCTTTGCCACCAAGGTCCATGTCATAGCCAGCGTCGCGAAGGGCGCGGATCTTGTCTTCTTCGCGAACCTTGGTCTCGATGAATTCTTCGATGTCTGGGTGATCAACATCTAGGACAACCATCTTGGCTGCGCGACGGGTCGCGCCACCGCTCTTGATGGTTCCAGCAGATGCATCGGCGCCGCGCATGAAGCTAACTGGGCCTGATGCGGTTCCGCCAGAGTTCTTCAAGATTTCCTTGGAGGAACGAATGCGTGAAAGGTTAAGACCGGCACCCGAGCCGCCCTTGAAGATCATGCCTTCTTCTTTGTACCAGTTAAGGATTGAGTCCATAGTGTCATCGACGCTAAGGATGAAGCACGCACTTACTTGCTGAGGAGATGCGGTGCCAACGTTGAACCAAACTGGTGAGTTGAACGAGAAGACCTGGTGCAGCAACATCCAAGTTAGTTCGTGCTCAAAGATTTCAGCATCCTTCTCAGTTGCGAAGTAGCCGTTTTCTTTTCCAGCCTTTGTGTAGGTAAGGACAACGCGATCTAGCAGCTGGCGCAGTGTGCGTTCGCGGGAATCGGTGCCGACCTGGCCACGGAAGTATTTTGTGGTAACGATTGTGGAGGCGTTAACGCTCCAGAAATCTGGGAATTCAACACCACGTTGTTCGAATACAGTTTCGCCGGTCTTCCAGTTGGTCTGTACTACGTCGCGGTTTTCCCAAATCACTTCTGCGTATGGGTGAACGCCTTCGGTTGTGTATAGACGAGTCATTGTCAGACCCTTGCCTGACTTCTTAGTTCCTGTTGCTGCGTTGACCATGTCGGTCATGTTGTCCTCCTCGTGGACTCATCTATCTCTTTTGTTGGTCGGGTCCGCAAAAAGAGAAAACTGTAGTTAGTTTTCTGTGGTGATTGGTTGGATTGGGAAGTGGATTTCATTGGGAAGCTCTTTCGGGGGAAGGGAAAGTTTCTAGGTCGCGGGTTCTTTTTCAGGAACCTTTTCCGAGACTTTGGTTTTGCTCGGTTCAGATCGCAAATCTTCGATTTCTAATTCGAAGTCCGCGATGGATTCAAATGAGCGATACACGCTTGCAAATCGCAAGTATGCAACCTCATCTAGTTCGCGAAGTGGACCAAGGATTGCAAGGCCTACTTCATTACTTGGAACTTCAGCTTGGCCCGAAGCGCGAAGGTTTTCTTCGACTTGGGCGGCCAAAATTGCCAGGTCATCTTCAGTAACTGGTCGGCCTTGGCAAGCGCGGCGTACGCCAGCGATTACCTTGTCGCGACTAAATGACTGAGCTACACCATTGCGCTTAACAATGTTGAGCGTGATGGTTTCGTTCGTGGTGAAGCGGCGCGAGCACTGTGGGCACTCCCGACGACGTCGAGTGCTTAAGCCCTCATCGCTGGAACGAGAATCGATTACGCGGGAATCGTCATTTTGGCAGAATGGGCACTTCATGATCGACTCCTTTCGTTTCTTCGCGCTAAATCCGGTCCACATCTTGTGGTGTCCGTTTTGGGGCTATTTCTAGCTCCGCTTGCCTGTTACTTGTGTTACTGGTGTTGCTTGGTGTTATCTCGTGTTACTGGTGTGACACCCAAAAAGAGTAGATTTCTCCAGGTTGTGGATCCTTGTGGGGATAACCTGTTGTGACCACTAGATGTAGTGATGAATCTATTGGATAACGGGCTGGCGCGCAAGCGTTTTACCCATATATGGCATGTTGGGCGTGTCGCGACCACTACATGATGTGGTTTTTGGTGGTCTCTGGTGGCTTTGATCAGGGATTTTGGGTTTTCGGCCAGAATTTGAGCGCAAATCGCCTGGTGCTGGTGTCCTGCTATTTGGTGACAACCATGAAATCAGAAGCCTGATATCCGGCTGGATATTGGCCAGTCAGGACCAAATTGGCGGCCACTTTGCCTTGCCCATCGGAAGTCATCGCGGAATAGCCATTACAACCAGTTGCTACAAATAGTCCTGGCTCGATTACATCTATGTAGGGATTGAGCGTGGTGGTGCGCGAGATAACGCAGGGCTTGGTTTGGAAACTCAAGAAGTTAATCGTTGGAAAAAGTTTTTCGATTTCGCGCTGCAAGATCGGTAAGTACTGTGCGTGAGCTTGCCCCTGGAACCAAGCGTTTAGTTCGGTAAGTGAGTTCGTAAACAAATCAATACGCTGATTCATACCCATCTTTAGATACCAGTTGCCATCTGGGTATTGAACCGGGCGCATCAAGTAAATGCCATCAAAGTCTGGCTCATGAATTTCATAAAGGAGCGATGGAAGGTTGGCCAATGCGCCAGCTTGTTCTGCGCTAACTTGCGCCAAAATTACAACTTCGCTTTTAACCAAAATGTCTAGGGTTACCGGTAATAGATTGTGGTAATTCGAAAAGGATCCCCCGGCTACAACGACGTTGGTCGCCCTGATCTGCTCCCCTGTTGCTGTGGTTACCAGCCAACCAGAATCGTTTCGGGAAACATCAGTTGCCACATCGCGTATAACGCTGCCGCCGGATTTTTCAAATACTGCGAGTTGGGCTTGGACTAAAGCTCTTGGGTTAATCGTTCCGGCTGGACCTGGTTCGTAAATTCCTTGCACCTCTCGATCAAAGGCAAATTCTGGCGCAAGCTTTGCAACATCGGATGCGTTCTCGAGCACTTGATAAGGCAAATTGAATTGCTTTGCTTGCGCTGGAACGCTGGCTAAGTATTCATCTTTGGATTCTGCTAAATAGATACAGCCAGCGCCGTTATGAAAAGTGATTCCGGATTCGGCTTCCAATCCTGGATAAGCGTTAACTGAGTCAACGCTTAGCTGAGTCCACATCGGAGTGAAGTTGATAATGCGCTGAGCTCGGGCTTGGTCGTAGTGACTGGCGAACATCGTGGCGCTGGAAAAATCAGTTGGTTCATCTGGGCCGATGATTAATACTGAGTCGCTGGATTTAGCCAGATATTTGGCAGTTGCTGTGCCTATTAATCCCTTGCCGATCACCACATACTCAAAAGTTCTCACAATTTAAGGCTACGGGTGGGTTTTGGGCTGATTGCCTTCGGGTTGGGTGATTTGACATTGAGATTATTGAGTAAATCCAAAACCCATAATTATGGGTTTATGTTATTCTTGGGTTTATGAAGATTGATGCGGCGCTCAATGAGTCCTGGGATCCCGAAGCGGACTTCAGCGTTCGTGGTGGTGGTCTACACCAATGGCTGGCGGACCTAGACATAAACACAGTTATAGATATGAACGACGAAGTGGCTGAAAAGAAAAGGGAGCGTTATGAAAACCACAGTTGAAATTAGAGACCCGTTAATGGCAGAGGCTAAAGCGGTTTGCGCCATGCACAACATAACGATGAAGGGTTTGATTGAGCGTGCTCTTGCAGCAGAGATCGAAAAGCTCGCTGCCCAACCGCGTTGGCAACCAACCGATGAGTTTTTGTGGCATGGTCCGGTTGATCCGAATTACGACGCTGATGTAGCTATCGATCAAATGTATTTAGAGATGATGAAAAATGACTTCATGACTGTTGAGGAAGATTAATGATTGGTGTTGATACCAACGTTTTGCTTTACGCATTTAATGTGACTTCCCCACATAATGCTGTTGCTAAGAAAACTTTAGAAGCTCTACTCAGTCAACAAGAAGATGTTGCTTTCACAGACATAGTCATGTTCGAATTTGTTGCTCAGGCCACAAGCATAAACACGCCAGGACCTTCACCGACTGCCGGACAAGCAATAGCTCAGTTAGAGAACTGGTTGTCTTCTAAAAGTGCAAAAGTGATTCGAAGCAAACCGAGCGACTTCAAGACATTTGCGCGCCTGTGTGCTGAGTCAGGCAGGACTGGTCAAAATATATTTGATGTGCAGGTCGCAGCAATTTGTATCGATAACGGCGTCACTGAGTTCGTTACCGGCGATAAAGGTTTCGAAAAATTCACAGAACTGCGCATCCGCAATCCCTTTGCTGCATAACCTTTAGAAAACAAAAACAACTGGCGCTCCCCTTTTCGGAAAGCGCCCGTCCCATTGACGCAAAGAAGAAACGCATGAACCCGACGGCCTTCAAACGCTGGCGGACCAGCTTTTC
>RGDC01000098.1 GCA_009918005.1 Actinomycetota bacterium
GATTTTCTAACTTTCGAAGAAGCTGCCTGTCTTCCTACCGCATGGCTAACTGCCTACCGAATGTTGTTTACAAAATCGGGTTTGCAGAAAGGTGACACTGTCCTAATCCAGGGAGCCGGCGGTGGAGTAGCAACAGCACTGATTCAACTTGCCAGTGCTGCCGGATTTATAACTTGGGTGACATCACGCGATGAGGCTAAGCGCGAATATGCCAAGTCAATTGGCGCTAGCGAAGTTTTTGAATCTGGCGCTCGACTCCCTGGCAAAGTTGATGCCGTCATGGAAAGTGTTGGTGAGGCAACTTGGTCACATTCGATGCGCAGTCTACGACCGGGCGGGAAAATCGTAATTTGTGGTGCTACAAGTGGCGCTAATCCCCCAGCTGATTTGAATCGATTGTTTTTCTTGCAGCTTGAAGTTATCGGTTCCACTATGGGAACTCGAGCAGAATTCGAAGGGTTACTTAATTTCCTAGGTGAAACTGGAGTGCGGCCGCACATTCAACAAGTTTTCGCGCTCGAGGATGCAAAGCAAGGATACGAACTTATGCATCAAGGTGAGATTCAAGGAAAATTAGTAATCGTTCCTTAATCTGTTGTTTTACTGCATAAATTATGTGACTTAAATAGTCTGATTTTGAGTCACGATAAGTATTCTTGAATTATGAGCAATTTAACTATTCCAGGTCTTCGCAGATTCAATCTAATTGCAGGTGTTGTCCATTTGCTTCAGATGGTTGCAGTCATCGCGCTTTCAACTGACTTCAGTCTTCCAGTTACCGCGACTTATATGGCTGGTCCACCAGGGTCAGTTTTCGCAGATCCTGTCGTTGTGTTCGAGACACCACTTGCACTGGCCGTGGCACTATTCCTTGGCTTATCTGCGCTAGCACACTTCATTGTCGCGAGCCCGCAATTCTTTTCTCGATATGGAAAAGGCCTAGAATCCAAGCGCAATTACTTCCGTTGGGTTGAGTATGCAATCAGCTCATCGGTAATGATCGTATTGATTGCGCAAATCACTGGCATTGCCGACATCACTGCACTTGTGGCAATCTTTGGCGTGAATGCATCCATGATCCTTTTTGGTTGGTTACAAGAGAAATACGAACAACCAGGTAGCGGTGGTTGGGTGCCGTTCATTTTTGGTTGCATTGCTGGAATCGTGCCATGGATTGCAGTTTTGATCTATGTGCTTTCACCTGGCGGACCACCAGAAACTAGCGCTCCTGGATTTGTAATTGGAATAATTGTGACAATCTTCTTGTTGTTCAATTCTTTTGCATGGGTGCAATACAAGCAATACAAAGCCCAAGGAAAGTGGAGCAACTACTTACACGGCGAACGAATTTATATTGTGTTGAGCTTGATTGTGTTGAGCTTGGTTGCAAAGTCGTTGTTGGCTTGGCAAATTTTCGCCAACACGCTTATCCCTTAATTCGTCCTGGCTTCGGCCAAAGTCGATATGTGACTGTGCCCAGCACGTCATCAAATGGGATTAAGCCGTACGCCCTGGAATCAGTGCTGACCAGATCGTTATCGCCTTGGACAAAAATGCCGTTAGCCTCAATATGCAGAACTCGCTTCACATCGAATTGACCGGCACGCTTAAAAACTAGAATGTCTCCAAGGACTATTGGACCATCATGACGAACCAATAGTCGCTCGCCTGGTGCCAAAGTTGGAACCATGCTTAAGCCTGAAACAACCGCCATCTGGTAACGCATATTCCTATTGTTCCAGCCCTAATCCGCACACTTGAACCAACGGCGGTAATCTTTAGATAGGCGGGCATCCGCTATAACTTCGGAGGAATTATGAAGCTTTTTGCATCAACAATTGCAGTGAATGCTCACTGCGACCTACCTTGTGGCATCTATGATCCAGCCCAGGCTCGGATCGAAGCCCTTTCAGTAAAAGCCTGCATGGAGAAGTACCACGCATCAGATGATGCTGACTTCAAGGCTCGCGCTGTCGCGATCAAAGAAGATCGTTCACATCAAGTCAAAGAACACCTTTGGGTTCTTTGGACTGACTACTTCAAGGCTCCACACTTCGAGAAGTACCCAAACCTAAACGAACTTTTCAATGAAGCAACCAAGCTTGCTGGTGCGGGTGGCACAAAGGGAACTAACGACGTTGCAGTTGCAGACCAGTTGATCGCAAAGATCGACGAAATCGCTGCTATCTTCGCTGACTCAAAGAAGTAAAACCTAACTCATGATTTCGGTGCGCGAGGCAACACCTGAAGACGTAGCCCAAATGCACCAAATGATCCATGAACTAGCAGAGTACGAAAAAGCTCCAGAAGAAGTAATCGCGACCGAACAAGACCTCATGAAGGCATTGTTCGGTCGCGACTTTTTATCTCTAGAGTTTGATCAACATGACAGCATCGCTGCATCTGGAGTTGCAAATACTCCTCATGGACAACCTGCGCTTTACGCGTTCGTTGTTGAAGACCCAGACGATCCCGATCAACTTGCGGGAATGGCCATCTGGTTTTTGAACTACAGCACTTGGGATGGAACCCATGGGGTTTACCTTGAGGACCTTTACGTTCGACCTCAGTTCCGTGGCAAAGGAATGGGAAAGTCACTTATGAAGCGACTGGCCCAAGTTTGTGTCGAGAATAACTACTCAAGATTTCAATGGTGGGTACTTGACTGGAACGAACCTGCAATTGAGGTTTATCGCGCTATGGGCGCCAAAGCCATGGACGAATGGACGGTTTACCGAGTTTCAGGCGATGAACTTAAAGACCTAGCCAGCGAATAGTTTGACGCTGACACTTAGCGGCGCCGGCATAGGTTAACGTCGTAATGTGAACACAATAGATTTAGCCGTTCCGGCTAACCCAGATTACGTTGGGTTAATTCGAAGCACCGCTGCTCACATCGCAGCCCATGCCGACTTAACCATTGATGCCATAGATGACTTGCGATTGGCCGTTGATGAGGCGTTCGCAGTTTTGATCGCTCATAAGCCCGACGGTGGCGCTGTTACCATTCGGTTTACGATTCACGCCGATCGGTTGGCTATCGAACTAACCGGACCTGCCGGAAGCCCACCCCCAGATAAATCATCATTTGCTTGGACAGTTCTGAGTGCATTAGTACACGAAGTCTCTGCTGAAACATCATCGGCAGGATTAGTGACACTACGGCTAACAGCCAAAGTGGTGGCTAGTGCCTAAAGAAGACTTACGATCAGCCGATCGTGAGATGTTCGAGCAACTTGCAGCTCTAGAAGCAGGTACGAGTGAACACGAGAAAATTCGTGCTGCCTTAATAGAGCGACATTTACCATTAGTTACATTTATGGCGAGGAAATTCGCTGATCGTGGCGAACCACTTGATGATCTCATCCAGGTAGGCACAATTGGCTTAATCAAGGCAATCGATAGATTCGAAATTTCGAAAGGATTTGAGTTTTCAACTTTTGCCACGCCAACCATTGTTGGAGAGATTAAACGCCACTTTAGAGACAAAACTTGGGCTGTCAGAGTTCCCAGAAGACTTCAAGAGCTGGGAGCCTCGGTAACAAAAGCAACTACTGAATTAACTCAGAAACTAGACCGCTCACCTACTCCGAAAGAAATTGCTAAGCACCTAGGCATAACAGTCGATGACGTGGCAGAGGCCTTGGAATCCAATGCAGCCTATTCAACAGTCAGCCTTGATGTAACTTCAGACAGCTCAACGAGTATCGGTGAAACTTTTGGAGCTTTGGATGAAGCGCTTGAGGGCGTTGAATATCGAGAGTCCTTAAAGCCATTACTTGCACAGCTAGATGATCGCGAAAAAAGAATTCTACAAATGAGATTCTTTGAAAATTTGAGTCAAAGTCAGATAGCAATTGAACTTGGAATTTCCCAAATGCATGTGTCTCGAATTTTGAACAAGGTTTTAAGTCATTTAAGAGAAGGACTGGTAGAAAGTTAGTTTCCTTGAGGTGTTCTAAAGAGAGCCACAAAGCCTGTCACGCCAGTTACCAAGACAATCACACCGGCAACTTTATAAACCAAAAATGTTCCACTGAAAAGTGTGTAGCCAGAAATTCCGATAAAGATCTGTAGTAAAAAATACGGAGTACGTGCCCAATTTTGCTGCTTTGAAATTCCTCGAGTGCACGCAGCAAGTGATGCCGCAAGGAGTGTTCCTCCTACGGCATAGGGTGCCGTATGTTTGATTGCTGCTTTTAGTTTTGTGTTCATGGTGGTAGCATTAAACAAAGTTGTTCAGGCCCATGGAAATCAAAGTCATGCCCTTAAGCAAATTAGAACTTGACCCAGGGTTAGGTGATTTGTTCTGGAAAGAAAAAGTACAACGAGAGATTAACGAGAATACC
>RGDC01000099.1 GCA_009918005.1 Actinomycetota bacterium
GGCAAAGGCAACAGAAGTTACCCGCGAAGAGTTCACGACGATTCGCGCTGGCCGCGCCAATGCAGCTCTGTTTTCAAAAATCATGGTTGATTATTACGGCACACCAACCCCATTGCAGCAAGTTGCATCAATTCAGACTCCAGAACCGCGCGTTGCGGTTGTCACACCATTCGACAAAACTGCACTTGGTGCAATTGAGCGTGCGATTCGTGATTCTGATCTTGGTGTAAACCCTTCAAACGATGGTGCAATTATCCGCGTACCATTTCCACAATTAACCGAAGAGCGCCGTAAAGAATTCATCAAGGTAGCTAAGGCTAAAGCCGAAGATGCTCGCATTGCGATTCGCAACATTCGCCGAAGTGCAAAAGAGGCTCTAGAAAAAATGGCAAAAGATGGCGATGCTGGAAAAGATGATGTGTCGCGCGCTGAAAAAGCTCTAGAAGATTTGACGACAAAAGCTGTTGGTCACATTGATGACATGCTTAAGCATAAAGAAGCTGAACTTCTAGAGGTCTAGTCCATGACTTCTCATCAAACTGATTACGGCAGAGCCGGACGAAATTTACCAGCCGCCACTGTCGTTGGAATCGCACTCCTTGTTACGGTAGTTGCCTCCCTTTTTATTGAAGTTCGATTCTTCGCCATTCTTGTAGCTTTTGCAGCGATGCTAGCCATCCGAGAGTTAAGCAAGTCGCTTGTAGTTGGACTATCAGATCGCATGAGTATTTTGCTTCAAATCTTGGCGCCAACAATGGTGATTACTACCTCCCTTACAGGAGTAGAAGGTTTGGTTTCTTCGTTTGTGGCAAGCGCACTCTTAGTTCTTACGGTTCGGCTTGCAGATGGCCAAGAAGCATACGTACATCACGTAACCCGATCAATTTTTGCCTTGGCATATGCTCCGCTGCTTGCGGGTTTTGCCGTGCTGATGTCGACGCAGGAAAATGGCGCCTGGAAGGTTTTGGCTTTTATCTTGCTCACGGCTGCAACCGATTTCGGTGGTTACGTAGCCGGCGCCATATTTGGTAAGCATTCAATGGCAGCAAATATCTCTCCTAAGAAATCTTGGGAAGGCTTTGCTGGCGCACTCGTACTTCAGCTCGTGGTTGGCATCACACTTTGGATTTTCATTTTCGATCAGCCATGGTGGGAAGGTGCAATCGTAGGCTTTGCCATGATGCTAACTGCGACAATTGGCGATTTGATCGAATCTATGATCAAACGCGATCTTGGCATCAAGGACATGGGATCTTTCTTGCCCGGTCATGGCGGCGTAATGGATCGATTGGACTCGTTAGTCATTAACGCCTTTGTGGCATGGCTGCTATTTGGATTTTTTCTCTAAGTCGCGTTTGCCCCGTAGGCTATGGGTATGCCTGCACCCGGTGAATTGATTATGGTCGAACCAAAGCGGCCAAAACCACCAAAGCATTGGTCGGATTGGACCGTTGAAGAGCGTAAGGCGCAAGTAGTTGAACTTGGATTACCAGGCTTTCGGGCGGATCAATTCTCTCGCCAGTGGTACCAACGTCTGAATAATGACACAAATTCCTGGACTGATGTTCCGGCAGAAATGCGCGAAGTAGTCAAAGAACTTCTGTTCCCAGAGTTGATGACCAGCATCAAGGAACTAAAGTGCGATAACGGAACGACTGTTAAGCAAGTCTGGAAACTCTTTGATGGTGTTTTAGTCGAGAGCGTTTTAATGCGTTACACCGATCGCGTAACTATGTGTATTTCCTCGCAAGCTGGCTGTGGCATGAATTGTCCATTCTGCGCAACCGGTCAGGGTGGGCTAACTCGAAACTTATCAACGGCTGAAATTGTCGAGCAAGTACTAGCCGGTGCTCGATCCCTTGCAAGAGGGGAAATAGATGGCGGCATCGGACGAGTGAACAACTTGGTATTTATGGGCATGGGTGAACCAATGGCCAATTACAACAGCGTCATCGGTGCGATTCGACGCCTTACTGAACCAGCTCCGGCCGGATTTGGGATGTCGGCTCGAGGTATCACAGTTTCAACCGTTGGTTTAGTGCCTCGCATGCGTCAGCTCGCCGAAGAAGGAATCCCAGTAACACTTGCGGTATCACTGCATGCCCCAGACGATGAATTACGGGACACTTTGGTTCCGATCAATACTCGATTCAAAGTGCAAGAAGTTCTAGATGCTGCTTGGTATTACGCAGATCAAACCGGCCGCCGAATCTCAATCGAATACGCAATGATTAAAGACATAAATGACCAAGCTTGGCGAGCAGATCTATTGGGCGAGAAACTTGCAGGCAACTTGGTGCATGTAAATTTGATCCCGTTGAATCCAACACCCGGATCCAAGTGGACTGCATCTCGTCCAGAAGATGAAGCTGAGTTTGTGCGTCGCTTGAAGAGCCATGGGGTACCAGTAACTGTGCGCGATACTCGTGGTCGCGATATTGACGGTGCATGTGGCCAACTTGCTGCTGCTACCAAAAACTAAGTCATTCTTTCTGTCCAGTTCCCACTCACTCAATCCCAGTTACTGGTAGACACTTCCTATGAGTGGTTACCGGTGGGCCTATGAGCAAAGTTTGTCCGATCCCACTGGGTTCTGGGGCGAAGCTGCAACGTTAGTTAAGTGGGATAAGACTCCTAAAATTGTCTTAGATGACAGCAACATTCCGCTATACCGCTGGTTTTCCGACGGCATGTTAAACACTTGCTACAACGCACTTGATCGACACGTTATCGATGGCCGCGCGGACCAGCCAGCTGTAATTCATGAAAGTGCAATTACTGGTAAATCATCAACGCTGACGTACGCCCAAATGCTGGAAAAGACTGCACGCTTTGCCGGAGCCTTACGGATGGCTGGAGTAGAAAAGGGCGATCGAGTTGTTATTTATATGCCCATGGTTCCCGAGGCATTAATTGCGATGCTTGCCTGTGCCAGGTTGGGCGCCGTGCACTCTGTTGTGTTTGGTGGGTTTGCTCCGGCAGAGCTAGCTGCGCGAATCGATGATGCCAAACCAAAAGTTATTGTGTCTGCTTCATGTGGGTTGGAGCCAACTCGAATTGTGGAATACAAGCCAATGCTAGATGAGTCAATTGCTTTGGCAACTCATAAGCCAAGTCGCTGCATTATTTTGCAGCGCGAACAACACCTAGTCGAACTAGGCCCACTTGATATGGACTGGAAAGATGCCATGGCTATGGCCGAACCGGCTGAATGTGTATCTGTAGCCGCTACTGATCCGCTTTACATTTTGTATACCTCTGGCACAACTGGAAAACCGAAAGGAATCGTGCGCGATAACGGAGGACATGCAGTTGCCCTGACTTGGTCAATGAAAAATATTTACAACATTGAAGCTGGTGACATGTGGTGGTCAGCATCAGATGTCGGCTGGGTAGTTGGTCATTCTTACATCGTCTACGCACCACTTTTTGCCGGTGCAACCACCATTGTTTTTGAAGGTAAGCCAGTAGGAACTCCGGATGCTGGAACGTTTTGGCGAGTGATTGAAAAATACGGTGTCAAAGGATTGTTTACTGCGCCAACTGCGATTCGGGCAATTCGAAAAGAAGATTACAACGGTGATTTCATCAAGAACACAGATCTTTCTAAATTTGAAAATCTATTTCTTGCAGGAGAACGTCTAGATCCTGATACCTATCAATGGGCAACAGAAAATCTTGGCGTACCAGTAATTGATAACTGGTGGCAGACGGAGACCGGGTGGCCAATTGCCTCAAACTTGCGCGGTCTAGAGCCAATGCCAATCAAGCCAGGTTCGCCAACTGTTGCAATTCCCGGCTATGACATACGTGTCTTGGATGAGTCAGGAAAAGAATTGCCGCCGGGAACTGAAGGCAACATCGCGATCACTTTGCCATTGCCGCCGGGAACTTTGCCAACACTTTGGGGAGATGACCAGCGATACATTGATTCCTACTTGACGGTCTTTCCAGGAATGTATGCCAGTGGTGATGGTGGATACATTGATGAAGATGGCTACGTCTACATCATGGGTCGAACTGATGATGTGATCAACGTTGCCGGTCATCGCCTGAGCACAGGTTCACTTGAAGCTGTGGTGGCAACACACGAGCTGGTAGCTGAGTGCGCGGTAATTGGTGTAGCTGATGCCATTAAAGGGCAAATTCCAAAAGCATTTGTAGTTTTGAAAGCTGGAGCACAAGTTGATGCCGAAGAGTTACGCAAAGAAATAGTGGCCTTGGTCCGTAAAGAAGTGGGTCCAGTTGCAGCGCTAAATGAAGTGGTTGTTGTCCCAGGTTTGCCAAAGACTAGATCTGGAAAAGTTTTGCGCAAAACTATG
>RGDC01000100.1 GCA_009918005.1 Actinomycetota bacterium
CCAAATTCTGCTCCCAATTCGGCTCCAGAAATGGGTGCGGCAACCGGTGCGCAAAATTCAAAAATGTCTTCTGCAATTTCAGGGAGCTTCGCTGTTGGCCGCGCATATCTAGAAGCTGGTTCAGACATAGCTGATGATTCAGGTACACAAGTGGGTTACACCTTTGATGCCAGCGATGTTGATCGAAGAACTGAGCTTGAGCGAATTGCAGATACATTTTCGGTGAAGGGAAAAATCACTGGAAGTAAAAAGGATGGATACTTTGTTGGTGATCCAAGTTATGCCAATCCAGTTGCCCAAGTTAGCGGTGCCAGCTGGGATCTAAGTCAATTAATTACATGGAATTACAGTGACGCTTCAGTAAACCCAAAGTACTGCGGTGGCGACATGCCGATGTCCGATACAAATGTCGGTTCCAAAAGCAGTGCTGCATCTTCTGAACCGATGCCTGCATCCAGCAACTGCACTTTACCTAAAGGTGTATTGCCAAGTGACGAGTCGGCTTTGGCATTAGCTAAAGAAATGTTTGGAGCGCTCAATTTTGACTCAGAAAATGCTGCTTGGTCTGTCGTAGATAACGGTGGCATGTGGGGTTACAGCCCCGAAATTGCAGGTGCCTACAAGTTAGTAACGGCAAAAGTATTTGTCGATGGGTTTAATTCAAACCAGTCTTGGGGGATGATTGTAGGTCCAGACAATGCAATTTTGAATGCAAACGGATTCTTTGCCAAATTTGTTCCAACTGCTGAATACAAAATTATTGGTGCCAAAACTGCAATTGCACGGTCGCAAAGTGGTCTTTGGGTTAACTTGCCACCGCAAGAAGTTTACAAAGATGGCATGATCTATCCAATGGAACAATTGGCACTAGGTGGAAATCCTTCGGCAGTTGCAAAGAACTCAGCCGGGCAACCGATCTTGAATGCAAATATTGATCGAGGAAAGATTTCCAAAGCAGAATCAAGTTTGATGTATTGGTATTTAAATGATGGTTCAGCTATGTTACTGCCGGCTTATTTACTCAGTGAAAGTGATTCCACCGACTCGCGTCAGTGGTTGCAATTAGCTATAGCTGACGAGTATGTGGACTTTAACTAGCCACATAGTCCGTTGGTAACTCACCGATTCGGATCAAGCGAGCAATTGCTGCTTCTTCCATCGGTGAGGCCGGGCCAAGTGCCAGCCGAAGTGAAGTTAGTAAGCCACGGGTTATCGGTCCAGCAATCTTCAGACTCTTGACTTTAAGCCCGAGCATCTCTTGAAATTCTGAAGGGATCGATGCAACGGCGCCATCAAACATTCGATCGTAGGCAATTAACGCGGTCTTTGATAGCGGTGGTTTGCGAATGAATTCAACAACCCGCTTCGTGGTCTCACTCGTAGCCAGAATGCCTTCGTCGCGATAGCGCTTTATCTCGCGCTTAAGTTCAGCTCGTGACATTGGCGCATTAGTTAGACCAAGTGGTGCAACTGACTTTGACCACTGCGAAACATATTCGTCAGGTCCACCAGGAATTTCTTCAGCGCCATAAAGTTCATGAGTAGTTAGAAATGAATCGGTAAACGCGATATGAACCCAAGCAAGTAGATCTGGATCCGCAGCCTTGTACGGCTTATTCTCGCCGTGACCAGTCACGTACTCACCTTTGACATGATCATGCATGCGATTGACTCGAGCAGATTCCTTCGCCAAAGCTTCAGCCGAGCCAAACGTCGCGATCGTCAGCCATTTAGTAGTTCCCGCAAGTCGCCCAAGTGGATCATGTTCATAGCGAGAGTGCTGTTCTACGCCAGTGAGAGTTCCCGGATGTAAAGCTTGCATAAGCAATGCGCGAATGCCACCAATTAGTGTTGCAACATCTCCATGGACAACCCAAGGCGCGTCATACGGTAGATAAAGTCCTCGAGTTTCCCCGGATTCAACAGCTTCCATCCAAGGTGGAACGCCATCTTCAGTATTCGTGATGATTCGGCGAAATCGAGTGCCAAAGCGTTCCTGTAACGCATTTGTTGCCACTTGATATCTCCTAACGAAAACTGCCTACTCTCAAATGTATGAGAAGTAGGCAGGATCCGCACAATTAGAGAAGTTGGCGATCAGGATTAGTTCGCTGTTCATCAAAAGTTCGTCAGTGGAGTGTCCAAAAAGAAGTGGCTAATCTCGCACACAGGGCATTGCCACACACTTGGTGTGTCTAAGATAAATAGGGTGCGTATCGCACCGTTGACACGAAAGTAACAAAATGTCTAAGGGACCTGGCACTTCGGCTACAAGTTCAAGTCATTCGCACCTAGCTGGCAACGCGGGACTTATTCTCGGTGCAACAGGAGTTGTGTTTGGAGACATTGGTACCAGCCCGATTTATGCACTAAAAGAAACTATGCATACTTCCGGATCCGGGGTTGATGACATTTATGGTGTTGTTTCACTTTTCTTCTGGACGCTTACGTTAGTTGTTTCCGTTAAATACCTTGGTTTTGTTATGCGTGCCGATAACAAAGGGGAAGGTGGAATTCTTGCCCTACTTTCATTGATGCCAAGAAAGATCCGCGGACCAAAAACCACAAAGCACCAAGCGATCTTGGTTTTGATTTTAGTTGGTACAGCGCTCTTGTTCGGCGATGGCGTATTAACGCCGGCAATTTCAGTTCTCTCAGCGACCGAAGGTTTGACGCTACTTAATAAAGACTTAGCTCAAGTAGCGGTGCCGTTGACGGTGGTGATCCTTGCCGCTCTCTTCCTCGTTCAGTCACGTGGAACTCATGCGATCGGCACCGTCTTTGGTCCGGTCATGTTGTGGTGGTTTGGACTAATTGCTGGACTAGGAATCTATAGATTTCTGGCGGAACCGTCTGTCATTAAAGCGCTATCACCTACTTATGCAATTGAGTACATCGGCCATAGCGGATTTAAGACTTTTGCAATTTTAGCTTCGGTGATTTTGTGTGTGACTGGCGCTGAAGCCCTTTATGCCGACATGGGACATTTTGGAGTTAACCCAATTCGTTGGGCGTGGATGTTTTTGGTCGGACCGGCACTAATCATGTGCTACCTGGGACAAGCTGCGTTAATTGCTAGCGATCCTGAGGCAGTTGAAAATCCGTTCTTTGGGTTAGCTCCAAATCAGACAATTCTTGTAGTGCTCATTGTTTCTGCAGTATTGGCTACCGTGATCGCCTCCCAAGCATTAATCACTGGAGTGTTTTCGCTTTCGCGCCAAGCTGTTCAGTTGGGACTTTTCCCACGCCTGACAATTCGCCACACGAGTGCTGAACATGAAGGTCAAATTTATGTTCCAATAGTTAATTGGTTGGTAGGCATAACCAGTATTGCTCTCGTAATTGGTTTCAAATCGTCGTCCGCTTTGGCAAGTGCTTATGTGTTAGCGATCGCTGGGACGATGGCGATTACAACTTTTGCCTTCCATTTAGTTGCACGGCAAGTTTGGAATTGGCCGCTGCTAAAAATTCTCCCATTAACAATCACGTTCTTAATTGTTGATTTGAGTTTTTTGATAGGAACATCCTCACACATAGTTAATGGTGGCTGGGTTCCAATCGCTCTTGGCGCATTCGTCTTTGCAGTGATGTCGATTTGGCGCGCTGGCAACCGTGCTCTTAACCGCAGAATGCGCGAATCTACTCGCACCTGGCAGGACATCTACCAAGGTTTGGAGACCGGAGAAATTGCAAGCGTTCCAGGAATCGCAATTTTCATGGCCTCACCGGCTGAAATGGTTCCGGCAGCACTAATCTCTCACGTGACGGTTATGCATTCGCTGCCTGAGGAAGTTGTAGTTGTCACAGTTAAACCTGATACGCAACCAATTAGTACAACGCCTGCACTCTGTGATCACATTTCGGATCGCTTATGCCGAGTTACAATCACGGCTGGCTACATGGAGAGTATCAACATCCCAGATGTTTTAGAGCGTGAAGTTCTCGGCGACAAGGAAAAGAGCGCAACATATTATTTATCTGAGCGACACTTCCTAGCCTCAAACCATGGTTCAATCGGGCATCGAACTGAAGCGCTGTTTGAAATTTTGCACCGCAACTCAGTGGCACCAACCGAGTTCTATGGCTTGCCATACGATCGAGTAATCACAATCGGAACCCGCATCGATTTGTAAAGCCAAAAACTAATGCCCGCTTTCCTATTCGAAAGCGGGCATTAGTTTTT